>JADGPQ010000025.1 GCA_017882325.1 Thermoleophilia bacterium
GAAACCGGAACAGAAAGAACACGAACATGATGGGCATGGCCCGCATGATCATCTTCTGCGACTTGTCGGTCTGCGTGCTGAGCATCAGCTCCGTCGAGATGAGCTGCGTGACCACGTAGAGGACCAGCAGGATGAAGTAGGGGTCTGGCTTTCCGAGCTGAGGGATCCACAGGAAGCTGGCGTGGCTGAGAGCCAAGACGGAGGGCTGATAGATCGGAGCGCTGAGGGGACCCACGCCCTTGATGGCCGCGTACAGGCTGATGAAGACGGGCAGCTGAAGGAGGAGCGGCAGACAAGACGCGAACGGGTTGACCCGGTGCTCCTGGTAGAGCTTCATCGTCTCTTGCTGGAGCTTGCCGCGGTCGCCCTTGTACTTCTTCTGCAGTTCCTTGAGCTGCGGCTGGATGACCTGCATGGACTGCGCCGAGCTGAACTGCTTCCAGGTGAGGGGGAACAGCACGAGACGGACGATGATGGTGAGACCGATGATGGCGAGGCCCCAGCTCCAGTTGGGGCTCAGCCCCAGCGAAGCGAGAGCACCGTTGATCGTGACGAGGATCCAATGGAGCAGCAAGACCAGCTGCTTGAGGATGGGCAGGTTATACACGGGCGCTCAGATTCGTCTCGCAGTGCTCATGCTCGCACCCTTTGTGGCGTGGCGGCACCGGATCGTACCCCCCGTTGCTGAACGGGTTGCAGCGCAGCAGCCGCCAAGTGGCCAGACCGAGGCCGCGAAGGGCGCCGTGCTCGCGCAGCGCCTCCACGGCGTAGTTGGAGCATGACGGGTAGTACCTGCAGCGCTGCCCGAGGAGCGGCGAGATGGTGTACTGATACACCTTGACGAAGGCGATGAGGATCTTGCTCACGGACCCGGGACCTCGTTGAGGACGCCGGCGCGGACGAGAAGCTCGCGCACGGCCGCGCCCACGACGCCTTTCTCGCCGGTGCTCTCACGAGCGACGAGCTCGAGCAGTTGCGGGCGCGCGATCACCACAAGATCGTACTCCTCGGCCAGATGCCCCGCGCAGCCCTGAACGGCCTCGCGCAGCAGACGCTTGACTCGGTTGCGGACGACGGCTCCGCCCAGTTTCTTCGAGACCGACAGCCCCAGCCGTGGCCCCTCGGCGTCTGCCTCAGCTGGGCGCTTGAACGAGTACAGCACGAGGAACCGGGAGGCCGTCGAGCTCCCCTGCCTGTATATGCGCTGGAAGTCGGAAGAACGCGAAAGGCGGGAGCGCTTGGTGGCCATCGGCCGGGCGGCTATGCCGAGAGGCGCTTGCGCCCCTTCTGCCGCCGCTTTTTGATGACCATCCGACCCGCGCGGGTGCTCATCCGCTTGCGAAAGCCGTGGGTCTTGCTGCGCTTGCGGGTGTTCGGTTGATAGGTCCTCTTCACAGCTTCCTCGCTCGATTGCCGATACTCAGAACGTGGAGTATAGCCGTGCGGCGGAGGCCGGGTCAATTTGACCCGGCCGGCCTCCGCCGCACGGTACGCGCCGCCGCCGTCTAAGCTTTTCCCTGCATGCTGCCGATACGCCGAATGGACGACGGAAGCCGGCAGAGACAAGGCGATGCTACTCCACGGATCGATCCACCGGTTCAACCTGGCGAGCGTCCTGCAGTTTCTTGCGCAGAACGCCGCCACCGGCGTGCTCGAGGTCCGCGATTTCGAGGAATACGGGTTCATCTATCTCGTCGACGGCAGCGTTGAGGGAATCTCCCTGCCGATCACCGACGAGAAGCTGGGGACCCGCCTGCTCAAGGCCGGATGTCTCAGCGAGCAGCAGCTCGCGGAGGCTCTGATCGAGGATTCGGCGCTCACCCACGACCAGAAGAAGTTCAAGCCGCTGGGGCAGCGCCTCATGGAGAAGGGTTTCACGAGTGAAGCCAGGATCCGCGAGGTCATGGGCCGGCAGACTCTAGACCAGGTGTTCGAGCTGGCCCACTGGCAGAACGGCGAGTTCGTCTACGACGAACCCGAGCAGATGCCCAGATTCCAGATCGCCATCCAGGGCAGCGTCCAGAAGCTGCTCCTCGACGCCTACCGGCGCATCGACGAAGGGGAGCGCTCGCGCAAGACCGTGAACGTCTTGGACAACGAGGTGTGCTACGCCTGTCCACTCGAAGACGAATGTACTCCGGCGATCAAGGCCAAGCATCTCAAGAAAGATGTCTGCCTGTGGCGCGAGATGGGCGCGGTTCTGGACGACGAATACGACAGGCTGCGCGACTCGCGCCAGCTCTATCGTTCCAAGGAACAAGACGAGGGGGCGGTGCTCGACGCCTCGCTGGACTCGGAGTAGCCTTCCCCGCAGACGATGCGAGGAGTGACGACGAACGACGAGCACACCGCGAGCGGCGGCGAGTTGCGCCGCAACCCCGTGAACGGCAAGCTGACGATCGTCGCGCCTGGGCGCGCGGCGCGGCCCAGCGACCTGCACGCCGCGGCCGCCGCCGGCGCCACAGACCCTTGCCCATTCTGCGCCGGCAACGAGGCGCTCACCCCGCCGGAGGTCGACGCCGTGCGGCCTGGCGGCGGCCCTGACTCCTCCGGCTGGCGGATCCGCGTCGTCCCCAACAAGTACCCCGCACTCGCCGGCATGCACGAGGTGATCGTGCACTCGCCGGATCACGAGGCTGAGCTGGAGGACCTCGGCGACGAAGGTCTGCTCGAGGTCCTCGAGGTCTGGCGCCGGCGCATCGCCGCGCAGCTCGACGCCGGGGCGGCCGCCGCTACGCTGATCGTCAACCGCGGCCCGGGCGCCGGTGCCTCGCTCTCGCACCCTCACGCGCAGCTGCTCGGCACCCCGGTGGTGCCGCCACTTCTCCTCGATGAACTTCTCGAGTTCGAGCGCTTCCGCAACCGCTACGGCGGGTGCGTGCTCTGCGCCGAGATCGACGGCGTCGGCGACCGCGTCGTACACGCCGGCGACATCGCAGCCTGGGTGCCCGCGGCGGCGCGCTTTCCCGGGGAGTTGTGGCTCGCCCCGAAGATCCACGAGCCCGACGTGCGGCGCGCCGACCTGCGGCCGCTGGCCGGCGCCCTGCGGCGCGCACTCGTCGCGGTGGACGCCGCGACCGGCGGCGCGGCGCTCAACCTCTGGTTGCACACAGCGCCGGCGGAGCTTCGCGGTACCTACCACTGGCACTTGGAGCTTGCGCCGCGCCTCTCCAGCATCGCAGGGCTGGAGCTCGGCGCCGACATCGCGCTGGTGACCGTCGAGCCCGAAGCCGCCGCAGAGGCGCTGCGCGCCTCGTGGCCTCAGGGCTGAGGGGCCACCTCGCCGCGGCGCAGCGCCAGCTGTCCGCATGCCGCCTCGATCTTCGCCCCCGGCGAGCGTCTGACCGTGCAGCTGACGCCCGCCGCTTCCAGCCGGGCGCGCAGGGCGGCGAGCTGGTCCGCCCGTGGGCGGGCGAACTCGCCGCCAGTCTCGTTGTAGGCGATCAGATTGAGGTGATAGTGCGGCGGGCGTACCCGCGCGGCCAGAATCTGCGCCTGCTCGTCGGTGTCGTTCACGCCCCTCAGGACCACGTATTCGAACAGCACCTTGCGGTGGGTGCGCCGCACGTATCGCGCGCACGCCGCGAACACCTCGTCCAGAGGATACGTGCGGTTGAGGGGCACCAAGCGGTCGCGTACTTCGTCGGTGGCAGCGTGGAGGCTCACTGCGAGATTGAGTTGCAGGTCCTCCTCCGCGAAGCGGTCGATCCCCGTCACCACACCGACCGTCGACACCGAGATGGACCGCGCCGCAAGGTTGAAGCCGTCCCCATCGTTGAGAAGACGGCACGCGCGCAGTGTCTCATCGTAGTTGTGAAACGGCTCGCCCATTCCCATAAAGACGACATTGGTGACGCGGCGCTCGTCGTCGCGGAGCAGCCGCGCGAAGTGGAACACCTGATCGACCATCTCTTCAGCCGTGAGATCGCGGCGCAGGCCCAGACGCCCGGACGCGCAGAAGGCGCATCCCACGGCGCAGCCGACCTGCGAGGACACGCACACGGTGGCGCGCTTGTCGTAGGTCATGAGTACGGCCTCGACAGCGTGACCGTCAGGAGTCGCGAACAGGGTCTTGCGGGCAGCGCCGCGCGGCGCGACGCGCGTCTCGATGTCTTCGAGGGAGACCGGGCGAAGGCGCTCCGCCAACGCCCGCCGCAGCGCCACAGGAAGACTGGTCATGCTGGCGAAATCTACGGCGAGGCCCCCCGCGAGGGCCTCGTAGACCTGACGCGCCCGGTACGGCGGCTCTCCCAGGTCCGCCATGACGGCGGCGATGGTCTGCGGGTCGATCACGCAGCCATTGTACGTCGCGCGCGGCAAGGAATGACGCTCACGCAGGCGAACAACTACGCTGCAAGGCACAAACGACCGGCAAGAGGACCCAGACCACATGACCACCGTGCAGATCGTGGGCATCATCGTCGCCGCGGCGATCGTCCTTCTGCTCATCATCGCGCTGCTCGTGACACGGCGTCGGGGTTCCGCGAGCGAGGAGCCGCCGGCGGTGATGTCGCACGCCTCGTTCCTGGACGACGCGCCACAGGACACGCTTTCCGGACTTGGCAAGGCCGAGCAGCCCATGGAAGACGTCACTATCGACCCCGGCGCGCATAGCCACGCCCGGCCCGCGGACGAGAACGCCGGTCCCGCGCCGCCGGTCGACGCGGCGACGGAGGAGGAGCCCGAAGGCGGCGGGCTGGGCCTGGACTGGGGGCCTTCAGGCGACGCCCAGGCGTCCGAGGCGGAAGCGGCGGCCGTCGCCGCCACCTCAGCGGCCGCGCCGGCGGACGACGAGACCACCGGCGAACTGCCGATCACACAGACGCCCACAGCCACCACGACAACACGAAGCCCTGTCACGGACAGCGGCTCCTCTGCGGACGAACCGGTGCCTGCGCGGCCTGCTGAGGGCGGTCCCGCCGCCTCGGAAGAGGCGGGCCCGGAGTCCGGCCCCGTCGGCCGCAGGGTGCCGCTCTCCGACATCATCGTCACGACGAGCAACAAGATGGTCGACCTGCAGGACCAGGAGGTCCGCCGCATGCTCACGGATCTCGTCAAGTACGAGATCGATCAGGCGACGCAGTACCGGCAGCAGGGCCAGACCATCGACGCAGTGATGCAGCTCACAGAGGCTGAGAAGATCTCGCGGGCTCTCGACATGAAAGAGTCGGCCGCGGCGATCCGTAGGATGATGGAGGACCTGCAGCGCCAGGTCTGAGGCGCCCCGCTAGTTTGTAAGACTCTGCAGCGGGGCCGGAATCCGCCCCCCGCGCTGCATGAACACGTCGTTGACGGCGCTGCTCACCGCCATGACCGGCGCCTCACCGAAGAGTCCGCCCAGCGTGACCCAGTCGCCGACCGTCTTGCCGTAGGCCGGGATGAGGCGCGCGCCTGTGGTCTTCGAATTGATCATGCCGATGGCCATGACGTCGGCGATCACGCCCGCGAGGGCGTTGCGCGGGATGTCGCCGGGAACGACGATCATGTCGAGGCCGAGTGAACAGACTGCGGTCATCGCTTCGAGCTTCTCGATGCTCAGCACACCGTCGGCGGCGGCCTTGGCCATGGCGGCGTCCTCGCTCACCGGGATGAAGGCGCCCGAAAGGCCGCCGGTGGACGACGTGGCCATGGTGCCGCCCTTCTTGACCGCGTCGTTGAGCATCGCCAGTGCGGCCGTGGTGCCCGGAGCGCCGACCTGGCCCAGACCCATGCTCTCGAGGATCTCGGCGATGGAGTCGCCCACGGCGGGAGTGGGCGCCAGCGAGAGATCGATGATGCCCATCTGCGCGCCCAGCATCTGCGAGGCTTCGCGGGCCACGAGCTCGCCCACACGGGTGATCTTGAAGGTGGTGCGCTTGATGAGGTCCGCGAGCTCGATGAGCGAGGCCTCGGGGTGGTTGGCGACCGCGTTGCGCACCACGCCGGGGCCGGAGATGGCCACGTTGACGCTCACCTCCGGTTCGCCGCTGCCGTGCATGGCGCCGGCCATGAACGGATTGTCCTCGGGCACGTTGCAGAACACGACGATCTTGGCGCAGCCGATGCAGTCCTCCGCGGCGGTCCTCCTCGAGACCGACTTGAGCACGTCGGCCATGCGCACCACCGCGTCCATGTTGATGCCGGCGCGCGTGGACGCCACATTGACCGACGAGCACACGCGCTGGGTGCCACTGATCGCCTCGGGGATGGCCTCGATAAGCGCGCTGTCGGCGCGCGTGAACCCCTTCTGCACGAGACAGCTGAAGCCGCCGACGAAATCGATGCCGATCTGCTCGGCGGCGGCGTCGAGCGCGTGCGCCACTTCGACGTAAGCGGCGGGGTCGTCGCTGCCCACGACGTGGGCGATCGGCGTCAGCGAGACGCGCTTGTTGACGATGGGGATGCCGTACTTGTGCTCGATCTCGTCGGCCACGCCGACCAGCCGACCAGCGCGCTGCACGATCTTGGCGTGCGCCCTCGCGGCGACACTACGCGGGTCTCGCCCGGCGCAGTCGGTCAGCGAGATGCCCATCGTGACGGCGCGCACGTCGAGGTTCTCGGACCGGATCATGCTGACGGTCTCGAGGATCTCATGTTCGGTGATGAAGACCACAGGGCGGCTCCTGGAGGAGGCGGGCGCCGCTAGATGCGGTGCATGAACTTGAAGATGTTCTCGTGCTGCACGTTGATCTGCAGGCCGACGCGCTCACCGGTCGCCTCGAGGGCGTCTTTGAGCGCGGCCATCGTCGTCTCCGTCTCGTCGAACGACACGAACATGATCATTGTGAACATGCGGTTGGAGACGGTCTGGCTCACGTCGTCGACGTTGGCGTTCTGCTCGGCCACGGTGGTGGCCACACTGGCCAGAAGGCCGTGGCTGTCGGGGCCGAGCGCTGTGACGATGACCGATGTGCGCATGGGGATCGTTCCCTCGGAGCGAGTGGGCGGCGACAGGCGGATAGTATACTAGAGGGGATTCCGATGCCCTCCGCCTCCGGCTCCACAGACGCCGTGCCGCCTTCTGTCCCCGGCCGCCTCGACCGCCTCGACCGCGAACTCTCGCGGCGTGCCGCCATCGGCTGGCCGCACCCGCCCTGGTTGGCGCGGCCCATCGGCGCCCTCTCTCTGACCGCCAACTACGGCATCCTCTGGTATGTGGTCTCCGCGCTGCCTTGGATCTTCGGCGAACCGCGGCCCCTGGCAAAAGCCCTGTACGTGGCCGTGCCGGTGACGGCTGTGGAGACGCTGGGCTTTCTCATCAAGCACTACGTCGCGAGGCCGCGACCGCCGATCGCCGACCCCCGCCAGCCCAGGCAGATCCCGCTGCCTTTCAGCAACTCGTTCCCGTCGTCGCACGCGAGCATGGCCGTAGTGGGCTCCTTCACGGTGGGCACCCTGTACCCCGCCGCGCTGCCGGCCCTCATCGCGCTCACCATGGTGCTCTGTTTCAGTCGGGTGTACCTAGGGGTCCATTACCTCGGCGACGTCCTGGGCGGGCTGGCGTTCGGGCTCGTGGTCGGCGCCCTCTGGATCCTTCTGGTCCCGGCGCCGCTCTGAGATGACGGCGCTGCGCACACGCGGGGGCATGCTCGCGGTCGCGGTGGCGGCGGCCCTCGTGCTGGCCGTAGGTCTGGCGGCAGCCGGCGCTTTCGGCGCCTGCGACAAGGCCGCCAAGAAGGGCGGCCGGCCGTCCGCCGCCGTGTCGTCCACCGCCTACGGCGCCGTGGGCTACGTGCTGGCCAGGACGTTTGCCACGACCCTGCACCCTCGCGCCGCCGACACTTGGGGCGAGATCGGGGCGCGCGAGTTCGTCTTCAACGCGTTCCAGCAGTACGGTTACTTCCCGCGCACCCAGGAGTTCATCGCGAGCTCTCCACGGGGCCGCGTCCACTCTGCCAACATCATCGCCGTCAAGCAGGGGGAGTCGGCCAAGCAACTGATCGTCGGCGCTCACTACGACTCGGCGCCCCTCGGCGAGGGCTACTCCGACAATGCCACGGGCACGGGACTGCTGCTCGAGGCCGCGGCGCGGATCAAGTCGCAGGACACGCCGTATACCATCGTGTTTGTCGCCTTTGGCGCCGAGGAGAAGGGCCTCTTGGGCTCCCACTTCTACGCACGCACCATGAACGAACTGGAGCGCCGCGCGACCATCGGCATGATCGATCTCGACGCGGTGGCCGGCGGCGCCGCGCTTACGGTGACCAGCCGCTTCGGCGATCCGACCTGGCTGCGAGACGACGCGCTCACGGCAGCCAGGAGCCTGGGCATCCCCTTGGGCACCAGTCCGACCGGCAAAGGCCGGCCCGCCGGCGTCTCCATGGCGTCCAGCGACGACGACCCGTTCGCGCTCGAAGACATCGCCACGGCGGCGTTCACGGCCACGGACTGGAGGGTGGACGACACCGGCCTCACGGCCACCGGCGAGGGCGGCCGCCTATGGCACAGCCGCAAGGACACCGTGGCCTTCGTCGACCGCGCCTACCCGGGACGCGTTCGGCAACAGCTCGCCGATCTCTCGCGCCTCCTCGAGACGCTGCTCACCAGCAAACTGGAGAAACGCCCGTGAAACTCGGCATCGTCGGCCTACCCAACGTCGGCAAGACGACTCTCTTCAACGCCCTGACCCACGCCAACGCGGCGGCCACCGCTTACGCCTACACGTCGGCCGAGTCCAACATGGGCGTGGTCGCGGTCCCCGACCCGCGGCTGGACCGCCTCGACGAGGTGCTCGAGACGCCCCGCAAAGTCAAGGCGACCATCGACGTCGTCGACATCGCCGGCTTGGCGGAGGGCGCCAGCCGCGGCGAGGGCCTCGGCAACCGCTTCCTCGCAGACATCCGCGGAGTCGACGCCGTCGCGCACGTGATCCGCGTGTTCGCCAACCCAGAGGTGGCGCATGTGCGCGAGACCGTCGAGCCCACGGCCGACGTGGATCTCGTGGAGACCGAGCTCGTACTCGGCGACCTGGAGCTCGTCGAGCGTCGCCTCGACAAGACGCGCAAAGCGGCGCGCAGCGGCGACAAGGCGGCTCAGCGCGAGCTGGCGACGCTGGAAGACCTGCTGGCCGCCCTCCAGCAGGGCCGGCTGGCGCGCGGCGTGGAGCGCCATCCCGAAGACGCGCCACTGTTCCGCGAGCTCGCCCTGGTCAGCGACCGGCCGGTCCTCTTCGTCCTCAACACCGACGACGACGTGGGCGCGGCGGAGGCGCTCGCCGCTCACGCCGCGTTCGTCGAGTGGGCGCGCGGCCGGGGCGACCAGGTGGTCGCCGTCGCCGCGCGCCTCGAAGCCGAGCTGGCCGATCTCGAGCCGGAAGACGCCGCCGAGTTCCGCGCCGAGCTCAGCGCCGACGAGGCGGGAGCCATCGACGTGCTGCTTCGCGCGGCCTACGAGGTTCTCGGCTACATCACGTTTTTCACCGGCGACTACCGCAGCAGCGAGTCGCGCGCCTGGCAACTGCCCCGCGGCTGGACGGCAAAGCAGGCCGCGGGTCGCATCCACAGCGACATCGAGCATGGGTTCGTGCGTGCCCAGGTCGTGAGCATCGACGATCTCATCGATCTGCGTTCGTTCCACGCCGCCCGCGAGAAGGCGCTGCTGCGCACTGAGGGCAAGGAGTACGTCGTGCAGGACGGCGACGTCATCAACTTCATGCACACGGGGTGAGGCGAAGAGAGACTGACGAGGGTCAGCCGACGACAGACCCGGCGACCTCGACGCGGTCGCGGCCGAACCGTTTGGCGACGTAGAGCGCCCGATCAGCGGCATTGAGCAGACTCTCCTTCGTCTCGGCGGACTCCGGATAGGTGGCCACCCCGATGCTGACGGTCAGGCCTCCGTTGTCGCGGTGGCGCTCGGCCACGGCGGCGCGAATGCGCCCCGCGATCTCCAGGGCTTCGGGCTCCGCCGCTCCGGGCAGCACGACGACGAACGCCTCGCCGCCGTAAGGCGCGACCAGATCGGCACGACGTGTACGACTCTCTATGATCCGCGCCGTCGCTCTCAGCGCCATGTCGCCGGCGGCGCGCCCGAGCCGGTCGTTGTCCAGTCTGTAGATGTCACAGGTGGTGGCGCCAGTCGCCGCCAGCATGAGGCCGGCCACATCGCGCAGCAGTTCGGCGGTATCCCGCCAGCGGCTTCCGGCCTCCCCGAGATCGGCGAGCGCCCTGAGGACCTCTCGCTTGCCGCCCTCCCCATCGCGGCCCGGACGCAGCAGTCGGTCGCGCGTGATGCCCTGGAGGGCGGCCCGTTCAAAGCGCCCATGGCCGCCCGGACTGCGCCTGCAGGCCAGCACCCCGGCATCGCAGGCGCGGCGCAAAGTAGCCGGGCTTACGCCCACCTAGGCCTCAGCCTCGGCCACGCTAAGAAGCCCCGGATGCCGAAGGTCGTCGTGTCAAGGTCGCGCGCTGCCTCACAGAGGATGTAACGGCAGCCGCGTACCGGAACCTAGGCAAATCTCTCTGGGAAGCGACTGTGCGCAGGCTCAAAGACCCGAGAGGACCTCGACGTCGGCGGCGACTGCCTGAACCGGGTATGACTCGGCCACCGGCCCCGTGACGCGCACGGCGACCCGGCAGCCGTCGTGAAGGTCGCCCGCCACCAGACCGCGCCCGCCTGCGACTTGCGGCGCCCACACTACCGTGTGTGCCGTGGTGCGCACCGTCGCGCGGTCGTAGGCACCGGAGACGCCCGGATCGGCGACCACGAGGAAGGACACGGTCCCGTCGGCGACTGCCGAGAGCTGCGAGAGGCGGCCCGTGATGTCGGCGGCGCCGGCTGGCTGCGGCGCGCCGCCGCCCGGGTCGCCGGCGTTCCCCCTGCACGCCCCGACGGCGACGAGCGACAGCGCCACGAGAGCGACCGCAGCCGCGAGCGCCAGACCCGTGTGTCTCATCGGCGCCCCTTCCCGGGCGCTGTCGCACCCGTCGACGTCAAAGCAGGGAGACGCGCGTCGGCGCGGGCAGGTTCGTCGTGCGATGCTGCCGGCTCCGCCGCGCCCCGGCCGCGGCGCCGTCGCCCCGCGTCCCACGCGCGAGGTAGAATCGCGAAGTCCGCCAAACCATGTGAGGACCACCGTGAGATCTCAGGGCGCCTCGAAGCCGCTGCCGGCCGGCTATCGCCTGCGACGGCCGATCGCCGGCGACGCCCCGGCCGTCGCCGACCTGAAGCGGGCCGTGGAGGTCGCGCGGCACGGCGACAGTGACGTCACGCCCGCACGGATCGAGGAGGAGTGGGCATTGCCGCGCCTCGTGCCGGACGAGCACCTCTGGCTGGTCGAGACCTGCTCCGGAGAGGTCGTCGGCTACGCGCTCCTTTGGATGGAGGATCCGCCCAACCTGTTCGTCTCCGAGCAGACCGTCCATCCCGGCCACCGCGGTCACGGTCTCAGTGAGTTCCTGTTGGAGCTGTGTGAGGCGAGCGCGGCGGGACGCGTGACCGGCGACGTGCACGCGAACCTCGGCGTCTGGACCCATGAGGACGACCTCGAGCGGCGCGCTCTTTTCGTCCGCCACGGATTTGCCTGCGTGCGCACCTTTCTTCGCCTCGAGGTCGACCTCGCCGAGTCGCCGGCGGCGCCGGTCTGGCCGCCGGGCATCGCGGTGCGCCGCTTTCGCCGGCACCGCGACGAGGCGGCCGTGCACGCCGCCGCCGAGGAGGCCTTTCAGGATCACTGGCGCCCGGACCGCATGGACCTGCAAGAATGGCTCGCCTTCCGCTTCGCCTCGCCCGACCTCGACCTGGGCCTGTGGTGGGTAGCCTGGGACGGCGAGGAGGTCACCGGCAGCCTGCTGGGCTTCGAGACGCCGCTCGGCGGCTACATCGACTCACTCTCTGTGCGCCGACTCTGGCGCGGGCGCGGGCTGGGCCGCGCCCTCCTGCTGGAGGCCTTCGCCGAACTGCGCCGCCGCGGCCTCCACCGCGCCTACCTCGGCGTGGACAGCGAGAACCCGACCGGAGCCATGCGTCTCTATGAGTCCGTGGGAATGAGCCCGAAGCGAGGCGCTCACCTCGTCTTTGAGAGGGACCTGAAGGGCGACTGAGCTGCAAGCCAAAGCTGGCGCCGCACGGTCGGCCCCGGCCTCGCGGTCATCGCGGCGCGGCGGGCCGCGCCGCGCGGGCCAGGCGCCGCAGGCGGCCGGCCGCCACCAGCAGCACGCCGCCGTACACAATGCCGAACACGCCGATCGCCCAAGCGATCTCAAGCGGGTCGTCTTTGGGCACGGCGATCAGCGCCATGCCCACGAGCAGTGAGAGGCCGCCGGCGAGGAACAGGGACGCGTCGCTACCGGCCAGTCGTCGCAGCCGCACGCCGGCCTCGATCTCGAAGACGCCGGTCACGACTGCCCAAGCAGCCAGCAGCGAGAGCAGGCTGAGGCCGCTGAGCCCCGGCCACGCCAAGACCACGAGGCCGACGACCATGCCGACGACGCCCTCGACGAGAACGACCCACCACTGTTCGAGGACATCGCGCCCGACGACGGCCACGGCGCCCAGCACGAGCCCGTCGACGAGCGCGAACACGCCGAACGCGACTGCCAGCACCGCGGCGCTGGGGTTCTGCCAAAGGAGCACCGTGAGACCGAAGACGAGAGCGACGGTGCCGCGCAGGGCGGTCATCGACCACTTCTCGCAGAAACCGATCAAGACCGCGCTATCGTCACCCCCAGCCGCCCGCGACGCAAGCGGAAGGCAGACGGTGGGCTGAGCGACCGACCCGACGTGCCGGCAGCGCAGCGGCGGGCAACGCCTGTCCTTGACACCTCGGGCACCCCGGCATCTAAAGGGCTCCCTACAGCAGGTGTTCGGTGGGGCCGGGAGGGAGACGCGCACGTGGGGGACACGTTCGTCGGCTGTCAGCGTTCGCGGCGGCATGCCGCCAATGGGCTTCACCGCGCCGTGGCGTGCGCTTCCGACCACCTCTTCTGCCGATCTCATTCGAGCCGCTATTTCGGCGGCTTCTGGTTCAAGCTCTTCTGCGAACGCGGACCCTGCTGACACCCTTCGCCCGTGGAGCCGCCGTCCGGGCGCGCGCAGCGCGCCACGCCGGCGGCAGACCGCCTCTCGAAGCACCTCTGGGGGGCACTTGCGAAGGACCGATCCATGAATCACGCCACGCTCCGCGTCTGGGACGAACACGCCTGCCGCCGCGTCCACGAGGCCTCGCTGAGGCTGCTCGCCGGCACCGGTGTCGACATGAAGCACGAACGCGCCCGCGAGCTGGCCGCCGGCTCGGGCGCAGCCGTCGACGGCCGACGCGTACGCCTCCCGGCGGAGCTCGTCGAGCAGGCTCTTGCCACCGCCCCGCGCACCTGGACGCTCCGGCCCCGCGGCGGCGAGTCGGCGCCGCTGGAGCTCGCGCCCGGCAACACCTACTTCGGCACCGGGCCGGACTGCCTCTACGTCACGGATCCCCGCAGCGGCGCCCGCCGCCGCGCCCATGCCTCCGATGTGACAGCCGCCGCCATCGTCGTGGACCGGCTGCCCAACCTCGACTTCGCCATGTCGATGGGCCTGCCCGACGACGTCGCCAACGAGATCGTGGACGTGGCACAGTTCGCGGCCATGCTCAAGGGCACGCGCAAGCCGCTCGTCGTCTCGAGCCCGTTCGGCGGCGCCTCGCTGTATGCGATGCACGAGATGGCGACCGCCTGAGGCGAGGCCGGCAGCTTCGCCTGCCTTGCGATGTCGTCGCCGCCGCTCATGCTCGACGACGTCTGCTGCGACAAGGCGCTCGCCTGCGCCGACCTTCAGGTGCCCCTGGTGCTTGCCGGCTCGGTGTCGGCCGGCTCCCAGGGCCCCGCGTCGCTCGCGGCCTGCGTCACGGTCGCCAACGCCGAGGCGCTCGCCGTCCTCGTCGTGCACCAGCTCGCCCGGCCGGGGGCGCCGTTCGTCTTCGGCGCCGGTACCGGCGTCATGAACATGGCCACCGTCGTCGACGTGTACAACGCACCCGGCGTCTTCCTCGCGAACCAGGCCCATCTGGACCTCATCCACGGGATCTACGGCTTGCCCAGCTGGTCTTATGCGGGCCACTCCGACAGCAAGCTGCCCGACGAGCAGTGGTCGCTGGAGCTCGGCATCGCCACCATCCTCGGCACGCTGTCCCGCGCGACCCTCCTTCACGACGTTGGCTACCTCGAGAGCGGGCTGCACAGCGCGCTCGAGGGCGTCGTGCTCGGCGACGAGGTCGCCGGGTACGCGCGTGCTCTGATGGACGAGGTGCCGGTGGACGAGGAGGCGCTGGCCTTGGTCGAGATCGAGGCCGCCGGGCCCGGCGGCAACCATCTCGGCCGCAAGATGACGCGCACCCACCACCGGCGCTTCTGGCGCCCAGCCCTGATCGACCAGAACACTCACGACCGCTGGCTCGCTCACGGCGAACGTACTCTGCTGGAACGCGTCCGCCGACGTCTGCGGGAGCTGCTGGACGCCGGCCCCGTCTTCACTCTCGACCCCACCATCACGGCCATGATCGACGATCTCGCTTGCCACCCACGAAAGGAGCAGGGATGAGTCGCCTCAGTCGAGACGCCGCCCACCGCAGCGCGAGACTCCTCCTGTCTCTGCTGCTGGCGGGCACCGCCGTCCTCCTGCTGGCCAACGTCTCCCTCGCCGCGTCGAGTCCGGCCCCCGACGCCAAGACCTCGCTGCACATCGGCTGGGTCCAGGAGCCCGACAACCTCAACCCGTTCATCGGCATCCAGGGCACCGACTACATGCTCTGGCATCTCAACTACGATTTCTTGGTGGGCTTCGGCGCCAAGACCCTGGCACCACGCCCCGAGCTGGCCACCAAGTGGGAGGTCTCGCCGGACGGCAAGATGTGGACGTTCACGATTCGCGGCGACGGCAAGTGGCAGGACGGTGTGCCGGTGACTGCCAGGGACGTCGCCTTCACCTTCAACTACATCAACGAGAACCAGCTGCTCAACCTGTCCGCTTACACCGACGGCATCACCAAGGCGGAAGCCGTCGACGACACTACCGTGAAGATCTACACCAAGGCCCCCAAGGCCAACATCCTGCAAATGGTCGTGCCTATTCTGCCGGAGCACATCTGGAGCAAGGTCAGCGGCAAGGCGGCGACCACCTCGTACGAGAACAAGCCGCCCGTCGTCGGTGACGGGCCCTTCCAGATCGTCGAGTGGCAGAAGGGCAAGTTCATCCGCCTCGAGGCCAACCCGGACTACTGGGGCGGCGCGCCGAAGGCGGACGAAGTCATTTTCCAGCTCTACACGAACCCCGACACGATGTCGCAGGACCTCAAGCTGGGGACCATCGACGGAGCCATCAACGTACCGGCGGCGCAGTTCAATCAGCTCGGCACCGAGGCAGGCCTTGCGGCCAACAATGCCACGTCGTGGCAGTTCTCGGAGATCGGCATGAACTGCTATGACAACCCGAATTCTCTGGGCAACCCGGTGCTGCTCGACAAGCAGTTTCGCCAGGCCGTCAACTGGGGGGTCGACCGCGAGAAGGTCGTGTCAGTGGCGATGAACGGCTACGCCACCGTCGGTTCCTCGCTCATCGTGCCGTACTCCAAGTACCACTGGCAGCCGCCGTCTGACCAGCTGTACGCCTACGATCCCGCCAAAGCCAACCAGATCCTTGAGGCAGCCGGCTACAAGGACGTCAACGGCGACGGCTACCGCGAGACCAAGGGCGGCAAGAAGCTCAGCCTGCGCTTCTACGCCACTTCGGACTCGCCCGAGAACCAGACCGCCGGCAAGCTCATCGTCGGCTGGCTCAGGAACGTCGGCATCAAGCTGCAGTTCCAGGTGATGGACGCCGGCGCCCTGATCGACGCCCAGTACAACTACAAAGGCAACACCTATGCGCCTGATTGGGACATGTTCATCTGGTACTGGGCGCAAGACGTGGATCCGCAGTTCATGCTGAGTATCTACACGCCCGCCCAGATCGAAGGCTGGAACGACTGCCTGTGGACCGACCCCGGGTACACGAAACTCAACACCCAGCAGTCGCAGACCATCGACGAGACGGCACGCAAGCCGATCGTCGACCAGATGCAGCAGATCTTCTACGACGCCGCGCCTTACGCCATCCTGGCCTACCCCTTCCAGCTCGAGGCCTACAACACCGCCGACTGGCAGGGATGGGTCCACGTGCCGGGCAACGCCACCGGCGAGCAGCAGGGCGCCGTGCTGTACAGCTACAACAACATCGACACCTATCGCTTCGTCGAGCAATCGACGGCCGCCGTCGCGACGACCACGTCCGGAAACACGACGCTGATCATCGTCATCGTGGTGGTGGTGATAGTCGCGGTCGTGGCCGCGGTCCTGCTGCTGCGCCGCGCCCGCGGGCAGGCAGAGACCGAGTAGGGCCGGCCGGCGGTCGTATAGACTCCTGCGAGCACACCACCAGGAGGGATCATGGCGGTCATCGAGGCCGAGCACCTGAGCAAGCGCTTCGGCAAGAAAGTCCTCGCCGTCGACGACGTGAGCTTCAGTATCCAGCCTGGCACCATCACCGGGTTCCTGGGGCCTAACGGCGCAGGCAAGACGACGACGCTGCGCATGATCGTCGACCTGGTGCGGCCCACCGGCGGTTCGGTGCGCGTTCTCGGCGGCCGCTACCGTGACCTCGCGCGGCCGACGACCAGGGTCGGGGCGCTGCTCGACGCCTCCGGCTTTCATCCCGGCCGTTCCGGGGCCAACGCTCTGCGCGTGGTCGCGGCAAGCGCGGGCATCTCGTACGACCGCGTCGACGCGGCCCTCGAGATGGTCGAGCTCGAAGGTGCCGCAAGGCGCGCGGTGAAGGGCTACTCCACGGGCATGAAGCAGCGCCTGGCCCTGGCCGCCGCGCTGCTCGGCGACCCCGAGGTCCTTCTGCTCGACGAGCCGGCCAACGGGCTCGACCCCGAGGGCATCCGCTGGTTGCGCACCTTCCTGCGAGCCCGCGCCGCAGAAGGCCGCACGGTGCTCGTCTCCAGCCACGTGCTCGCCGAGGTCGAACAGACCGTCGACGACATCCTCATCATCAGCAAGGCGCGGCTCCTGGCCCAAGGCCCTATCAGCGAGCTCACGCGCACCGCCCAACCGGTGGTGCGCGTGCGCTCGCCGCAGGCCGAGAAGCTCGAGGGACTGCTCATCGCGCGGGGCGCCGCCGTCAATCGCCTGCACGACGCCTTGGCGATCCGCGGACCCGGCAGCGCGGAGGTCGGCGAGGTCGCGCTCGCCGGGGGCGTCGTCCTCCACGAGCTCCTCACGGAACAGCCCAGTCTGGAAGACCTCTTCCTGCAGATCGCCGGCACGAGGAGAGAACCGTGATCTCGCTCGTGCGCGCCGAGTCGCTCAAGCTGCGGAGCACGCGCACGGCCATCGGCATGGGGATCGCCGCCGCCCTGGTCACCGTGGTGCCGGCCGTCCTGCTGATCGCCTTTTTGCCCAAGGGTACGATCGGCGGTGACGAGGCGCGCAGCATCCTCATCGCAGGCAGCAGCCTGGTGACGTACATCGTGCTCGTGTTCGGCATCCTCGGGATGACCGGCGAGTACCGGCACGGGACGATCACCTACACCTATCTGGCCGCGCCGCGGCGCGGCCGGGTGATGGTGGTGAAGCTCGTCGTGTACGCTCTCGTCGGTTGTCTCGCGATGCTGCTCGCGCTCCTGCTGGCCAACCTGATCGGCGCGATCGGGCTGCCGATCCGCGGCGTGAGCTACCCGACCCCTGACGGCGCCGCGCTCGCCGACTACGCCCGGCAGATCGTCACGGCCGGGCTCATCACGGCCTTCGGTGTCGCCCTTGGGGCGCTGTTCCGCGCTCAGGTCGTCACGGTCGCGGGCACGCTCATCTGGGCGCTCATGGTCGAGCCGCTCATCGTCGCCTTCAAGCCTCACATCGGGACCTGGCTGCCCTTCAACGTGTTCAGCCAGGTCATCTCGTTGCGCATCGGCGACACAGGCGCCACCACTGACGGGCTTTCGCGCCCGGAGGCTTTTCTCGTGAGCATCGGCTACATCGCCGCCGTGAGCGTCCTTGCCGTCTTCATCTCGATGCGCCGCGACGTCACCTGACCGGCGGCCCCGCGCCTCAGCCTGGAACAGATCGATGGCCGGCCAAGACTTCGCGATCCGGGGACCGCTGGCGCATCAGGGCGCGCTTGCCGAAGGCATCCTGCGCGCCCTGCCCGCCTGGTTCGGCATCGAGAAGGCGATCGTCGACTACGCTCACGCCGCCGACGAGCTGCCGACGTTCGTGGCCGAAGCCGCGGGTGGAGCCGTGGGCTTCCTGACCCTCAAGCCGACCAGCGCCCGCGCAATCGAGGTCCACGTGATGGCGGTGGTGCCGGGCGAGCACCGGCACGGTGCCGGCCGCGCACTCGTGGAGCGCGCGACCGCGTACGCCCGCGCCGGAGGCTACGCCTTGCTGCACGTGAAGACCTTGGCGCCAAGCGACCGGGACCCGAGCTACGCCGCGAGGCGCGCCTTCTATGCGGCCGTCGGCTTCCTGGCATTGGAGGAGCTGCCTCAGGTCTGGGGACCGCAGAACCCGTGTCTCCTCATGGTCAGGGCTCTGTGACGGCCCTCATGCAGCGGGCGCCGGCGGCGTGAACACGCGCGCTGCAAGCTCCTTGTCGAGCTGATAGAGGCCGGCCGGCTGGTCGCCTGCCATGGTGAACTTCTGCACCATGTCGCTGGCACTCTCTTCTTCCTCGACCTGCTCGGCGATGAACCACTGCAGGAAGTTGTACGTGGCGTGGTCCTTGAGCTCCAAGGCAAGCGAGGCGAGATCGAAGATGCGCGCCGTGACCTTCTCCTCGTGGGCCAGGGCCTGCTTGAACATGTCGAGGCCCGCGGCCCACTCCGTCTGCGGCCTGGCGATCGCCTCCAGCGTCACGCGAGCGCCGCGCGTGGTCACATAGTCGAACATCTTCTGCGCGTGCGCGAGCTCCTCCTGGTACTGGACGGTCATCCAGTTCTGGCCACCGGGCATGCCGAGCTCGGAGAACTGACCCGCCATGGACAGGTAGAGGTATCCGGAGAAGAACTCCCAGTTGATCTGGTCGTTGATCGCGTCCTGCATCTTCGTGTCCAGCATGATCCCACCCTCGGTCTCGTTTCACGGTCGGGCGACGCTCTCGCGACCACCCTCTTCACGTATCTACCCACGCGATGCGGGGGGAGTAAACCGGAGCGCGTCGAAGAGGTGACGCGACCCCGACGCGGACGTGACGAGATGAGCCGAGCATTCGTCAAGGAACCGGATGAGGGGACGCCCGACGAGGGCCTCCCCGAGCGGCAGATCAGCGACCACCCCAACTACGTGACCCCCGCCGGCCAGCGACAGCTCAAGCAGAAGGTCGGCGAGCTGGAACAGCGGCGCCTCGAGTTGCTCGCCGCCGCCGAGGACAACGGCGCCCTGGCGCCCGGCCAGCTCGACTACGTCGACCGCGACCTGCGTTACTTCACGCGGCGCTTCGAGACGGCGATCATCGTGGAGCCGCAACGACAGCCGCGACGCATAGTCAAGTTCGGCGCCACCGTGACCGTCATCGAGCAGGGCGGCGGCGGCCGCACGTTCACGATCGTCGGCGAAGACGAGGCCGACCTCAGGGCCGGCAAGATCAGCTACGTCTCGCCGCTCGCCGAGGCTCTCCTCGATGCACGCGTGGGCGCCACGGTGCTCTGGCGGCGTCCGGCGGGCAACCGCGAGCTCACGATCGAGGCGATCGACTACTCGGACGAGTAGGCCGGCCCGGGCGCCGCTTCACTCGAGGACCCTCGCCAGGTACGCCGGAGTGGGTTCTTCCCCGAGCAGCAGGCCGGTCACGCCTTTCTGCGTGTCCCAGCCGTAGGCGCGGTCCGGGTTGTCGTCGGTCATCACCGCCAGCGCCCAGCGCTTTCGCCCCTTCTCGAGCCAGGCCGCCTGCAGCATCAACCGGTTGTCCATGTCCAGCCAACCGCCCTTGAAGAAGGTCTTCCAGCCGGCCGGTCCCGCCGCCGCGGGGATGCCCCAGCGCTGCATCGCCGTGATGCCTGCCAGCAGCTCGCGGGCGAACGTGCGGCGCGCAGCCGGCACGTAGCGCTCCAGATCGAAGAAGAACCGCGCCTGGTCGGCGGCCGACACTCGACAGTCGATCCATCCGGCGCCCGACTCGAAGTCCTCCATTCGCGAGAGGGCGACGATCTTCTTCAGGCCGCTGGCGCCGACGACGCCGTAGATGGTGTAGGCGCTGGCGTTGTCGGACTTCTCGATCATCGTGGTGGCCGCGGCGTCGAGTGACGAGTCGGGCGCGGGCCGGGCGCGCAGGTAAGCGACGAGCAGCATCGCCTTGACGAGGCTCGCGCTCTCGAAGGTCGTGTGGGCGTGGAGACCCGTGACGTCGCCACGGCTGTCAACGACGGCCACGGCGACCATGCCGGAGCGACCGTCGGCCCAGTCCAGCGCTTTCTCGACGGTTTTCTGACCGGGGAAGGCCGGCGGGAGCGGCGGGAGCACGCGCAGCTCCGCCTCGCGGGCCCCCGCCTCTGTGCGCCCGGACTGGTCGCGAAGGTGGATGACGTAGGTGTAGTGGCCGGCAGGCAGAGCGGCGCGAAAGGCGATGGCGTGGACGCCCGCGGCGGTCGCGGACGCGCCAAGACGCTGCGCCTTGACTTTGACGCCGTCCGCCCCGAGGACGATGAGCGTGGCCGTCCACGCGTCGTCGACCGGGCCGTCAATACGGTAGCGAAGCTTGGCTTGCTCACCGTGGTGGATCCTGACGGAAGAGAGAGCGGCCGTGCGCGGAGCCTCGGCCGGTGGAGACGGAGTCGCCGCCGCCGAGCGCGGCCCCGCCTGGGCCCCACCGTCAGGGCGCAGAGCGACGAAGGCGGTCGCCGCGGAAGCCGCGACGACCAGCACGACGAGCGCCGCCGTGAGCAGCCTTCGTCTGCGGCGGCGCGCCTTCTGCCGGCCGGCGGATTCGTACGCAGTGCGACCGGGGGGCGCCGGACTCACGGCCAAGGCGCCAGTCTCGTCCAGGGTCCACAGGCTCTTGTCGCCGTTCTCGCAGTCACGCGCCGATACTATCGTGAGCAGGCAGCGCATGGGCACTCTGGCGGAGCGACATGGGAGTCGAACCCACCCAGGACAGGATCACTGCCCCGCAGACGGTTTTGAAGACCGCGGTAGTCACCGGACCACGAGCCGCTCCGCTCGCCTTCATCTTCGCACGCCGGTCCCCCGGCGGACACCCGCCAGCATTCAGGCGGGCCGGCTCACTCTTCCTCGACCAGGCCGCGCCGGCGACGCACGAGTAGCAAGGCCGCGCCAAGCACAACGGCCAGCACGATCACGACTGCGATCCCGATCGTCAGTGTAGAGCTCCCGGCGGTCGCGACCACGCCCTGTCCTTTGGGCTTGACGTAGATGTAGCTGTCGCGCACGAAGCTCGTGTAGGACGCGACGCTGGTCCCAGGCACAGGAGCGGAACGAGACACGGCCGGCCGCCTCGAGAGAGGCGGCCGGCCGCGCACCGAGGATCGTCTGGGTACGGGTCTTACTTCGCCAGATCGAGCAGCGCCTGGGCGTCCTTGGCGAGCTTGTATTCGGACTCCATCTCCAGAAGGCCGCCGGGGAACCCTACGGCCGGCATGAGGGCCACGTAGTCGTCGGCGTTGAAGGCCTCAGGGTTGTGCACGCCGCTCTTGGGGTCGCCCGGCTTGCTGCCGAGGCTGCCCGTGGCGAGGAGCTCGAGGGTGATGACCGGCGTGAAGCCGGTCTGGGCGGTGACGACCTGGACGCCGACCCGCTCGAGGCACTCCTTGTTGTCGGCGACCTGGTACAGGTACACCTTGCGCTCCATGCCGTCCTTCTTGCCCCTCACATAGGTCCCGGCGGCCGTCTTGCCAACGTACTGCTTGCCAATCTCGTTGGGGTCAGGGGCGGCGGCGGCGATGACGTCGCGCGGGGCGACCATGACATCGCCGACCTTGATCTTCTCGGCCTTGTCGATGTTGACCGAGCGGAAGACGTCCATGGCCTGCATGAACTCGTCACCGAGGGCGTATTTGAACGTAGCCTTCTTGACGCCCTTGAGCCTGTCGGCGTTGTGGGCGATCTGCACGACCTCTTCGTGCTCCACGTGGCCGACCTCGACCTCGCCGATGCCCTCGGGGAGCCAGAAGTTCTCGAGCTCGGCGAACGGCTC
>JADGPQ010000132.1 GCA_017882325.1 Thermoleophilia bacterium
CCCCACGGTGTCGCCGTCGACGACGATCTCCGCCTCCTGGAGCGGCGAGACGTTGCGGGCGCTGATCACGTGGTCTGGCCGCAGGATGACCGGCCGGAATCCCAGCGAGTGCGGGGCGATGAAATTAAGCACCAAGACCCCCGCGTTCCACTCGACGATCGGTCCTCCACACGAGAGGTTGTAGGCGGTGGAGCCGGTGGGCGAGGCGATGATGAGTCCGTCGCAGAACATGCTGCCCACGGTGACGCCGGCGACCTCGTACTCGAGCTGTAGCACGTGCCGCGGGGCGACCCGGCTGAGGATGACGTCGTTGACGGCCGTGAAGCTCCGGCCGTTGACCTGGACGTCGACGGTGAGCAGCTCGACGACCCGGCGGTCGCCTCCGAGGATGCGCTCGATACCGGTGGCCCAGTCGTCGCGCCCGAGCGCCGCGAGAAAGCCGACGTTGCCGTAGTTGACGCCCAGCGTCGGCACGGGACTGCCGAGGAGACGTCCGAGCGAACGCAGGATCGTGCCATCGCCGCCGAACACGAGACACACGTCGGCGGCCCGCAGCGCCGCCTCGTCGACGAGCGCATAGCCGAGGGCCTCGGCGTCGTGATGCCCGGCTGCCTCGTCGGTCGGCATGAGCAGCTCAACGCCGAGGCGCTCGCGCGCCGCGGCCAGCTCCTTAAGCGCGGCCTCCGTGGCCTCCTTGGCGACGCCCGTGAGCACCGCGACACGGCGCAGGCGCTCAGCCATGGACGATCTCGACGGCGTGCGCGGCCGCCTGCACCGGGTCCACCGCCGGCGCCGGGAACGGCGCCCGCCCGTCGCAGAAATACACGAAATACTCCACGTTTCCCTTCGGTCCGGGATGGCCGGAGTCGCAGATGCCCAGAACCACGGCGCCACGGCCGGTGAGCCACCCGCCGATGGCCTCCAGGACGTCGCGGTGGACGGCCGGATCGCGCACCACGCCGCCCTTGCCCACGCGCTCCCTGCCCGCCTCGAACTGCGGCTTGACGAGCACGAGGCCGCGATAGCCGCCGCGCAGCGATTCTAGCACGGGCCCCAGGGCCACCGTCAGGGAGATGAACGACAGGTCGGCGGTGACGAATGAGGGCTGGAACGGGAGACGTTCGGCCGTCAGGTGCCGCGCGTTGGTGCGCTCCATCACGGTGACGCGCGGATCCTCGCGCAGGCGCCAATCGAGCTGGCCGTAGCCGACGTCGACGGCCAGCACCCTGGCGGCGCCGCCCTGAAGCAGACGGTCGACGAACCCGCCCGTGGAGCTGCCGAGGTCGCAGACGTCCTCGCCGTCGACGGACACGCCGAGCTCGGCCATGGCGTGGTCGAGCTTGTCGCCGCCGCGAGAGACGAAGCGTGGCCTCTCGGCCACGCGGAGATCCGCCGCGGCGTCGGCCATGGTGCCGGGCTTGTCGGCGACCCGCTCGCCGATGCGGACCTCGCCTGCCAAGATGGCGCCGCGCGCCTGGGCGCGGGTCGCGAAGAGCCCCCTGGCGACGAGCAGCGCGTCGAGCCGCTCGCGCACGCCGCCTACTTGACGCGTGTCAGCGCCGCGGGATGCAGCGCGGCGGCGGCGGCCACGGCCCGCGGCGTGAGACCCAGGTCCTCGAGCAGCAGGGTGCGATCGCCGTGCGGCACGAACGCGTCGGGCAAGCCGAAACGGACCACCGGCACGCTGGTGCCTACCTGCTCCAGCACCGCGCTCCCGAACCCGCCGGCAAGGGCGTTCTCCTCGACGGTGACAAGTCGCCGGTGCGTGGCGGCGAGGCGCTCCAGAAGCGCGGCGTCGAGCGGCTTCACGAAGCGCGCGTCGACGACGGTGGGCTGCTCGCCCCTGTCCTGCAACAGCGCGGCGGCCTCGCGCGCGATGCCTACCCCCGTGCCGATGCCGATGAGGGCCACGTCGCGGCCTTCCTCGAGGACCCTGGCCTCGCCGACGGCGAGCGGCTCGAGCTCGGCCGGAGCGGCAAACGGCGCCGCCATGCCCCTCGGGTAGCGGATCGCCACCGGTCCGTCGATGTCGAGGGCGGTGCGCAACATGCGCTGCAGCTCTGCCTGGCTCGAAGGGGCCATGATCGTGAGATTGGGGATGACGCGCAGGAACGAAAGGTCGAAGGCGCCGTGATGCGTGGGGCCGTCGTCGCCGACGAGGCCGGCGCGGTCGACGGCGAAGATCACCGGCAGGCGCTGCAGGCCAATGTCCTGCACGAGCATGTCGTAGGCGCGTTGCAGGAAGGTGGAGTAGACGGCGACGACCGGCCTCATGCCGCCGATGGCGAGGCCCGCAGCGAAGACCGCGGCGTGCTCCTCGGCGATGCCGACATCGTAGAAGCGTTCGGGAAAACGCCGCTCGAACTCCTCGAGGCCGGTGCCTTGCGTCATGGCGGCCGTCACCGCCACGATGCGCGGGTCGGTCTCAGCCAGGCGCACCAGCGCCTGGCCAAAGGCCTCCGTGAACGTGGTGCCCCCGGCCGCCGCCTTGCGGACGCCGTTTCCGAGGTGGAACGGCCCGGTGCCGTGGAAGGCGTCGGGGCGCGCCTCCGCCGGCTCGTAGCCCTTGCCCTTCACGGTCTTGACGTGGACGACGACCGGGCGGCGCGTGTCGATGGCCTGACGCACGCTCTCGCGCAACGCGTGCATGTCGTGGCCGTCGACGACGCCGATGTAGGCGAACCCCAGTTCTTCGAACAGCATGCCGGGTACGAGCAGCGCCTTCATCGACTCCTTGACGTCTTTGCCGAGGCGGTAGGCCTGCTGCCCGATGGCGGGGATGCGCGCGACGCCCCGCTCCAGATCCTCGCGCAGACGGGTGAGGGTCGGGTCCAGACGGATGCGGTTGAGGTACAACTGAAGGGCGCCGACGTTGGCGCGGATCGACATCTCGTTGTCGTTGATGATCACGACGAGCGGGGTGTGAAGGTGCCCCGCCTGATTCATCGCTTCGAAGGCGACGCCGCCGGTGAGCGCCCCGTCGCCCAGCACGCATACCACGTTGCCGCCCCCGCGGGTCAGTTTGGCGGCCTCCACGAGCCCGAGACCGTAGCTGATGGACGTCGAGGCGTGGCCCGTGCCGACGACGTCGTGCACCGACTCGCCGCGGCTGGGAAACCCGGAGAGCCCGCCGTACTGGCGGATGGTGCCGAAGCTGTCGCGGCGACCCGTGAGCAGCTTGTGAGCGTAGCACTGGTGACCGACATCCCAGACGATCTTGTCGCGCGGGCTCTGCAATACGCTGTGCAGCGCCACCGTGAGCTCGACGGTGCCGAGGCTGGCCGCAAGATGACCGCCGACTTCGCTCACGCACGCCAAAATGGCCTCGCGGACTTCCCCCGCGAGCAGCGTCAATTCGCGCTCGGAGAACTGCTGGAGGTCGGCGGGGTCGGAGATCTTGTCCAGATACCGCATCGTCGCACGAGTATAGCACCGGGGTAACGCACGGGCCGCCGCCCGGCGTCAGCGGCGGCGGCGGCGGATGTAGGCGGTGAGGCAGGCCAGGTCGGACGTGTCGCCGGGCAGGGCCGCGAGGCGCTCGAGTGCCCGTTCCGCGGCCTCCGCGGCAAGGCGCTCGGCACCGTCCATGCCGAAGCGGCTGACATAGGTGACCTTGTTCTGGGCGCGGTCCTTGCCGACGCTCTTGCCGAGCTCGCCCTCTTCGCCGGCCTCGTCGAGGATGTCGTCGACGATCTGAAAGAGCAGGCCGACCTCGGCGGCGAAAGCGCGGTACGGGGCTGCGTTCGCCGCGCCGCTGAGCACCGCGCCGCAGACGACCGCGGCCTCGATCAGGCGCCCGGTCTTGAGGACGTGAAGCGTACGCAGGTCGTCGTCGGCGGCGGCCTCCCCGGCCACGTCCATGTACTGGCCGCCCACCATCCCCTGCACGCCGGTGGCGGCGGCGATCTCGGCGGCCGCCCTGAGAACCACCTTGGGCTTTCCTTGCTGCCGCCCGAGCAGCAAGTTGAACGCCTCCGCGAAGAGCCCGTCGCCGGCGAGGATGGCGATGTCCTCGCCGAAGGTCACATGGCACGTCGGCCGACCGCGGCGCAGCGTGTCGTCGTCGATCGCCGGCAGATCGTCGTGGATCAGTGAGTAGGTGTGGATGAGCTCGAGGGCGGCGGCGGCGGGCAGCGCCGCCGCGGGGTCGGCGCCGCGGCTGCGCGCCGTGGCCAGCGTGAGCACCGGGCGGATGCGCTTGCCGCCGGCGAGCAGCGAGTAGCGCATCGCCTCCACGAGGCGCGCGGCGCGCCGGTCGGCGCCGAGATCGAGCGCGACCAGGTAGTCCTCGACGAGCTTCAGAAGATCGGCGGGATACGGCGCGTCCGGCTGCCCGTGTGGCATGGCCCGCGACCGCCTCAGCCGGCGACGCGACCGAGACGTTCGAGGAGGAGGCCGGCCTCCTCGACGAGCTCGGTCGCGTGCTCCAGCAGCGTCATCTCGACCTCTCCCGAGGCGGACGCCGCGAGCCGCGGCTCGAGCTCCTCCAGCTGGCCGATGATGACACGTACCCGGGCGGCGGCCTCGGCGGGCTCGAACGGGGCCTCGGGGATGCCGTCGGGTTCAGTCATCGCCGGCCTCACGGCCCCGCTGTATCGCCCCGAGCACACCGTTCACGAAGGCGCCCGCCTCGTCGCTGGCGTAGCGCTTCGCCAGGCGCACGGCCTCGTCGATGGCGACCTCCGGCGGCGTCACGCCACTCTCGATCTCCCAGAGCGAAAGGCGCAGGATGCTGCGCTCGAGTGGCGCCATGCGCTCCAGCGTCCAGCTCGTGGAGTGAGCCGCCAGAGCCGCGTCGAGCACCTCGCGCTCCGCCAGGACGCCGCCGACGGCGGCGCTCGTGAAGTCGTCGGGCGCGTAACCTTCGCGCAGGCGCAGTCCCTCGACGAGCTCGTCCATGGTGAGCTCGGTCACGTCGCGCTGATAGAGAAGAAACAGCGCGTCGCGGCGAGCCTGTTTGCGGCTGGGCCGAGCGGTCACCGATGGCCGAGCCGGGTCAGACGGGCTCGATGGCGAACAGCGGCTGGCCATACTGCACGGTCTCGCCGTTCTCGACGAGGACCTGGCGGACGATGCCGGCCACATCGGCGGTGAGCTCGTTCATCATCTTCATCATCTCGAGGATGCAGAGGGTCTGACCCGCCGCGACGGAATCGCCGACTTCCACGAACGACGGCGCCTGCGGCGTCGGTGCACGATAGAAGGTGGCGACCCACTTGGAACGCACCATGTGGTAGCCGTTGGCGTCGTCGTCCGGCGCGGCAAGCGCATCCGCGGTCTCCGGCGGCGCCGAAGGCGCCGCGGCCGGCGTGGTCGTGGCCACGCCGGCCTTGCGGACCGTCATCTTGAGGTCGCCTTGCTCGATGACGACCTCGTCGACGTCGCTCTCCTCGACCAGAGCAAGGATGTCGCGCAGGCGGTCGCCGGCGTCGTCGCCGAGCGCCACCCCGACCTGCGAAGTGAGGTACGCGGGCATCTGCGTGCCGAACACGTCGCTCTCCGGTCCGATGTGGTGGCGCTCGAGGTACGCGCGCGCCGTCTGCGGAAAGAGCGCGTAGCTCAGGAGGTCCTCCTCCGAGCGCGCCAGGTCGCCGATCTCGTCGCGGTAGTCTTCGAGGGTCTCGCGCACGAGATCGGCCGGCCTCACATGGATCGGCTCTTCGTCGCCCAGGACCCTCTGGATGACCTCGCGCGACACGGGCCCCGGGGCGGCGCCGTACATGCCGCGCAGGTAGGCCTTCATCTCGTCGGGCACGATGTGCCAGCGGCGCCCCGACAGCACGTTGAGGACCGCCTGCGTGCCGACGATCTGCGACATGGGCGTCACCAGCGGCGGGTAGCCGACCTCGGAGCGCACCACCGGGATCTCCACCAGCACCTCAGGGAGACGGTCGAGCGCGTTCTGCTCCGACAGCTGGCTTTCGAGATTGCTGATCATGCCGCCCGGCACCTGATGCGAATACACCTGCATGTGCGTCAGCGACGTGACGCCGCGGTCGTGACCAGTCTCGATGCGTACCTTCTCGAAGTACTTGGCAATGGTGAACAGCGTCTCGAGGTCGAGCTCGGTGTCGTTGGGCGTGCCGATGAGGGCGGTGACCACCATCTCGGTGGCCGGCTGAGAGTTGCCGAACGCAAGAGGCACCGTGGCGGTGTCGATGACGTCGACGCCGGCCTCGACGGCCTTGAGGTACGTCATGGGGGCGAGGCCGCCGATGTAGTGGCAGTGCAGCTGGATGGGGACGTCGATCTCGGCCTTGAGGCGGGCGATGAGCTGCTCGGCGTAGTAGGGCGAGAGCAGCGCCGCCATGTCCTTGATACAGATGGAGTCGGCGCCCATATCGACCAGCTTGCGCGCCACATCCACGTAGTGGTCCAGCGAGTGCACCGGGGAGATGGTGTAGACGACGGCGCCCTGGAAGTGTTTGCCGGTCTCTTTGATCGCCGCGGCGGCGGTCTCGAAGTTGCGGATGTCGTTGAGCGCGTCGAAGACGCGGAAGATGTCCATCCCGTTCTCGGCGGCCTTGTAGACGAAGCGGCGCACGATGTCGTCGCCGTAGTGGCGGTAGCCGACGATGTTCTGGCCGCGCAGCAGCATCTGCAGGGGCGTGCGCACGACGTGCTTTTTGATGAGCCTCAGGCGCTCCCACGGGTCTTCGTCGAGAAAGCGCAGCGCGGCGTCAAAGGTGGCGCCTCCCCAGCACTCGAGCGAGTGGAAACCCACCTCGTCCATGGTCTCGAGGATGGGGAGCATGTCGTGCGTGCGCATGCGCGTGGCCCAGAGCGACTGGTGGCCGTCGCGCAGGGTCGTGTCGGTGATGCGTACTCTGCGAGCTCGCATGGCTGTCTCCTGGGCCCCGGGCCGCGCTCAGGCGCGGCTCAGGTACCCCCGAGTACGCGTGTCGACCTTGATGCGCTCGCCCTCCTCGATGAAGAGCGGCACCTGCACGACCACGCCCGTCTCGAGGGTCGCCGGTTTCGTTGCGCCCTGGGCCGTGTCACCGCGGACGCCGGGGTCGGAGGTGGTGATGAGCAGCTCCACCACGTTGGGCGCCTGCACGTCGAACGGCTCACCATTAAGGTAATAGATCTCGACTTCCATGTTCTCCACGGCCCATTCGAGAGCGTCCTTGGCCATGTCGGGCGTCACGGAGACCTGCTCGAAGGTCTGGTTGTCCATCAGGACGACCTCGTCCTCGGTGGAGTACAGATACGCCATCTTGCGCGACTGCGTGTGCATGCGCTCGAACTTCTCGCCGGCGCGGAAGGTCTTGTCGAGCACCGCGCCGGTGCCGATGTTGCGCACCTTGGTGCGCACGAACGCGCCACCCTTGCCCGGCTTCACGTGCTGAAAATCGACGATCGTGAACGGCTGCCCGTCGATCTCGATGGCCATGCCGGTCTTGAACTGATTGGTGGTGACTACGTCTGCCATGTGGTCCTAATCGGGGGTCGCCTGCACGGGTCTGAACGGTAGTAGGCCATGATACAGCAAGCCCGCGAGGGCGTGTAGCAGCCACGCCGCCGGCGGCCCGGAAGGACCGCCGGCTCACTCGACGAGCTGGAGCTCCTTGGGGAAGGCTGTCAGGCGCTCGCAGCCGGCCTTGGTGACGAGCACCGTGTCCTCGATGCGCACGCCGCAGAGGCCCTCGATGTAGATGCCCGGCTCCACGGTGCAGACCATGCCCGCGGCGAGCGGATCGCCGCGGGTCCGGCCCAGCCCGGGGGCCTCGTGCACTTCGAGGCCCACCCCGTGGCCGGTGCCGTGGCCGAACTTCTCGCCGTAGCCCGCGGCCGCGATCACGGCACGGGCGGCCGCGTCGACGTCGTCGCGACCGTGGGCGCCGTCGCGCACGGCCGCCAGGCCGGCGAGCTGCGCCGCGAGGACGACCTCGTAGACGCGGCGTAGCTCGTGCGCCGGCTCGCCGGCGGCAAAGGTGCGCGTGATGTCACTGCAGTAGCCGCCCACGCGCGCGCCGGTGTCGATCACGACGAGCTCGCCGGCGGCGATGACCCGCGCTCCGGGGATGGCGTGCGCCTGGGCGCCGTGGGCGCCGGCGGCGACGATCGCCGAGAAGGCCTCGCCGTCGGCGCCGAGCCGGTGATACTCGGCGAGGAGGTCCCAGGCCACGTCCGCCTCGCGCCGTCCCACAAGACCGCGCGCCACGACGGTGGCGAGCGCCTCGTCGGTCACCGCCCCCGCGCGTCGCATGACGTCGATCTCGGCGACGTCCTTGACGACGCGCAGGCGGCTCACACGGCTGCCGACGTCGCGCAGGCGGCCGCGATGCCGGCGCCGCAGCCGCCGGTACTCTTCATAGCTCAGCGACGCGCCCTG
>JADGPQ010000133.1 GCA_017882325.1 Thermoleophilia bacterium
GCGGTCGCGGGCGCGCAAGCGGGCGCCGGCGCGGCCGGCGGGCCCGGCGTGCGCCTCGCGCACGAGCCCGACCTGGGGCCGCTCGCGGCGGCGCTCGAACACGCCGAGACGGCCGTGGCGTTTGAGCCGCGGGACGACGGCGAAGACGGCTTCGCCGTCGCCGTGCATTCCGGCAGCGAGGCCGTGCAGGTGGCCGCCGCCGGCTCCGACCGGCTGGCCGCGCTCTGGCTCCTCGCCGCGCACGCCGTGGTACACGACGCCAAGGCGCAGCCGGGCTATACCGCGGCGCCGCGCGAGCCCGCGTTCGACACGGCCGTGGCCGCGTATCTGCTCGCGCCGGAACTGCCCGAGAAGGAGCGCGGCCTGTTCACCCTGGCCGGCGTCGACGACGGCGCCATGCTGGTCGAGGGCCCGCGAGCCGAGGCGGCCGCGGCCACGCGCGCCGTGCTCACGTGGCGCGTGGCCGCGGCCCAGCGCCCGTGCCTCGTCGAGCTCGGTCTGGAACGGCTCTTCCGCGAGATCGAGCTGCCGCTCGTGCACGTGCTCGCGCAGATGGAGGCGGCCGGCGTCAAGATGGACCCGTATCGGCTCGGCGAGATCACCGCGCGTCTGCGCGAGCGCGTGGACGAGCTGCACGACGAGATCATCCGTCTGGCCGGAGAGGACTTCACCGTGGCCTCGCCGCAGCAGCTCGCCGAGATCCTCTTCGTGCGCCTCGGCCTGGAGCCCGGCAAGAAGGGCAAGACCGGGTATTCGACCGACGCGCGCGTGCTCCGCGGCCTGCGCGACCGGCATCCCATCGTCCCGGCCGTCGAGGAATGGCGTGAGCTCACCAAGCTGCTCAACACCTATCTCGAGCCGCTGCCCGAGCACATCGACGCGCGCACCGGGCGCGTGCACAGCACGTTCAAACAGATGGTCGCCGCGACCGGACGCCTCTCGAGCACCGATCCCAACCTGCAGAACATCCCGGTGCGCACCGACCTCGGCGCCGAGATCCGTGCCTGTTTCGTTGCCGAGGACGGCTGCAGGCTCGTGGTCGCCGACTACTCGCAGATCGAGCTGCGCCTCATGGCACTGCTCTCGCACGAGTCGGCGCTCATCGACGCCTATCACCGCGGTGAAGACGTGCACCGCGTCACCGCGGCGGCCGTCGCCGGGATCCCGCCGGAGGAGGTCACGAAGCGCCAGCGCGAGCACGCCAAAGCCACCAACTTCGGCATCATGTACGGTCTGTCCGCGTTCGGCCTGTCGGAGCAGGTCGACATCCCGGTGGAGGAGGCCAAGGCATTCATCGACGCCTACTTCGAGAAGTACCCCAGGGTCCGCGAGTTCCGCGAACGCGTGATCGCCCAGGCGGCCCAGGATGGCTATGTCACCACGCTGTTCGGGAGGCGCAGGGCCGTGCCGGAGCTGCGCTCCAGCAACTTCCGCCTGCGCTCGCTGGGCGAGCGCCTGGCGGTCAATACCGTGTTGCAGGGCACAGCAGCAGATATCATCAAGGTGGCCATGGTGACGGTGAGCCGCGAGCTCGCCCGGCGCAAACTGAGCTCGCGGCTCGTCCTTCAGGTGCACGACGAACTAGTCCTCGAGTGCCCCGAGGCCGAGGTCGAGGAGTGCGTGCCCCTGCTGCGCGACGCCATGTGCGGCGCCTACGAGATGGATCCGGCGCTCGAAGTGGAGGTGGGCGTGGGCGCCGACTGGGTGGCCGCCAAGGGTTAGGCGAACGGCCGCGACCCTCGCGGCTGCCGTCAGGCCCGTGCTATACTCCCATGGTTTCGGCCCGCTGCGGTCCGCGGGCCTTTTCCTATCCTGTAAACTACGGACCGCATCCTTGACCGGGAGGCAGCGACACCACATGGCAGACAAACCTATCGACACACAGCTCGCGGCGGCCAACGACCCCAGGATCGTGGAGGGCAGCGAAGGGTTCCTCATCGAGGTCGACGGAGAGATCGTCCCCAACTACGACATCACCATGACGGTGTTCGCTGAGGGCGACATCGTCACCGGTAACGTCGTGCGCATCGACAAGGACGAGGTCCTCGTCGACATCGGTTACAAATCCGAAGGCGTCATCCCGGTCAACGAGTTGAGCATCCGCAAGAACGTCAACACCTCCGAAGAGGTCACGCTGGGCGAGGAGATCGACGCTCTCGTCATGACGAAGGAAGACGCCGACGGGCGCCTCATCCTCAGCAAGAAGCGCGCCCGTTTCGAGAAGGCGTGGAAGCGCATTGAGGGCGCCTTCGAGAGCGGCGAGCCGGTCACCGGCACCGTGATCGAGGTCGTCAAGGGCGGTCTCATCCTCGACCTCGGCGTGCGCGGCTTCCTGCCGGCCTCGCTGGTCGACATCCGCCGCGTGCAGGACCTCCAGGAGTACGTCGGCCAGGAGCTCAACTGCCGCGTCATCGAGATGAACCGCAACCGCAACAACGTGGTGCTCAGCCGACGCGCTGTCCTCGAAGAGGAGCGCAAAGAAGTGCGCCAGCAGATCATCGACGACCTCAACGTCGGCGACGTCGTCGAGGGCACCATCAGCAACATCGTCGACTTCGGGGCCTTCGTCGACCTCGACGGCATCGACGGCCTCATCCACATCTCGGAGCTCAGCTGGACGCACATCAACCACCCGTCCGAGGTGCTGCAGGTCAACCAGAAGGTCAAGGTCAAGGTGCTCGACATCGACCGCGACCGCCAGCGCATCAGCCTCGGTCTCAAGCAGACCCAGGACGACCCGTGGCAGAAGATCGTCGCCCAGCACAAGGTCGGCGATGTCGTCGAGGGACGGGTCACCAAGATCGTCGCCTTCGGCGCCTTCGTCGAGATCTACGAGGGCATCGAGGGCCTCGTCCACATCAGCGAGCTGGCGAACCGCCACGTCGAGCGTCCGGACGAGGTCGTCTCGGTGGGCCAGATCGTGCAGGTCAAGATCATCGAGGTCGACTCCGAGCGCCGCCGCCTGAGCCTCAGCATCAAGCGCGTCGACGGCGACAACGTCAAGCCCCTGCGGCCCATGGCGCCGCCGGAGCCTGAGTTCGCCGAAGATGAGGCTGAGCTCGAGGCCGAGGTCGAGGACATCGTTGAGGCCGTCGAGACACTCGAAGCGGCTGAGGAGATCGCCGAGGCGGCCGAAGCGGTCGAAGTCGCCGCCGAGATCGTCGAGGCCGAGATCGAGTCGGCCGAGACCGTCGAAGAGCTCGTGGAGGCCCTCGAGGATGCGGGGGTCGTCGAAGCCGCAGCGGAGGTCGTCGAAGAGGCCGCCGAGGAGCTCGTCGAAGTGCACGAGCCCGAGCTGGGCCTGAGCGACGACGTCTTCCCGGCGGGCGGCAAGGGCGATGCCGAGGTGGAGGCCGAGGCGACCGATGAGACCGCCGAGGCCAAGACTGACGCCGAGGCGGCCCCCGAGGCCTGACCTGAGTCACACGGAGGGCGGACGCGGCGCCGGCCGGCGCCGCGTCCGCCCTCCGACTGTGTCCGACTCCACGTGACCAGCACCCGACAGCGCATACCACGGCTCGGCCTCACCGGAGGCATAGGCTCCGGCAAGTCCACGGCGCTCGCCTACCTGCATGAGTGCGGCGCCGCCGTGGTGTCGAGCGACGACATCGTGCACGGGCTCTACGACCAGCCCGCGATCATCGCCGCCATCCAGGCGCGCTACGGGCAGAAGGCCATGACCGGCGCCCACGTCAACCGCCAGGCGCTGGCCGGCATCGTCTTCCGCGATCAGGACGAGCTCCAGTGGCTCGAGCAGCTGCTGCACCCGCACGTGTACGCGGCCGTGGAGGAATGGGCCGCGGCCCAGCAGAAAGTAAGGCCGCGCCCGGCCGTAATCGTGGCCGAGGTCCCGCTGCTGTTCGAGACCGCCATGGAGACCATGTTCGACTTCGTCATGCTTGTCACGGCGCCGGCCGAGATGCGTCGCCGGCGCCTCACCGCGAAGCTCACCGACAGCGAGTTCGAGCGCCGTCTGGCTCAGCAGATGCCCGAGGAAGAGAAGATGGCGCGCAGCGACTTCGTGTTCCATAACACCGGCGAGCGCAAGGCGCTCAGGGAGTTCGTGGGGCAGACTGTGGCGCAGATCCTCTCCGGCGTCGACACGGCTGCGCGGGGCGGCGGGGGCGAGACCAGGCCGTGAGGCGTCTCCTCCTGTTCGGCCTCGTCCTGGCCGTCGTGGCCGGCCTCGCCGGCGTCGTGCTCCGGGGGTCGTCCGGCGCCGGCGGTGTGCGAGCCCCCGGCTGGTACGCGCGCACCGTGTACCCCCTCGAATACGAGGGCGCGATCAGGACTTCCGCTCGCCGCAACGACCTCGACCCCGCGCTGGTTGCGGCCGTCATCTACGCCGAGAGCCGCTTCGACCCGCAGGCGCGTTCGTCACACGGCGCCGTCGGGCTCATGCAACTTCTGCCCGAGACGGCCGCGCAGATCGCCCGCGAGACGGGTGGCGTCGCCTTCGTGCCCGCCGACCTCGACGACCCGCGCGTAAACATCCGCTACGGCTGCCACTACCTGCGCGCCGTCCTCGACCTGTACGGCGGCGACCGCGTCGCGGCCATCGCCGCCTACAACGCCGGCGCCGGCGCGGTGGGGGAGTGGGAGACGGCGGCGCGCGCCGCGGGTCACCCCCTGCGCGTCGCCGACATCCCGTACGCCGAGACGCGCGCCTACGTGCGCAGCGTGCTCGAGGCGCGCACGATCTACCGGAAGACCTACGACGACCGGCTGCGCCGCGCCTCGTGAGGAGCGCCGTGTATGTTGCGAACGTGTGTTCGCGTTGGTAGAGTCGACGGATGAACGACTTCCGTATCGAGGCCGAGTACAACCTCACCGGCGACCAGCCCGAGGCCGTCGCCGCGCTGAGCGACGGCGTCCTGCGCGGCGACCGCTACCAGACGCTGCTCGGGGTCACCGGCTCGGGCAAGACCTTTACGATGGCCAACGTCATCGAGAAGGTCAAGAAGCCCACGCTGGTCATCGCCCACAACAAGACGCTCGCGGCGCAGCTCTGCAACGAGTTCCGCGAGTTCCTGCCCGGCAACGCCGTCGAGTACTTCGTCAGCTACTACGACTACTATCAGCCCGAGGCGTATGTGCCGGCGCAAGACCTGTACATCGAAAAGGACTCCTCCATCAACGACGAGATCGACCGGCTGCGCCACTCAGCCACCACCTCGCTGTTCCTGCGTCGCGACGTCGTCATCGTCGCCAGCGTGAGCTGCATCTACGGCCTGGGCTCGCCCGAGGACTACCTCGAGATGATGGTCCTGCTCAGCGTCGGCGACACCGTCGACCGCGACGAGATGCTGCGCAAGCTGGTCGACATCCAGTACGCGCGCAACGACTTCGAGCCGGCGCGCGGCAAGTTCCGCGTGCGCGGCGATTCCATCGAGATCTGGCCGGCCGCGCAGGACACCGCCATCCGCGTGCAGCTATGGGGCGAAGAGGTCGAACAGATCGTCAGCTTCGACCCGGTCGGCGGCGAGGTGCTCGACAAGCCGCGGCACGTGGCCATCTACCCGGCCACGCACTTCGTCACCAACAGCCCGGCCGTCGAGCGCGCCCTGGTCGAAATCAAGCGCGAGATGGAGGAGCGCTGCGCGTGGTTCGACGAGCACGGCAAGGTCCTCGAGGCGCACCGCCTGCGCCAGCGCACGCTCTACGACATGGAGATGCTGCAGGAGATGGGGTTCTGCAACGGCATCGAGAACTACTCGCGCATCCTGCTGGGCAAGGAGCCCGGCGCCACGCCCAACTGCCTGCTCGACTACTTCCCCGACGACTTCCTCTGCTTCATGGATGAGTCGCACATGTCGCTGCCGCAGGTCCGCGCCATGTCCGAGGGCGACAAATCGCGCAAGACCATGCTCGTCGACTACGGCTTCCGTCTGCCGAGCGCCCTCGACAACCGCCCGCTGCGCATCGACGAGTTCCTAAAGAAGGTGCCGCAGATCGTCTTCGTGAGCGCCACGCCGGGGCAGTTCGAGCTGGCCAACAGCGTCAACATCGCCGAGCAGATCATCCGCCCCACAGGCCTCACCGACCCGCGGGTCGAGGTGCGGCCCACCGACGGTCAGATCGACGACCTCATGAACGAGATCCGCCGGCGCGTCGACCTCGATCAGCGCGTGCTCGTGACCACGCTGACCAAGAGGATGTCCGAAGACCTCACCGACTACCTGCTCGAGAACGGCTTCAAGGTCCGTTACCTGCACAGTGAGGTCGACACGCTTGAGCGTATCCAGATCATCCGCGACCTGCGCCTCGGCGAGTTCGACGTGCTCGTGGGCATCAACCTGCTGCGCGAGGGTCTCGACCTGCCCGAGGTCACGCTGGTCGCCATCCTCGACGCCGACAAGGAAGGCTTCTTGCGCGGCCAGACGGCCCTCATCCAGACGATCGGGCGGGCCGCGCGCCACGTGGACGGCAAAGTCATCATGTACGCCGACCGCAGGACGGCGGCCATGGAGGTCGCGATTGGCGAGACCGATCGCCGGCGCGCCCGGCAGACGGCCTTCAACGAGGAGCACGGCATCACTCCGGTCAGCGTCGTCAAGGGCGTCAGCGACATCGCCACGATGATGAGCGACGCGGCGGCGGTGCCCACCCAGGGTCGCCGTGCCGCCAAGGCGGTCGCCAAGAAGATGGCCATGCCGAGCGCCGACCTCGAGAAGCTGCTGGCCAGCCTCGAAGCCGAGATGTTCGAGGCCGCCGACCAGCTCAAGTTCGAGTACGCAGCAAAGCTGCGCGACGAGATCAAGGAGCTCGCCAGGGAGCTCGACCGGAGGGGGAGCAAGGTTGGCTGACGCCCTGCACATCCAGCAGATGGTGGCGCGGGCGCGGGCGCTCGGCGCCGATAGCGCGGCGCCGCTGCCCGCCCGCGCCGTCGTGGTAGACGAACGCGTCAACCTGAAGTGCCGCGTCCCGCTGTGCGCCAGCTACGGCGTCAATCTTATGTGCCCGCCCAACACGCCCACGGCCGCCGAGACCCGCGTGGCGCTGGCGCGCTACTCAGACACTCTGGTCGTGCAGCAGGACATCCCGCTCACGCAGCGGGCAGTCGACGAAGCGCTCGAGGGCATGGGCTACCCAGAGGCTCAGGCACCAGGTGCGGCGGAAGGCCCGGCGGGTACCGCCGTTGCCGACGGCCGCGCCGGCGGCAACGGCGGCAACGCCCAGACCGCCGCCTACCAGGCGCGGCTGCGCGAAAGCCAGAACGAGTTCGCCCGCCTCATGAGCGCGCTCGAGGCCGAGGCCTTCAAGATGGGCTACCGTTTCGCGGCCGCGTTCGCCGGCGGCGACTGCGTGCTCTGCGACGTCTGCGCCGGCGTGAACGGGCAGACCTGCCAGCACCCGTTCGAGGCGCGGCCGTCCATGGAGGCCGTGGGCATCGACGTCGTCGCCACGGCCGAGGCGGCAGGCTTGGTCATCGAGCTGCCCGCCGACGAGCACCCGCGCTGGACCGGCCTCCTGCTCATCGACTGACGACTTCGAGCTGCCCGCCTTGCCAGACCTGTCACACTGAGAACGTGAACCACGACCTCGTCATCACCGGCGCTCGCGAGCACAACCTCAAGGACATCACCCTGAGGCTGCCGCGCGACCGCTTCATCGTCATCACCGGCCTCTCGGGCTCCGGCAAGTCGTCGCTGGCCTTCGATACAATCTACGCGGAGGGGCAGCGGCGCTACGTCGAGTCCTTGTCGGCCTACGCGCGCCAGTTCCTCGGGCAGATGGACAAGCCCGACGTCGACAGTATCGAAGGTCTCTCTCCGGCAATCTCCATCGATCAGAAGACGACGTCGCGCAACCCGCGCTCCACGGTCGGCACGGTCACCGAGATCTACGACTACCTGCGCCTCCTCTACGCCCGCGTCGGCCATCCGCACTGCCCCAACTGCGGACGCCCCATCTCCGGGCAGAGCATCCAGCAGATCGTCGATCAGGTATGCGACCTCGACGGCGGCACCAAGTTCAGCGTGGTCGCGCCGGTGGTGCGCGGCCGCAAAGGCGAGTACGGCAAGCTCCTCGACCAGTTTCGCGCAGATGGCTTCACGCGCGTCAAGGTGGACGGCGAGGTGCGCGAGCTCGAGGAGGTCATCGACCTCGACAAGAAGTTCAAGCACGACGTCGCCGTGGTCGTCGACCGGCTGGTGATGAAGGAAGGCCTAAGGCGGCGACTCACCGACTCCGTCGAGACCGCCGCCCACCTCGCCGACGGCCTCGTCGAGATCGAGACCGCCGACGGCGAGACCCTCACCTTCTCCGAGAAGTTCGCCTGCGTGCACTGCGGCATCTCGCTGCCCGAG
>JADGPQ010000134.1 GCA_017882325.1 Thermoleophilia bacterium
CTCGCCGACGGCCTCGTCGAGATCGAGACCGCCGACGGCGAGACCCTCACCTTCTCCGAGAAGTTCGCCTGCGTGCACTGCGGCATCTCGCTGCCCGAGATCCAGCCGCGCATCTTCAGCTTCAACAGCCCGCACGGCGCTTGCCCCACCTGTCACGGCCTGGGGTCGACGCAGGAGATCGATCCGGCCCTCGTGGTTCCCGACGGCTCGGTGAGCATCGACAAGGGCGCGCTGCTGCCGTACGGGCAGCTCTCGTTCGGCTGGCTCGAACAGGTGTTCGAGTCCATCGCTACCGCGTTCGGCGTCGACACCGACAAGCCGTGGGACGAGTTGCCCGAGGAGCAGCGCGACCTCTTCCTGTACGGCACCGGCAAGGAGCGCATCCCGCTCAGTTACCGCAACTACCAGGGCCGCATGCGCCACTACACGGCGAGCTTCCAGGGCATCCTCAAACACTTGCAGCGGCGCTTCGCCGAGACCGAGTCGGAGCAGGTGCGCCAGAAGATCGAGGAGTACATGGCCGATAGGCCGTGCCCGGACTGTCACGGGGCACGGCTTAAGCCCACGAGCCTTGCCGTGACGCTGGGCGAGCGCAACGTCCACGACTTTACGCTCATGAGCGTGCGCGAGGCGCTCGCTTTTCTGCACGCGTTGCAGCTGACCGACACCGAGCGCCTCATCGGCGGACGCGTCATCAAGGAGATCAGCGAACGCCTCACCTTCCTCAACGACGTCGGCGTCGGCTATCTCACGCTGCAACGCGCCTCTGCCACTCTGTCCGGCGGCGAGGCGCAGCGCATCCGTCTGGCCACGCAGATCGGCTCGGCGCTCGTCGGCGTGCTCTACATCCTCGACGAGCCCAGCATCGGCCTGCATCAGCGCGACAACCGGCGCCTCATCGGCACGCTTTTGCGCCTGCGCGATCTGGGCAACACCGTCATCGTCGTCGAGCACGATGAGGAGACCATGCGCTCGGCCGACCACATCGTCGACATGGGGCCCGGGGCCGGCGAACATGGCGGCAGCGTGGTCGCCCAAGGCACGCCGCGCCAGATCATGGACGATCCGGCCTCCCTCACCGGCGACTTCCTCGCCGGGCGCAGGAGCATCGCTCTGCCAGGCCAGCGCCGCCTGCCGCTCGAGTGGTTCACCGTGCGCGGCGCGCGCATGCACAACCTGCGCGGCATCGACGTGGCCTTCCCGGTGTCGGCCTTTACCTGCGTCACCGGGGTCTCGGGCTCGGGCAAGTCCACGCTGGTCAACGAGATCCTCTACAAGGGCATGGCCGGGCGGCTCAACCGCGGCTCCAAGCTGCGCGCCGGCGACCACGAGGGCATCGATGGCGTGCGCTTTCTCGACAAGGTCATCGACATCGACCAGTCGCCCATCGGCCGCACGCCGCGCAGCAATCCGGCCACGTACACCGGCGTGTTCGACCACATCCGCCAGCTGTTCTCGCAGACCCCCGAGAGCAAGCTCCGCGGCTACAAGCCGGGCCGCTTCAGCTTCAACGTCAAGGGCGGACGCTGCGAGACCTGCAAGGGCGACGGCCAGATCAAGATCGAGATGCACTTCCTGCCCGACGTGTACGTGCCCTGCGAGGCCTGCCGCGGCAAGCGCTACAATCGCGACACCCTCGAGGTCTGGTACAAGGGGAAGAACATCGCCGAGGTGCTCGAGATGAGCGTTGAAGACGCGGTCGAGTTCTTCGCCAACGTGCCGCGCATCGCGCGTCGCCTCAAGGCGCTCGACGAGGTCGGCTTGGGCTACATCAAGCTCGGCCAACCGGCCACCACGCTCTCGGGCGGCGAGGCGCAGCGCGTCAAGCTCGCCAGCGAGCTCAGCAAGGTCGCCACCGGCAAGACGCTCTACATCCTCGACGAGCCCACTACCGGCCTGCACTTCGCCGACATCGATAAGCTCCTCGAGATGCTGCAACGCCTCGTGGACCAGGGCAACACCGTGGTCGTCATCGAGCACAACCTCGACGTCATCAAGTCGGCCGACTGGATCGTCGACCTTGGGCCCGAAGGTGGAGAGGAAGGCGGCGCCATCGTCGCCGTGGGCACGCCGGAGGACCTCGTCGCGCAGGCGGCGACCTCGCACACCGGCGCCTTCCTGGCGCGCGTGCTCGGGGGAACGACGGCCGCGGCGCCGGTCTGAAGCGCGCTCCCGTGCAGCCATCCGACGACGCAGAACGTCTTCGCGGCATCCTCCCTCGCATCCCCAATGAGCCCGGCGTGTATCGCTTTCTGGGGGCCGAGGGCGAGGTGCTCTACGTGGGCAAGGCGAAGGAATTGCGCAAACGCGTTTCGTCGTACTTTCGCCGCAGCGGCACGCCGCACGGGCGCACGCCCGAGATGCTGGCACAGGCGCGGGACATCGAGTGGGTCGTCACAGCCTCCGACGGCGAGGCTCTCCTCCTCGAGGACAACTTCATCAAGGAAGCGCGGCCGCCGTACAATCTGCGCCTGCGCGACGACAAGAGCTACCCGTTCATCGAGATCACGCTGCGCGACGAATGGCCTCGCGTGCGCTTCTTTCGCGGACGGCACCTGCCCGGCAACCTCTACTTCGGGCCCTACTCCAGCGCACGCAAAGTGCGCGAGGTCACCGAGCTCATCGGTCGCATCTTCCCGTACCGCAAGTGCAAGGGCGCCAAGCCTGGCCGACCCAGTGGCTCGCCGTGCCTGCAGTACTTCATCAAGCGTTCACTGGCACCGTGCGACGACCGCGTGGCGCACGAGGAGTACATGGAGGTCGTGCACCAGGCGATCGATTTCTTGCGCGGCCGGCTCGGCGACGTAGAGCGCGGGATCGAGCGGGAGATGGCCGCGGCCGCGGAGGCGCAGGAGTTCGAGAAGGCCGCGCTCCTGCGAGACAGGCTTGCGGCCGTTCGGCACGTGCACGAGCGCCAGGCGGCGCGCATCGAGGGCGGCGAGGCGTTCGACGTTATCGGCCTGCATCAGGGCGAGCCGGGCGCCAACGTGCAGGTGTTCCGCGTGCGCGACGGCGCCGTCGTCGACCGCCAGGCCTTCTACGTCGAGAACGCCGACCGCCGTGACCCGGCCGAAGTCCTGGAGGAGTTCCTTCTGGAGTTCTACTGGGACGGCTCGACGATCCCGCCGGAGGTCGTCGCGCCGCTCGTCGAGAGCGACGGAGTGGCGGCGCTGCTGGCCGCACGGCGCGGCGCCAAGGTCACCGTCCGCGCCGCGAAGCGCGGCCCCAAACGCCGCCTGCTCGAACTGGCGCAGCACAACGCCGAGCTGGCAGCACAGGCGGAGGTCGAGCGCCTGGCGCGCCACAGCACGGCGCGCATCGAGGCGCTCGAGAGCCTGCGCGACGGCCTCGGCCTCGAGGGCCTGCCCCTGCGCATCGAGTGCTACGACATCTCCAACCTCGGCGAACAGCATGTCGTGGGCTCCATGGTGGTCTTCGAGGGCGGGGTGGCCAAGAGGGCGCACTACCGCAAGTTCGCGCTCCGCGACGTGCAGGGACAGGACGACTTCGCCATGATGAACCAGGTGCTGCGGCGGCGCTTCGAGCGCCACGCGAACGCCGGCGGCGACTACGACGAGAGCTTCGCCACGCTACCCGACCTCGTGGTGGTCGATGGCGGCAAGGGCCAGCTCTCGGCGGCGCAGGCGGCGCTGCGCGAGGTGGACGTCTCGGTCGACATGGTCAGCCTGGCGAAGCAGCGCGAAGAGGTCTTCGTGCCGGGGCGCCGCGAGCCGCTGCCGCTGCCGGCCGACGATCCGGGCTCCCTCCTGCTGCAGCGCATCCGCGACGAAGCGCACCGCTTTGCCGTGACGTACCATAGGCAGCAACGCGACGCCGACCTGCGCAAGGCCTCCATGTTCGACGAGCTGCCACAGGTCGGCCCCGTCCGCCGGCGGCGCATCCTGGAGCACTTCGGCAGCCCCGAGCGCTTCATCGCCGCCTCTCGCGAGGAGCTCGAGCGCGTGCCGGGGCTGCCGGGCAAAGTGGCGAGGGAGATCTATGCGCATCTTCACAAAGCCGGCTGAGCGTTTTCCGGCTCTCGGTCCGATCTCTGAGGAGTTCTACATTTCGAACCTCGGGGTGGGCACCGTGCTGGTCGCCGGGGACCTTCCGCTGGAGCTGGAGCTTCCGGACGCCGCCGCCGTCGCCCGGCGGAGCTGTCCGTCGAGCCGCTGGACGCATCTGCTCGAACGGTACTTCGCCGGCGAGCGCGTCGCCTTCGACCTGGACGTCGACGCTTTCGCCGACGCTCACGGATTCACCGACTTCGAGCGGGACGTGTACCGCGCCCTCGCACTCGTGCCGTACGGCACGGCCGTGAGCTACCGGGAGCTGGCCGCGGCCGCCGGACGTCCCAACGCCTATCGCGCCGTGGGATCGGCCATGGCTCGCAACCGGTTGCCGCTGATTCTGCCGTGTCACCGCGTCGTCAGGAACGATGGCCGGCTCGGCCGGTACGGCGACGACCCGGCCTGGAAGGAACGCCTGCTGAAGCTCGAAGGCGTGCTCATCCTGGAGGGGAGGCTGGCGTGACCGAGGCGCTGCAGTTCGTCGTCATCACAGGCCTGTCGGGAGCCGGTAAGTCGCAGGCCATGGACTCGTTCGAAGACGCCGGCTGGTTCTGCGTCGACAACCTGCCACCGGAACTCGTGCCGACGCTCGTCGACCTCTTCCGCCGGACGGGCAGCAAGGTCGACCGCGTGGCCGTGGTCAGCGACGTGCGCGGCGGCGAGTACTTCAGCCAGCTCGAGGTTCTGCTCGACGAGCTGCACGAGCGCGGCGTGGAGTACACGCTCGTCTTTCTCGAGGCGTCCAACGAGGCTCTCGTCAGGCGTTTCAAAGAGACGCGCCGCCGGCACCCGCTGGCCGCCGGTGGCAGCATCATCGACGGCATCCGCAAGGAGCGGGGGCTGCTCGCCGGCCTGCGGGAGCGCGCGCATCTGGTGATCGATACGAGCGACAGCTCGATCCACCAGCTCAAGGCCCGCCTCAACGAAGACCTCATCAACCACACGCGGCACACCAACATCGTGTTCGCCGTGGTGTCGTTCGGTTACAAGTACGGCATCCCCATCGACGCCGACCTGCTCTTCGACGTGCGCTTTCTGCCCAACCCTCACTACGATCTGCGACTGCGGCCGCTCACGGGGCTCGACGCCGAGGTGCGCGACTTCGTCATGCAGTCGGCGGGTACGGGGGAGTACCTCGAGCGCCTGTTCCCGCTGCTCGACTTCCTCTTCCCGCGCTACGCCGCGGAGGGCAAGGCGCACCTCACCATCGGCGTGGGCTGCACCGGTGGCCGTCACCGCTCGGTGGCCTTCGCGCAGCTCATCGGCGAGCGCTACGAGAAGCAGGGTTACTACACGGTCGTGCGCCACCGGGACATCACGAGAGCCTGATGCGTCGCTCCCTGGAGTGGCTGTATCCCGGCCTCGGGATCAAACGCTGGCTGCTGCTCGCGTGCGGGGGCGGCGTCTTGCTCGTGTACTCGGCGATCTTCGCCGTCGGCGTCTTCTGGTCGCCACAGCTCATGCGCGGGCTGGGCATGGGCTGGTTGCACGACAGGCATTGGGCAGCGGTGCTCCTGGCGCTCGACGGCGTCGTCTTCGGCGCCCTCGCGCTGCTCCTCGGGGTCCGCAAGGCCTGGCTCTTCCAGCGCACCGGTCCCGAGACCGTCGGCGAGATCCGCTCGGCCAGCCGGCTCGCGCGCGGGCCGCGCGTGGTGGCCGTCGGCGGGGGCAACGGTCTCGCGGCGCTGCTCCGCGGCCTGAAAGTCCACACCAGCAACCTCACCGCCGTCGTCACGATGGCCGACGACGGCGGCAGCTCGGGGCTGCTGCGCCGCGACATGGGCATGCCCCCGCCCGGCGACCTGCGCAACTGCCTCGTGGCCTTGGCCGACGACGAGTCGATGATGAGCCGGCTCTTCCAGTACCGGTTTCCCGACGGCGGCGGCCTGCAGGGTCACAGCTTCGGCAACCTCTTCATGGCCGCGCTGACCGAGGTCACCGGCGATTTTGAGCGCGCCGTCCAGGAGTCCACCCACGTCCTCAAAGTACGAGGCCGCGTGCTGCCGTCCACCCTCGACGACGTGGTGCTACACGCGCAGCTCGAAGGCGGCGACCAGGTCAGCGGCGAGAGCACGATCACGGCAGCGGAGCGCCTTCCGCGGCGCGTCTGGCTCACGCCCGCGGCGCCACGGCCTCTGCCTCAGGCCATCGCGGCGCTGCGCAGGGCCGATCTCGTCGTCCTCGGCCCCGGCAGCCTGTACACGAGCGTCATCCCCAATCTGCTGATTCCCGACGTCCGCGCGGCGATCGAGGAGACGAGGGGCTGGGTGGTGTACGTCTGTAACGTCATGACACAGCCCGGCGAGACCGACGGCTACACCGCCGCCGACCATCTCGACGCGCTGCACCGGCACGGCCTCGCCGGACTCGTCGACGTCGTGCTGGTCAACGACGCTCCCGTGTCCCCTGATCTGGTCGCCAGCTACCAGCGCTTCGGGGCTCGCCCCGTGATCGTAGACGAGGACCGCCTGAGGCAGGCGGGCGTCAAGGTCGCGCACGCGCAGATGGCGGAAGAGAGCAATGTCGTGCGCCACGACTCGGAGCGTCTCGCGCAGGCGCTCATACGCATCGTGAGGTAGGGCCGTGGGCTTCACTCGCGACGTCAAACTCGAGCTGGGCACCGTCGTGCCGGCGGCGGTGCACTGTCGCCGGGCGCAGCTCTCGGGCATCCTCTTCGGCGCCGGCGTCTTCGAGATCGGCGCCGGCGGACACTTCGGCGTGCGCCTCTCGCTGGGCCTGCCGGCCACCGCCCGCCACGTCCTCGGGATGCTCAAGGGATTCGACGTCGAGTCGTCGCTGCGCACCATGGACGCCGCGCCGCTCGGGCTGCGCTACGAGGTGATACTCGGCGACGAAGCGCGCGACCTGCAGTTGCTCAACGAAATGGGCGTGCTCTCCGACGATCTGCGCGTGCAAATGACCGTGCCGCGGCGTGTGGTCGAGCGGCGCTGCTGCCTCATGGCCTTCCTTCGCGGTCTCTTCCTGGGTTGCGGCTCGATCTCGGCGCCGGGGGCGCCGGTGCACGTCGAGTTCACCGTCGAGAACAGCGGCCTGGCGGAGCAGGTGCGCGGCCTGCTGGCGCGCCTCGCGCTGCCGTTCAAGCTGGCCGAGCGCGACCGCAACGTCGCCTGCTACAGCAAGCGCTCGCAGACGGCCGCCGATCTGCTGGCCGTACTCGGCGCCCACGAGGCCTGCCTGCGCTGGGAGGAGCACGCCGTACTGGGCACGGTGCGGGAGAACGCCAACCGGCTGGCAAACTGCGACGAGGCCAACGCCCGGCGGGCGGCGGCGGCGGCCGAGCGCCAGGCCGCCGACGCTCGCCGTCTCATGGCCTCGTCCGCCTGGGCAGCGTTGCCCGACTCGCTGCGCGAGGTCGCCGAGCTGCGCCTCAGCTACCCGTACCTGAGTCTGCAGGAATTGGCAGGGCGCGCCCATCCGCCGCTGAGCAAGTCGGCTCTCAACCATCGCCTGCGGCGCCTGGCGGCGCTCGCCGGCGAGCTCCACCCCTGACGCCGGCGCCGGACCACCGGCCGCGACGCCGTCGCAGCGCTTGCTACATGCTCTTCGCGACGCGCGTGGTCAGCTCGCCCAGCCGGTGGGTATAGCTGCCCATCTCGTTGTCGTACCAACCGAAAACCTTGACGTGCGTGAGCGGCAGTCTCACCGTCTCGCACTCCGCTTCCTTGCCCGGCGTCCTGGCCGGGATCCTGAGGTCCATGAAGCCCGTGCGCGTGTGCGTCTCGACCCCCTCGATGACCACGGCGGCGTTCTCGCCAAGCATGTCCGTGGACACGTTCTGCTCGCCGCTGAGCACGAGCAGGCCCTTCGCCTCGCCGTCCGCCGCCTCCTTGTAGATGGAGTTGATGACGTCTCGCTCGACCGAGACCGTGCCGTCGGCCAGCGTCTCGCTCTGGAATGTCACGTTGAGGATGATGAGGCTCACGCTTTGCGTGGGGATCCGCACCGAGTCGGCCATGAAGCCGATGCGGCCGATCTCGGGCATGACCTGCTCCAGCGCATCGGCGGCGTTGGTCGAGGCGAGCACCACGTTGCCCAGGGCGCCGCGGGTCTTGCGCAGGTCGGTGGCGCCGGCCTTCGGGACGGCGTCGAGCACCGGCTGCGAGTTGGTGACCGCGTGCACCGTGCTCATGCCAGCGGTGATCATGTTGCGCGTGAGGTCGCGCTCCAGCAGCGGGCGGATCATGTGCGCCAGCGC
>JADGPQ010000135.1 GCA_017882325.1 Thermoleophilia bacterium
CTTCGTGTCCTCGCTCGCGACGCTCACGTCGGAAAGTGATTCCGGAAGTTGGCCGTCTCGTCCTCGACACCGACATGCCCCTGCACCGGCTTGTGCTTGTGACGTTCCTCGTCTTCGAGCATGGCCTGTGCTTCAGCTCTCGTCGGTCTGCCTACCTCATGGCCTCCGCGTTCCATGTAGTCCTTGAAGACCACGAGATCGCGGACGACGTTCTGCTCGAGCACTGCGCATGACGGTCCGGACTCTTCGTCGCAGTCCACCTTGAAGGTCACGGTGGTGCGACCGCCGCCGTCGGCGGGTTCGAAGGCGATCAGACCGGCGCGCTCGGCATCGACGCAAGCGAGTTCATCGCAGGCGAGCCGCCGATGACCGGTCCTGACCCGGCGGGCAAAATGCGACCAAGAGGCGAGCGCCAGCGATGCGGGCGCCTCCACCTCGATATGGCGACGTACAGTTGACATAAACAGTGCCCTCTCTCTTTGCCGACACTCCGATTGCGACAGGAAGCGTACCCGCGGCGTCGCCGCGCGGAAACGTCGTGGTGACGTTCACAACCGCGGCGGCAGGCACCGTGCCGACGGCGCCGACGAGCTTGACTCCTACCACCTCCGTGCGCGGCAGGGTAGAGTACGGATGTGATGACCGACCTGATACGCATCGGCGTGATCTCCGACACGCACGGCTACCTGGACCCGCAGGTGCTCGCCGAGTTCGCCGGCGTCCAGCACATCATTCACGGCGGGGACATCATGGACCCGGCCACGCTCGAGGCGCTGGAGACGATCGCGCCGGTGACCGCCGTCGCCGGCAACATGGACGACGGTAAGCTCGGCAAACTGCCCCGGGAGGTGTGCGTCGAGGTCGGCGGCCTACGGCTCGTCGTCGGTCACAAGCGCAAGCGCCTTCAGAAGCGAATGGCGCTCGGCAAAGTCTCTTGTCTCGGCGCCGGCGAGGCTCCGGACCTTATCGTTTTCGGGCACGACCACCTGCCCACCGTGGAGTGGGTCGACGGCGTACTGTATCTGAACCCCGGCTCGGCCAGCGCTCCGCACGAGGAGGATGACGACCCCACGATCGCGATCGTCGAGAGCGGGGCAGCAGGGCTGGAGGTGCGGTTCGTCCCGCTGAAGCGCTCCACCAAGGCCTTCTCCGGCTAACGGGAGCCGGGCGCGACCCCCCGGGTTTGGCCCGGCCTGACGGCCGCGCTCAGACGGCAGTGATGACGATGCCGGCGTCGGCCAGACGCTGCAGCTCGGGCGCAGGGGCCGAGGCGTCGGTGATCAGCTCGTGCACCGAGCTCACGTCGCAGATGCGGGCGAAGGCGAGGCGCCCGACTTTGGAACCGTCGGCGACCACGATCACGTGGCGGGCGCGGCCGATGAGCACGCGGTTGGTGTGCGCCTCGATATCGTGGTGAGTGGTGAGGCCGCCGGCGACGGTGATGCCGTCCACGCCCACCACGGCGAGGTCGAGGTTCATGCCCTCGAGGGTGGCCTCGGCCAGCGGCCCCACGAGCTCGTAGGACTCGCTGCGCGCGGCGCCGCCGGTGACGATGAGCTTGATGTCGGGGCGCAGGGCGAGCTCGGCGGCGATGTTGAGCGCGTTGGTGACCACGGTGAGCCCCTGGCGGTCGGCCAGCCTGCGCGCGACCTCCGTGGTCGTGGTGCCGCCGGTGAGGCCCACGGACGCGACGTCGTCGCCGACGCGGGCCGCCGCCGCCGCGGCGATGCGCCGCTTCTCCTCGCGGTGCCGCCCACCGCGATAGCGCAGCGGCAGCTCGTAGGCCGTGCTGTTGGCCACCGCGCCGCCGTGCGTGCGTGACAGCAGCCGCTGCTTCTCGAGCAGCTGCAGGTCGCGGCGGATGGATGCGGTGGACACGCCCAGCTTGGCGGCGATCTGGGCGACGCGGACGGAGCCATCGGCGGCGAGTTCCTCGAGGATGAGGCCCATGCGTTCTTCCTGGCGCATGGAGCCATCGTATCACACGACCTGACTGTTTCTGCACGAAACGGAAGGGTATCGCGCAGGAAACAACATTCCGCCACTCCGGCTGCTAGGATCAGCCCATGGGCAGATGGTCAGGCGAAGAGGGCGGTCTCTGGCCGCTGCGCGCGCTCTTCCTGCTCAGCGGCGCCGGCGGCGCGGCGCTCTTGCCCTTCTTCGCGCCACTGCTGCGGGGGCGTGGACTGGATCCCGAGCAGATCGGCCTCGTCCTCGGCGCCACGTCGCTCGCGGGTGCGGTCGCCACTCCCCTCTGGAGTCACCTCGCCGATACGCGCCTGGGCGCGGTCCGCGTGCTGCAGCTGTCCGCCCTGACGACCGTGGTGGGGGCGCTGGCGCTTGCTCTGGCGGGCTCCGCTCTTCTTCCCGTCCTGATCGCCGCAGCCCTCATGTCGGCCTGCTCGGCGCCCGAGGCGCCGCTTTCGGACGCGCTCGCCGTTGGGTACCTGGGCGCGGAGCGGATGACGGAGTACGGCAGGATCCGGCTCTGGGCGAGCGCCGGGTGGGGGGTGGCGGTGATCGCCTTCGGCGTGCTGTTCCAGCACCTCGGCCTCGGCCCCGCTCTCCCGCTCTACGCGTTCGGCGTGGGCCTCTTCGGCCTCTGGACCCTGCGCCTGCCGGCCGGCGCCCCGCTGCCCATGCCGGCCCGGTCGCGCCTGGGCGCCGTGGGGGATGTGCTCCGCTCATCGCCGCGCCTGCTGCCGTTCCTGGGCGGTGTGTTCCTGGTGAGCGTCGCGGGCTCAGCGGCATGGGGCTTCTTGGGACTGCGCATCCTGGGCCAGGGCGGCGGCCCGTTCCTCGTCGGCCTGGCCGCCGGGCTGACCGCCTTCGTCGAGATCCCCGTGATGTACTCCAGCGCACCGCTGGGGCGGCGCTTCGGCCAGCGCAGCATCTACGTGACTGGGGCGCTGGTGTACGCGGCCGTGTTCCTGGCGTGGACCTTCGTGCGCGACCCCCTGACGATCACGCTCGTGGCCAGCGCCGACGGCGTCGCCTTCGCGCTCGCCTACACCGGCGTCGTCGTGATCGTCGGCAGGCTAGTGCCGGCGCGCCTGGCGTCCACCGGCCAGGCGCTGGCCTGGGTGGTCGCGGGAAACATGGCGCCCATCTTCGGTGGCGCCCTGGGCGGCGTGGTGTTCGCCCGTCTGGGGGCACCGTGGCTGTTCGCCGGCTGTGCCGCGCTGTGTGTCGTGGGGGCGGCCGTGGTCTGGGCGGTGCTCGGCGGCACGGAGCACAGCCAGGGCGCGTAGCGGGCTACGCCCGAACGTGCGCCCGCCCCATCCGCGCGAGCTGCAGCATGGCGTCGAACTGCGGGCTCTCAGACCGCCGGCGCTGGTGGGCACGACCGGGTCAGCGGAGGGCGTCGCCGGTCGCCGCGTCGAAGGCGTAGACCTCGCCGGGGTGCACGGCCAGGCGCACGCGCTCGCCGGCCTTCAGCCTTAGACGTCCGTCGAGCTTCGCGGTGATCTCGGCCCGAGACTCCGAGTCGGCGGCGAGCACTGGCGTCTCTTCACGAGTGTCCGGCGACGCCAGGTGGCCGTTGACTGAGCCGTGCGCGAGAAGCTCGCCGCCCAGCGGCTCGACGACCTCGATGTCGAAGTCGAGCGCCGAGCGCGAGTCGTCCGGTTCTCTCAACGACAGCGAGTCGGGCCGGATGCCGATGATGCAGGGGCCCTCCGGCACCTGCGGGAGCTCGACCGAGAGGTCGCCCGCTTGCGCCCGACCTTCGGCCACCGTCGCCTGCAGCAGGTTCATCGGCGGGCTGCCGATGAAGTGCGCCACGAAGACGTTGGTGGGCCGCTCGTACACGTCTTGTGGAGTCCCCACCTGCTGCAGCTTGCCCGCCGACATGACCGCGAGCCGGTCGCCGAGCGTCATCGCCTCGATCTGGTCGTGGGTCACGTAGATGGTCGTGACGTTCAGCTGCTGGTGTAGCCGCTTGAGCTCGGCGCGCATCTGCACGCGCAGCTTGGCGTCGAGGTTCGAAAGCGGCTCGTCGAGCAGGAACGCCTTGGGCTCGCGCACCAGCGCCCGGCCCATGGCGACGCGCTGGCGCTGGCCGCCGGAGAGCTGCGCCGGCCGGCGCGCGAGCAGCTCGTCGAGCCCCAGCATCGCGCTGACCTCCGTGACGCGGCGGTCGACCTCGGCCTTGGCGGTCTTGCGCTGGCGCAGCCCGAAGGCGAGGTTCTTGTACACCGTCATGTGCGGGTAGAGCGCGTAGTTCTGGAAGACCATGGCGATGTCGCGGTCGCGGGGCGACAGATGGGTCACGTTCTTTCCGGCGATCTCTATCGACCCCGAGGTCGCCGTCTCGAGCCCGGCGACCAGGCGCAGCGCAGTGGTCTTGCCGCAGCCCGACGGACCTACGAGGATCATGAACTCGCCGTCGGGGATGTCCAGCGTCAGTCGGTCGACCGCCACGGTCGCGCCGGGGAACTCCTTGGTCACGTCCCGGAAGGACACGTCGGCCATGGGGCTATTCCTTTCCTTCCGGGCTCACTGCTTTATCCCGGTGTAGGCGATGGACTGGATGAACCAGCGCTGGGCGAACAGGAAGACCGCCAGCATCGGTATCTGGCTCATCACTGTCCCGGCCATCAGCAGGTTCCAGTTGGTCACGTGCGCGCCCTGGAACATGCTCAGGCCCAGCTGCAGGGGCGAGTGCTCGGGCGAGGTGATGATGATCAATGGCCAGAGGAAATCGTTCCACGACCACATGAACTGGATGATCGCGAGCGTGGCCAGCACCGGCGCCGAGAGCGGCAGGACGATCTTCAAGAAGACTCCGAGACGCGAGGCGCCGTCGATGCGCGCCGCTTCCTCGAGCTCTACGGGCAGCGACTGGAAGAACTGGCGCAGCAGGAAGATGCCGAAGACGCCGCAGAGGTTGGGTACGATCAGGCCCCCGACGCTATCGATGAGCCCCAGATGCCGCACGATGAGGAAGGTCGGGATCAACACCACCTGGAAGGGGACCATCAGCGTGACGAGCAGCAGCACGAACAGCAGGTTGCTGCCGACGAAGCGCAGCCGGGCGAAGGCGTAGGCGGCGAGGCTACAGAAGAGGAGGTTGCCGGCCACGGTCGCCAGTGAGTAGAGGAAGCTGTTGAGGAAGAAGTGCCCGAACGGCAGCGAGTTCCAGGCGTCCACGTAGTTGGAGAAGTGCAGTGCCTTGGGGATGAGGACCGGCGGGAAGCGCTGCGCTTCGGATGCGGTCTCAAGCGAGGTGATCACCGACCAGATCAGTGGCATCAGCATGATCAGCGCCAGCGGGATGAGGAAGAAATGCCACGGGCTGAACGGCCAGTGGCGCGGCCGGCGGTCGGGGACCGCCTCCAGATCGAGCGGACGGTCGGGCCGGATCAGCGTGTCGGTCGCCATCACGCCAGCGTCACGACTTGCCGTAGACGCGCTGGCCGCCGACCTTGAGCTGGATGATCGTGATGAGGAGGATCGCCAGGAAGAGCACGTAGGCGATCGCCGCGCCGTAGCCGGCGTTGAAGAGCTGGAACGCCTGCTGATAGAGGTAGAACACGATCACCGTCGTCGCGCCGAGCGGACCGCCTCTGGTCGTCACGTAGATCTCGTCGAAGAGCTGGAGCGCGCTGATCGTCGACCAGACGACCAGGAAGAGCGTGGCGGGCCTCAGGAACGGCAGCACCACGTGGAGGAACGAGCTCCACTTGCCGGCACCGTCGATCTGCGCCGCCTCCATGAGCTCCTGGGGGATGCCCTGAAGGGCGGCGAGATAGATGATCACGTCGAAGCCGAGCCAGCCCCAGACCGTCATCGCGACGATGCAGAGGAGCGCCTGGTTGGGGTCCTGGAGGAAGCCCTGTTCGGGCAGTCCGACGAGGCTGAGGGCGTAGTTGACCAGGCCGAACACGGGGTCGAGCAACCAGAGGAAGATTATCCCGGTAGCCACCGTGGACGTGACCACGGGCACGAACACGGCCAGCCGGTAGAAGCGCACTCCCCGGAGCTTGCGGTTCAAGGCCCAGGCGACCAGCAGCGAGCCGGCCACGGAGAGTGGCACGAACAGCGCCGCGTACACCAGCGTGTGCCGCACCGAGGCCATGAAGGCCGGGTCCTTGGCGAGCGCCTGGTAGTTGGCCAGCCCGACCCAGGTGGGCGCGGAGACCAGGTCGTTCGCCTGGAACGACATGATCGCCGACCAGGCGATCGGCACCAGCCCGAAGACGCCGATGAGCACCACGGCCGGGGCGACGAACATCCATCCGGCCACATGGTCCGAGCCGAGCGCCCGCCGCGCCCTCGAGTCGGGCGCGAGGCTCACTCACGCACCTCTCACGATCACGGTCCAGGGACCGCCAGGGCGGCGTTGGTCTGCTGCGCCGCCTGATCGAGCGCCGTCTTGGCGTCGGCCTTGCCGAGCAGCACGGACACGATCGCCTGTCCGAGGAACGTCGAGATCTTTGAGTACTGGGGGATCGTCGGCCGCGCCTTGACGGCGTTGCTCATGTTCTTCACGAACAGGTCGGTGCCGGGGTACTTGGTGAGATAGGTCTGGAAGACCGGCTGCTGCTGCTGGGACTGGCGGATCGGGAGCGCGCCCGTCTGCAGGTCGTAGTACATCTGCTGCTTGGCGCCGGTGAACCACTTGAGGAAGGCCCACGACGCGTTGACCCGGTCGGCGCCGTTGTTGAGGATGACCCAGTTGTCGGGCCCGGAGATCGTCTGATGGTTGGCCGGCATGACCTGCACGCCGAACTGGACATTGGGGAAGCCGGGCAGGTCCCAGGGCCCCGTGACGAGCATGCCGATGTGGCCGTTGTTGAAGGTCTGCTGGATCTTGGTGTTGGTCGTGTCGATGTAGATCGAGTGGTCGATCGTAGCCATGTCGCCGAGGATGCTGAGGGCCTGGACGCCCGGTGTCGCGTTGAACGCCGCCTGCTTGTTGTCGGGTGTGAGGATGTCGCCGCCGTAGTTCCAGAGCATGGCCTCCCAGTGCCACACCGTGTCCTCGCTGGCGTCGGCCGGGTAGGCCCAGCCGAACTGCTTCTGCGCCGGGATGGTGAGCTTCTTGGCGGCGGCGCGAAAGTCGTCCCAGGTCCACTGCGCCGTCGGGTACGACAGGCCGGCCTTGTCGAAGAGCTTCTTGTTGTAGACGATGGCGAGGTTGTCGACGAGTGCCGGTAGCCCCACGATCTTGCCGTTCACCGTGGCCGCCAGCCGTTCGGCCGGCCAGAAGTCGTTCCAGTCGAACGAGGGGTCGTTGGCCATCAGCTCGTTCAGCAGCACGACCTTGGGGCTCTTGGCGATGTTCGCCATCCACGAACCGAAGAGGTACGTGATGTCTGGAGGCTTGCCACCGGCGATGGCGGTCAGGGTCTTCTGGAGGGCGTAGTCGTTGCTCCCGTTGTACAGCGCCTTGACCTGGATGTTCGGGTTCGCCTTGTTCCACTGGGCGACGAGCGTGTTGTCGGCCTTGGCGGCGTAGTCGAGGTCGCCGTGCCACATCGTGATGTTCACGACGCCGGTGGGGCTGGCGTTGGGCGTCGGCGAGCCGGCCGAGCTGCTGCCGCCGCCACAGGCCGCCAGGGCCGTGGCCATGAAGACAAGGGCCATGAGCCCCATGATGCCGATCGATAAGCGCCTCATTGTCCGCCCCCTGTGCTCGAAGTCGTTACGATTGCAGTACGACCGATCTGGTGAGATGGCGCGGCCGGTCTGGGTCGAGGCCCTTGGCCTCGGCCAGCAGGCCGGCGACCCGATGGACACGCACGAGCTCCGCCATAGGGTCGAGCTCGCCGGGGATCACAGTGGCCCCGGTGCGGGCGACTTGCTCGAGCAGCTCCGGATCGGCCTCACCAAGCGCCCAGACGAGGCTGTGGGGGCCGGCCACGCTGATGGGGCCGTGCCGGTATTCCATCGCCGGATAGGACTCGGTCCAAGCCTGGCAGGCCTCGCGCAGCTTCAGCGCCGCCTCGTTGGCCAGGCCGATGGTCCAGCCGCGCCCGAGGAACACGAAGTGCTCGAAGGCGACGGGGTCGAACGGCAGAGGTTCGACCAGAGCCCGCTCGGCGTCGGCGATCGCCGGCCTCAGGTCCTCGCCGAACGAGGCTCGGAGCAGGGCCAGCGTGGTGGTCGCGAAGCGCGTCTGGACGACCGATTGCTCGTCGGCCGACTCGAGGAGCATGCTGCTCCCGGCGGCTTCGACGACGGGTGAATCGCGAACCGCCGAGATGGCGACTGTGGGCGTGCCCGGGGGCACGGCGCGGAGGGCGCGCACGATCTCTGTGGTCGTACCCGAGCGGGAGATG
>JADGPQ010000136.1 GCA_017882325.1 Thermoleophilia bacterium
CGACCTCGGCGGCACGGGCCTCGGTCTGGCAATCGTCAAGCACATTGCCCAGGCGCACGGCGGACGCGTGTCGGTCGACAGTCGCGTGGGCGAGGGCAGCACCTTCCGCATCCACCTGCCGCGCGCCTGAGCGAGCCTGCATCGCCGCCTTCACCGCGCCCCTTTCACGTCTCCCGTGCACGTCTCGCGCCAATCTGACGCGTCGCTAACAACTCGCTCACACGGGCTCTCTAGCCTTGCTGTCTGGTGGGGTTCTCATGCAGCCCTCAGTCATGAAACGACAGTGCGCGAGAAACGCGAGAAGCGAGGTCATTGAATGAAGCAGTCCGCACGATCGTGGCGCCTTGTGCTTCTGGTCGCCGCTGCAGTGGGAATCGTGGTGCCGGCCTTGGCAGTCGTCGGGTGCGGCGGGAGCAGTACTGGTTCCGCCAGCGGCACTCCCGCTCCGGCGATCTCAGGATTCACCCCGATCGCCAAGTCCGCCGACACCATCCTCGGCGCCGGCGCCAGCTTCCCCGCTCCTCTGTACATGAAGTGGGGCTCGGACTACAACGGCGTGGCCAGCGTGAAACTCAACTACCAGAGCATCGGGTCGGGCGGAGGCATCTCCGCGATCGAGGCCAAGACCGTCGATTTCGGTGCCTCTGACGCCCCGCTCGAGCAGGCCGACCTCGAGGCCAACGGCCTCGCGCAGTTCCCGATGGTCGTGGGCGGCGACGTGATCGTCGTCAAACTTGACGGCGTTGCGGACGGTCAGCTCAAGCTCACCCCCGACGTCGTGGCCGGCATCTTCATGGGCACCATCACGACGTGGGACGACCCGGCCATCGCCAAGCTGAACCCCGGCGTCAAGCTGCCGTCGACCAAGATCAACGTCGTCCATCGCTCCGACAGCTCGGGCACGACGTGGATCTTCACGCACTACCTCACGGATGCCGCGGGCAGCGTCTGGACGGCCGGCGCCGACAAGGAGATCGCCTGGCCCGTCGGCGTGGGCGGCAAGGGCAACGAGGGCGTCGCAGCCGCTGTCCAGCAGCTCAGCGGGTCGATCGGCTACGTGGAGTACGCCTACGCGAAGCAGACCGGGATGACCACCACGCAGCTCCAGAACAAGGACGGCCAGTGGGTCAAGCCCAGCATCGCCAGCTTCGCGGCAGCTGCCTCGAACGCCGACTGGAAGGCCAGTCTGCCGAGCATGTACATGGTCCTCGTCAATCAGCCCGGCAAGACCACGTGGCCGATCACCGGCGCTTCGTTCATCCTCATGCAGAAGGACCAGGCCGACGCCGCTCGCGGCAAGGCCGCGCTTGGTTTCTTCGACTGGGCTTACACGAACGGCGCCGCTGGAGCCACCGCGCTCGACTACGTGGCCATTCCGGCCAACGTCTACAAGCTGGTCCAGAACCAGGTATGGCCCAAGATCACCGTGAGCGGCGCGCCGGTCTGGCCTTGACCCGGCACCACTAAGCTGACTCCCAGGAGGCAGGACCTGTGAGCACAGTCGAGCTCGACGCAACGCAGAGCCCCGGTGCGCCCCGCGGCGCCGCGCAAGCGGCGCCGCGGGGCCACCGTCTGCGCATCGGCGACCCCATCTTCCAGGTCCTCGCCACGGCCTGCGGCCTCGGCCTTGCGGTGGCCATGTTCGGCCTGGCCGGCGTGCTCGTCTACAACTCGTGGCCGGCCATCAGCGGTCTCGGGACGAGTGTCTTCACGACCGTCGCCTGGTCGCCGGTCGATCACCAGTACGGCGCCCTCGCGGCCCTGGCCGGCACGTTCCTCTCGACGCTCGTGGCGATGGTCATCGCGGTGCCTCTGGCACTCGTCATCGCGCTTCTGCTGGTGGAGCTCGTCCACCCAGCCGTCGCGCGTGTGGTGGGCACGGCCATCGAGATGCTCGCCGCCATCCCCAGCATCATCTTCGGCATGGTCGGCATCTTCGTCATCGTGCCGTTCATCCAGGACAAGCTCGTCCCCTGGCTGCTGACTACGCCGCTTGCCAACGTGCCGGGTATCAAGCCCGGGCCTCAGAACCAGGGCGGTGGCCTCTCGATCTTCACGGCCGGAGTGGTGCTCGCGTTCATGGTGTTGCCCTTCATCACCGCCGTTTCGCGCGACGTCCTGAAGATGGTGCCACAGGTCACCAAAGAGGCCGGATACGGCATGGGCTCCACGACGTGGGAGGTCATGCACAAGATCAGCATGCGCTACGCCAACAGCGGCATCGTCGGCGCCGTGTTCATCGGCCTCGGCCGCGCGCTTGGCGAGACGATGGCCGTGGCCTATCTCATCGGCAGCGTATACACGCAGCTGCCGCGTTCGCTCTTCGATCCCGGCACCTCCATCGCGTCGCTCATCGCGCAGCAGTTCAGCGAGGCGACCGACAAGATCCAGGTGAGCGCGCTTATCGAGCTCGGTCTTATCCTGTTCCTCATCACGGTGGTCTTCCAGATCATGGCGCAGGTCTGGCTGCGCCGCGTACAGCGTTCAACGGGCGGCCGGGCATGAGCACCGTGGCAGAGGTCCGCAGCGCGCCGCCGCGCCGCCGCTCCATCGCGCGGCGCAAGGCTACGGACCTCGTCATCAAGGTCTTCTCCTGGATCGGCGCGTGGTTCGGCATCGCGGTGATGGCCTTCATCGTCTGGGAGGTCGTGGTGCGGGGCGCAGGTGCCCTCAGCATCGCGTTTTTCACGCAGCCCACGCCGCAGGACGTCACGTCCACTGCCGGCGGTTTCGCCAACGCCATCGTCGGCACGCTCGTGATTACGGGCGTGGCCGCCCTGATCGCGATTCCCGCCGGGTTCCTGGGCGGCATCTATCTCGCCGAGTTCGGACGCAACGGGCGCGTCGCCACCGCGGTGCGCATGATCGCCAACGTGGTGATGGGCGTGCCCTCCATCATCGTCGGCGTCTTCGCCTTCGCCATCATCGTGAAGCCGGTGCACCATTACTCCGGCTTCGCGGGATCGGTGGCGCTCGCCTTCATCATGCTGCCGGTCATGGCGCGCACCACAGAGGATATCCTCAATCTGGTGCCCAACGAGATTCGAGAGTCGGGCCTGGCGATGGGCGCGCCGCGCTGGAAAGTAACGCTCGGCGTGGTGTGCAAAGCAGCGCGCGGTGGGCTGATCACCGGTGCCACACTCGCCATCGTGCGCGTCGCCGGCGAGACGGCCCCGCTGCTCTTCACTGCCCTCAGCAGCCCGTACTGGATGACGGGCCTGTTCGGACCGGGCGGCTTCTTCGAGGGCCCGGTCGCCAACCTCACGAAGACCATCTACGACTTCTCCGGCTCTCCGTATCCGCATTGGCAGGCACTCGCGTGGGGTGGGGCGCTGGTCATCATCATCGCCGTGCTCGGCATGAACATCCTGGTCAGACTCCTCTTCCAGCGAGGCAAAGAATGGTAGGGACGACAGTGGACGAACAGACAGAGATGCACAGCCAGGCGACAGTGGTCCCGCCTCGGCTCGAGGTGGCCGAGGACCGGCGCGGCGCGGTCGAGGACTTCGACCAGTTGCCCAGCGAGATCTCGGTGCGCGACCTCGATTTCTTCTACGGCAAGGAGCAGGCGCTCTTCGGCAACTCCATCGAGATCAAGAAGAACCGCGTCACGGCCGTTATCGGCCCATCGGGGTGCGGCAAATCGACGCACATCCGCGCCTACAACCGGATCTTCAACCTGTATCGGGACCAAAAGGCGAAGGGCGAGATCCTCTTCGACGGGGCCAACATCCTGTCGTCTCAAATCGACCTGCTCGATCTTCGCCGGCGCATCGGCATGATCTTCCAGAAGCCGAGCCCGTTCCCGATGACCGTCTTCGACAACGTTGCCTACGGTCTGCGCCAGCACTACCGGATGAGCCGCTCCGACCTCTCCAACCGCGTCGAGGACGCGCTCAAGCGCTCGGCCATCTGGGACGAGGTCGAGCACAAGCTGAACGAGCCCGGGAACGCGCTCTCCGGCGGCCAGCAGCAGCGGCTCTGCATCGCGCGGGCGATCGCCGCCGAGCCGGACGTCCTGCTCATGGACGAACCCTGCTCGGCCATCGACCCAGTGGGCACCGCCAAGATCGAGGAGCTCATCCTCGCGCTGAAGAACAAGTACACGATCGTGCTGGTCACGCACAACATGCAGCAGGCGGCCCGCGTCAGTGATTACACGGCCTTCTTCTTCCAGGGCCGCATCGTCGAGTTCGGGCCGACCACGAAGATCTTCTCCAATCCTGCGGAGAAGCAGACCGAGGAATACATCACCGGCCGCTTCGGCTGAGCCGCGAGGATCGCATGAGACATCTGGAACGCGAGATCGACCGGCTCAAGCGCAAGATCCTGGCCCTCGGAGCACTGGTAGAAGACAACCTGAGGCTGGCCTTCCAGGCCATCGAGGCCCGCGACGACGACAAGGCGCACAGGGTGATGGTGACCGACATCCTGATCGATGACCAGGAAGTCGAAGTCGAGGAGGAGTGCCTCAAGATCCTGGCGCTCTACCAGCCCGTGGCAAGCGATCTGCGCTTCCTCGTCGCGGTCATCAAGATCAACAGCGAGCTGGAGCGTATCGGTGACCTCGCCTCCAACATCGGCGAGCGCGCGATCTCGCTGGCCCAGGAGCACCCGGTGCCGGTGCCCGTCGGCTTCGCCGTCATGTCGGAACGCACCGGGACCATCCTGGAGAAGGCGCTGGACGCGCTGGTGAGGCAGGACGCGGCCACGGCGCGCCTCGTGCTGGCCGCTGACGACGAGATCGACGCGCTGTATGGGGGCCTCATCGAGGAGCTCAAGGACATCCTCCGCACGTATCCGGAGCACCTCGACGCCATCGTGCTCCTGTTCCACGTCGCGCGGTACCTCGAGCGGCTGGCGGATCACTCCACCAATATCGCCGAGGACGTGCTCTACATGGTCGAGGGCGAGATCCATCGGCACCATATGCCCGACACTCCGGCTGAGCTGTTCCGATGGGACGACCGCGAGATGTGAGCGCCGCCGGAGCTTGACCCGTCCTTCCCGGCGGCGCGGACTTCCTGCCTCGCGCCGCCTCCCGGAAGGCGCGAGCTGCGACCCGGGCCCACCCCTACCGGGCCCGGGTCGCTTCGCGTTCGGGAGAGGACGAGGAAGCCACCGTTCAGGGAGAAGATCCGCCACGCGGCGACGCTCGCCGCCCGGCGGTGCGCCTATTTGACGGTGACCGTAATGGTCGGCGTGTGCGCCTTGCCCGAGGAGAAGTAGTACTTCGTGGTCTGCGCGGGGCTGACGCCCGAGCTGTACTGAGAGTATGTCGCCTTGTAGCCGCTGCCCAGGTTCTCGCTGGCGCGCGTCGTGGTGACGCTACGGCTGTGCCACTTGCCGTCGTAGGAGAACACGAGTCTTACGATTGCTCCGGGGGCCAGCGCCGGGTAGATGCGGCCTCTGAGTGTAAGGCCGCGGCCGGCGCTGATGCTCGCGTGGTCGCGTGGCGCCGGGCTGATCGACATGCTCCTGAAGACGGCCCACGTGCTGTTGAGGCCGAGCTTCATGCGCAGCTCGTTGCCGTCCATGAACTTGACGCCGCCGCTGCCGATGAGCGCGGCCTTGACGATGCGCGGCGAGGAACCGCGCTCCACTGTGTAGACGGCGCGCAGCGAACCACTCGCGCCGAGAGGGCCGCCGATCTGCGCCGCCGTGCGACGCAAGGGACCCCAGTCGTGCAGCGAGCCGTAGTAGTCGTAGGGATCGTCCACGCCCTTGAGGTAAGGGATGGGCGCGGCGCCGGGCCAGCCGTCCTCGATGTTCTCCGTGTGGCCGCCGGAGCACGAGAAGTAGTAGGCGGCGATAGCGCTGCCGCCATAGGTGGGCACCACCCCGGCCGTAGCGCTCACGGCGGCGTCGGTGCGCGCGTCCTCGATGTCGACGCCCGCGTAGGCCTGGTCGCGCACGTCGCAATAGACGTCGAACGGGTCGTCGGGGTTGAGCGAGCGCATCGCGTAGGCACGCGCCGCGCATGCCTGTGCCTTCAGGGCCTCCGAGGGCCACGATGGCGAGACCTCGTGCGGCACAACGCCGCGCAGGTAGCTCTCGAGGGACACCTTGTCGATCATCAGCAGTGAGCCGCCGGAGCGAACGACGCGAATGACGCCGCGGTAGGGTCCGGTGTCACCGAGGTCCGTGGCCGTGAGCACGCGCAACGCCCCGCGACTCGGCGTGAAGGTCACCGGCGCCGCAAAGTCATGAGTCAGAGCGCCGGCAACCATGCGGTAGACGCCGTCCACGTATTTCGTGATGGCCACCGTGCCCGCGGGGATCTCAAAGGGCTTGCCGGTGCCCTGCGCCGTGTAGGCGTTGAGGCACGAGAGCTTGACGGAGCCCATGCCGCTCTGCAGGAGCACGCGCACTTCGCGGCCCGTCGCCGTGGTGAAGCCGATGCCCGTGTAGTAGTGCCTGAGGATCTTCCGGTACGACCAGCCGTGTGTGGCGTAGCCGTAGGCGCCCCACTGCGACATGCCGATGCCGTGCCCCCAGCCGTGGCCATTGATGAGGAAGGCGCTCTCGGACGACCAGGCGCCGGCGGGGCCGGCCGCGGCCAGCAGTGCGAGGACGGCGAGCGCGCCGGCGAGCGCCAGCTTGCCCCGGCGTCCGAGACTCGGGACGCGGCGTGGCCGCGCGACGCGATCGCCGTGCCCGGCGCGGCAGGGGAAACGGTGTGATGTGAGGTGGAAAGGGCTCATATGAGGGAATGCGTCAGCTCAGGCCTTGGGTCAGGATACGTGCCCAGCGCGGGCGGGGCAAACGCGCTGTCGGCGTGCTGCCTGCTTCTGGCATCGGCGGCATTCTCCTTTTCTTGAGGTCGGCACGCCGGGTCGGCGACGGGCCACGGGCGACGTTCGCCGTCGAGCGTGCTACCCTGTGACGCTCGGCATGAGGATTGCAGAGGCGGGCGGCGAATGAGGCCGCGGGGCCGCCGCAGCCCCAACCGCGCTCAAGTCGCCGGCCGACACGCCGATAGCAAGACTGGAACATGCCCAGACTCCCGCACAGATCCCTTTTCATCATCGCCCTCGCACTGTGCGCGGTCGCGTCCGCGGCTGTCGCCGCGCCGCGCGCCCGCGCCCAGAGCTACGCCGACGTGCCCGCGTCGCACTGGGCGCACGCCGTCATCGAGGCGGTCACCCAGCGCGGCCCCAGCGGCCAGAAGGTCCTCGACGACTACGGCGAGCTCTTCAAGCCGGAGAAGGCCATCACCCGGGGGCTTCTGGCGCGCTCTCTGGTGCTTGCCTCCGGCAATTACGGGCAGAACGTCAGCGTCGTCGCCATCAAGGACGTGGCCGAGGGCGACCGCTACTACAAGGTCATCCAGGTGGCGCTTCATCACGGCTACATGAGCCTCCGCGCGGATGGTACCTTCAGGCCGCAGGACCCAGTGCCGGCCTATCAGGCGGAAGCGGCGATCATCCGCTGGCTCAAGGAGCGTTATTCGGCGTCCAGCTGGACCTTGCTCAGGAGCCTCAGGCCGTCGATCTGGCAGCCCAACGACGGCTGGAAGACCGGCGCGCCCGCTTACCTCCCCTACATCGTGGCTGCGAGGCAGCTGCAACTCCGCTTCAACCATTCCAGTGCCGGCGACGGGCACGAGGTCACGCCCAAAGAGGCCATCGATCGCGCGGAGGTCGCCTACATGTTCTGGCGAGCCTACGCCGTGAGCGGCGAATGGATGCTGTACGGCCTCGCCGACTACAAGAGCATCGCCTTCCCGCCGCTCAGCGCACGTCAGAGACAGATCGCGAGCTTCGCCCTCAAGTTCATCGGCTATCCCTACATCTGGGGCGGCGAGTACCCCACCAAAGACTCGCCGTACGGCACGCAGAAAGCCGGAGGCTTCGACTGCTCGGGCTTCGTCTTCTACGTCATGAAGATGCACTTCGGCTACCCCATCACGGTGAACGAGCGTGGCGCGCACGACATGGCCGCGCGCGCCAAGCCGCGCATCACGCGGAGCAAGCTCCAATGCGGTGACCTCATCTTCTTCGGCCCCAAGGGGCCGAGTTCGACCGTGGAGTCCATCTATCACGCCGGCCTGTATCTTGGGAACGGCTGGTTCATCCATTCCACGGGCTCCACGGACGGCGTGACCTTGTCGTCGCTGGACAAGTCGAGCTACTACAAGACCTACTTCGCCTGGGGCCGCCGCGTTCTTGCGCCCTCCGACCTGCCCGCGGCGGTCAGCC
>JADGPQ010000137.1 GCA_017882325.1 Thermoleophilia bacterium
TGAAGTTCTTCCGCAACTGGACGTTCACGGGCGCCAACCTCGTCGGCGTGATCGTCAGCTTCGGCTTCTTCGGCGTGATCTTCTTCCTCTCGCTCTTTCTGCAGAACGTGCAGGGGTACTCGCCGACCCAGGCGGGCGCCCTTCAGCTGCCCTCCACCCTCGGCGTGATGGTGGCGGCGATCGTCTCGGGCCGCATCGTCGGGCGCATCGGCGCGCGGCTGCCGATCACCATCGGGCTGCTGATGGCCGGCGCCGGGCTGCTGTTCCTCACGGGTGTCCAGCCCACGGCCGGCTACGCGTCGTTTTGGTACTGGCTGCTGCTCATGGGCCTCGGCATCGGCCTGATCATGAGCCCCATGACGACGGCCGTGATGGGCACGGTGCCGGCGGCCCGCGCCGGCATGGCCTCGGCGACCTCCAACACGATGCGCCAGGTGGGCGGCGTGTTCGGCATCGCCGTGCTCGGCAACCTCGTGACGCACCGCTTCATGACGGACCTGCCCGGCGCCCTCGCCAGGTTCCACATGCCGCCCGCCACGGTCGCGAAGATCATCGCCATGGCCGGGCAGGGACGCGGGTCCGCGGGTGGCAACTTGCCACCGGCTGTGGTCAGCACGATCAATATGGCCTTCACCTCGGGCATCCACGTCGCCATGTGGGTGAGCGGCTTGCTGCTCTTGGCCGGCGCGCCCATCGCCTACCTGACGGTGCGCTACACGGCGCCGCATCACGTGGAGGCGCGGGAGCGCAGGGCCGCGGAGCTCGAGGCGATCGAGGAGGTTGGGGTGTGAGCCAGGCGAAGTCCCTCTACGTGTGCCCGGCCGAGCACGCCGGCTGGCTCTCCACGCCGGTGCGTCGCCTGATCACCGACCCGAAGCGCATCCTGCGCGGCCTCGTTGGGCCGGGCGACACCGCCGTGGACCTTGGCTGCGGACCCGGCTTCTTCACGCTGCCGCTGGCCGAGATGGTCGGCGAAGGCGGCAGCGTGATCGCCGTCGACCTGCAAACGGCTATGCTCGACAAGGTCAGGTCACGCGCCGAGCGCAAGGGCCTCGCGGCGCGCATCCGCCTGCATCGGTGCGCCGCTGACTCGCTCGGTCTGGACGGCGAGCGCGCTCACTTTGCCCTCGCCTTCTGGATGGTCCACGAGGTGCCGGATGCGGCGCGGTTCCTGGGCGAGGCGCGCGATGTCCTCCGCGACGGCGGGCGCCTCCTGCTTGTCGAGCCGCGGGGCCACGTCGGCGCCGAGGCCTTCGAGCGCACTGTCGGTCTGGCCGCGACGGCCGGCCTTCGGCCACTCGCTCGGCCGCGTGTGGCCTTCAGCCGCGCCGTGCTGCTGCAGCGCCCGTAGGCCGGGCGGCCACACGACGGCCGCTGCGTCGCTCAGGCGGCGTCGCCGTCGGGCCCCACGAGCTTCCAGCCTGCCTGCCAGCTCCAACCGTGGCGCATCTGCAACGAGATGTTCAGCCACGCGAGCGCCTCGAGGGCGCGCGCCATGGTCAGCTGACCGGCGTCTATGGGGTGGAATCCCATGCCCTTCACGAGCTCGAGCACGATCGCCTTGGCCTCTTCGTCGTCGGAGGCCACGAACCCGTCGACGTGCACGCCCGCGATCTGGGGATCTGCCTGCCGGGCCGCGAAGGCCGTGTTGAAGGCCTTGACCACACGAGCCGTCGGGATGCGCGCCTGGATCTCCTCGGCGCCGGAGGTGCCTTCGGTCGCCAAGCCGGAGTAGTCCGGCTTCAGCGGGTTGGTGGCGTCCACGACGATCTTGCCGGCGAGCGCCGGGCCGATGTCGTCGAGGACGTCGACGATCGCCGTGTAGGGTACGGCCAGCACCACAAGGTCTGCGCCGTTCACGGCGGCGCGATTCGACTCAGCCGCCGTCGCGCCTAGGTCACGCGCCAGTGCCGCCGACGTGTCGCCGTTCGCGGAGCTCACCGTGACCGAGTGACCGGCCTTCAATGCCGACGTCGCCAGCGCCCTGCCCACTTTGCCCGCGCCGATGATCGCGATGTCCATGATCGCCCTCCTACTTCCGTGTCGCCTGGATATCCGCATTAGTTGCGTCTACAATGATTGTCTTCAAAATAGTTGTGTCCGGTACTACTTTTGGTCAAACACGGGTAGAAGGCAGGCATGACGAACCCTCCGACCAGCGAGACTCAGTCGCCGGCGACGGACGCCACCGGCACACGCGGCCCGTCGAGCGACGTCTCGAGTTCCGCGAGCGAGCGAGCGGCGCTCGACCTGTGGACCGATCTCTTGCGCGTGACGGGCACCGTTCGGGGCCGGCTCGCCGAGCGTCTCGCCGTCGAGCTCGGCATGCTCCCCGAAGAAGTCGACCTTCTCATGAGGCTGGAGGAGGCGCCCGAACAGCGCCTTCGCATGGCCGACGTGAGCCGCTCACTGTTGCTCAGCAAGAGCGGCGTTACCCGGCTCGTCGACCGGCTGGTGGAGCGCGGCCTCGTGGAGCGCGCCGCGTGCCCCAGCGACCGGCGCGTCGTGTACGCCGGTCTCACCGACGAAGGTCGCCGCGCGGTCGCCGCGGCGGCGCCTCTGCTGGTGGCCGGCGTCGTCGAACACGTGGGGCAGCACCTCACCGGCAACGAGCTGCACGCCGTGCGAAGCGGCCTTCGGGCCATCCTCGCCTCCCAAGGTCCCGCCTGACACACACGGCAGATCATCACGACATCCGGAGACATTCAGATGGATACGACGCTTGACCCGCCAGAGCTCGACCCCGGCACCGACATCGGCCACGTGCACCTCAAGGTCGCCGACCTCGACCGCGCCCTGGCCTTCTACCGCGACGTGCTCGGTTTCGAGCTCACCGGCCGCCTCGGCGACCAGGCCGCCTTTCTCTCGGCCGGCGGCTATCACCACCACATCGGCCTCAACACGTGGGAGTCGCGAGGCGGCTCACCACCACCCCGCCGCGCGACCGGCCTCTACCACGTTGCCATTCGGTATCCGACGCGGGCGGCGCTGGCGCGCGCTTTGCGCGCGCTCCTTGAGCGCCACTACCCGCTGGAAGGCGCCTCGGACCACGGCGTCAGCGAGGCCATCTACCTGCAGGATCCCGACGGCAACGGTATCGAGCTGTACACGGACCGGCCGCGCGAGACGTGGCCGAAGGCCGACGATGGCAGCTACGCGATGGTGGTCGAAGCGCTCGACCTCGATGACCTGCTCTCGGCGGCGGACGCCGGCTGAATAGGACTATTTCGCTCCGATTCGGGAAGGTACTCCTGCATCCTCTGTCGATACAGAGCGGGAGGCTGACGTGAAGATCTTCGTAGCCGGCGCCACCGGAGTGATCGGGCGCCGGCTTGTCCCATTGCTCGTCGAGGACGGCCACGACGTGGTCGGCATGAGCCGTTCCGAGGAGCGCGCGCGCAACCTCGAGGACTACGGCGCCCGCGGCGTCGTGGCAGACGTCTTCGACAGCGAGCGCCTCCGCAAGCTTGTGGCCGACGAGAAGCCTGAGATCGTGATCCACGAGCTCACCGATATCCCTCATGAGCTCGAGCCCGGCCATACCATCGAGCAGTTCGCCGCCAACCGGCGGATACGCATCGAGGGCACCCGCAACCTGGTCGAGGCGGCGCGCGCCGCCGGGGCGCGCCGCGTCGTCGCCCAGAGCTTCGCGCATGTCTATGCGCCGCGGGGTAGCTGGGTGAAGGCCGAGTGGGAAGCCCTGGACCTTGGCCCCGACGTACCGGACTCCCGGCGGCTCAATGTCCTCGCGCTCAGGGAGCTTGAGCGTTCCGTCCTGCAGACTCCCGGGATCGAGGGTGTCGCACTGCGGTACGGGACGTTCTACGGGCCCGGGAGCGCCTTCGACGAGGGTGGCACCATCAACACGCTCGTGCGCCGGCGCCACTATCCGATCGCGGGCAGCGGGGCCGGCACCACATCGTTCGTGCACGTGGACGACGCCGCCGCGGCCACCGTTCTTGCGCTCAGCGGTCCGACCGGCGTCTTCAATATCTGCGACGACCAGCCGGCGTCGCTGAAGGAATGGCTGCCGTTCTACGCGCGCCTCGTCGGCGCGCCGCCTCCGCGGCACATACCGGCGCTCGCCGAGCGCGTGCTCAGGAACGAGCACCTCGCGTTCCGCTCGACCAAGCAACGCGGCGCGTACAATCTCAAGGCGCGGGCGCAGCTCGGTTTCGCGCCGGCGCGGGCCGCCTGGCGAGACGGCCTTCGCGGCGAGTTCGAGAGCCGGGCGGTCGCGTGACCTAGTCTGTCTGGGACTACCCGCGGCCGCCGCGCGTCAGTCTGTCATCCGTGGCGGCTCGACGGCCGGAGCGATCTGCGGCGCCGCGCCGCGCAGCTCCAGCAGCTTCTGACGGAGCTCCGTCTGCAGCTGCCCGATCTCGCTTTCAGCATCGAGGCGCCGGGCGCGACCCTCCTCCTGGATGCTGATCGTCTCTTCGAGCGTGGCCACCAGGTCGGCGTTGACTTTGCGCAGCGTCTCCACGTCGACGACCCCGCGCTCGACCTCGCGACCCACCTTCGCCGAGCCGGCCTTGAGGAGCTCGGCGTTCTTCGTCAGAAGCTCGTTGGTCGTGTCACTGACCTGCTTCTGCAGTTCCATCGCCTTCTGCTGCCGGTACAGGCTGATGGCGATGACGATCTGGTTCTTCCACAGCGGGATGGTGGTGAGCACCGACGCCTGGATCTTCTCCACGAGGTTCTGGTCGTTGCTCTGGATGAGGCGGATCTGCGGCGCGGTCTGAATGGCGACCATGCGCGTGAGCTTGAGGTCGTGGAGGCGGCGCTCGAAACGCGTGGCCGCCTGCTGCAGGTCGGTCAGGCGCTGCGCCGCCATGACGTCGTTGCTGGCGGCCACCTGCGCCTCCAGCACCGGGAGCTTGTCTCGATGAAGCTCCTCCAGCGCCTGCTCGCCGGCGGCGATGTAGACGTCGAGCTGCTTGAGATAGTCGAGGTTGAGCTCGAACATCTTCTCCAGCACGGTCATGTCCTTGAGCAGCGCCATGCGCGAGCGCTCGAGGGCGTCGACGATGCGGTCGATGCTGGTGGCCACTTTCTGGTAGCGAGCGGCGAAGCGGTCAAAGGTGTTGGCGAACTTGCCGATGATCGGGATCCGGGCCATTCCGCTGCCGCCGCCGAGGGCGTCGACGTCGAGCTCGCGGACCTTCTTGAGAAGGTCGGTCAGCGCCACGCCGCCGGCGCCCGCCTCCTTGTTGCGCACGTCGCCGAGCAGCGAGTCGGCGAAGTTGGCGATGCGGCTCTGGGCGGGCAGCCCGTAGCTGAGCACGCCTTGCGTATCGCTCAGGTCGACGCTGTTTTTGATCTCGGCCACGCGGGCCAGGTCGTCGGGGGTGAGCGGGCCGGCGACAGGCGCGCTTCGCGCGCCCACATCCGGCCTGCCGGTCAGCGGGCCGCCGGCCGGCGCCTCGGCCGGGACGTCGCTCGTCCCATGCGCCCTCTCGATCTCGTCGCTCATCAAAGCCCCCCGGTCTGGCTGTACATGGTCTCGCTGCGCACGGTGCGCTCGAGCAGCTCGATCTCGCTGTCGAGGTCGAGGGCCCGGTCTTCGAGCACGTTGGCGAGCTGGCGGTCGAAGGCCTGCTGCACGACGTGCAGCGAGGTCTCGGCGCGAGTCACCGTCCGGGCGATCTCGGGCGCTGAAGGGCCGCGGCTCGTGAGATGGACGTAGCCTTCTACGATGCGCTGCGCGGCGTCCAGATAGTACGTCAGGAAGCCGCGCGCGGCGTCGAGTTTGCGCGGCTGCGCCGCCAGCTCGGCGATGATCTGGTCGGCGGTGCCGCACAGGGCGACGACGTCGTCCCGCACCTGCGCCTTGTCGATGGAGCCGGCGGTCTCGAGGATGGCGTCGACCTGCCGGCGCGCGGGCTGCAATACGTCGGCGGCCGCCTCGTCCATTCCCTTGGGCAGCGGCGGCCTCTGCGTGCCCGCTAGGAGCGACGGCGGCTGCGGCGGCGCCGGCAGGGCGCGCGGCGGCACGTCCCCGAACATGATCGCGCGATAGTAGGGCCGCAGGTAGAAGGCGTTCACGACGCTCACCGCCGAGACGACGAGCTGCACGGCGACCATCACCTGGAAGAGCGGCGTGCCGATGGCGAGGATCGTGAGGATCAACGGCGTGAGGTAGACAAATCCCAACAGCGACCACGGCAGATGGCGGGCGCGCACGCCGATATAGACGAAGGCGGCCCAGTTGAGAAACCCGGCGGTGAACGTCCAGGCGACCCACAGGGAGTGTCGCCACCACCAGCGAAACCGGGTGCGGCGCGCGGTCGGCGGTTGGGCGTCGACCACGACGACTGGCTGAGTCTGCGGCTTGAGCTGCTGGACGTCGCGCACCGCCGACGCAGGGTGACCGTTCTGGCACTCCCCGTAGGGCGTGAGCCACACCCAGCGGGCGCAGACGCTGCAATATCCACCAACGGGCATAGAGGGCTTCCTTCCGGCGTGTCCCTACTATGCAGGATAGCCCGCAACGGCCGCGAGCACACGCCGAGCGCGCTTCGCCGTTGATGCGTGTACGCTAGAGACCCTCCATCAACGAGAGAAAGCCTGCACCACATGACCGACCGTACTGGCAGCCGCATCCGTCTCGCCGTGCCCTCCGAGGCGCCGGGCGGTCTCGACGCCGCCCGTTCCGGGCACTTCGGACGCAGCCCATCCTTCACGCTCATCGATCTGGTCGACGGCGAGATCGCCGCCGTGGACTCAGTCGAGAACGCTCCTCACGGGCACGGCGGCTGCATGTCGCCGGTGCTCACCCTCGGCACCAACATGGTCGACGCCGTGATCGTTGCCGGCATCGGCCACCGGCCCCTTCTGGGCTGCCTGCAGACCGGTATCCGCGTGTTCGCCGGCGAGGACCGGCCCGACGTGCGCAGCGTCGTCCAGGCCTTCGTAGAGATGGAGCTGTCGCCGGTCGGACTGGATGCCACCTGCAGGCACTAGGCTGCCGCTCGCGCAGTCCAGGCGTTGGCTACCCGCCCCCGTGGGAATAGTCGGCTCAGGGCGGGCGGCCGCAGGCTGACCCGCCCGCCGACAGACACCGACCGGCAGGGGTCCCACGATGCAGGCACCGCACCAGATCGAACCCACCAAGCTCGCCGACTACCTCGAAGTCCTGACGAAGGCCGTGTTCCAGAGCGGCATGAGCTGGCGCGTGGTCGAAGCCAAGTGGGACGGCTTCCGCGAGGCCTTCGCGGACTTCGACCCGGCGACGATCGCGGCCTTCACCGGCGACGACATCGACCGTCTCGCCGAGGACACGCGTATCATCCGCAACCGGCGCAAGATCGAAGCGACCGTCACAAATGCCGAGACGATACTGACTCTCGACGGCGGGCCCGGCGGCTTCACCGGCTGGCTGCGTTCGCAGGCCGACTTCGACGCCACCGTCGCCGCGTTGCGCGGCGAATTCCGCTTTCTCGGCGACACCGGGACGTACTTCTTCCTCTACGTGGTCGGGGAGAAGGTGCCGCCCCACGAGGAGTGGATGAAGGCGCACGAGTCTGCCCAGCGTCGTGCAGCCGCACCCCGGCCGGACCGCCACACCTGACAGCCCAGGGAGGTTTCCCGTGAAGACCAAGAACCCCGACGACGCCGCACTGAGGCAGAGTCTGACGCCCCTGCAATACGAAGTGACGCAACGCGAGGGCACCGAACCGGCCTTCGCCAACGAGTACTGGGACGAGCACCGCGACGGCATCTACGTGGACGTCGCGAGCGGCGAGCCTCTGTTCAGCAGCCGCGACAAGTACGACTCGGGCACCGGCTGGCCGAGCTTCACGCGCCCGTTGCGTGATGAGGCCGTGACCACGAAGACCGATCTCAAAATGTTCCTCCCGCGCAGCGAGGTGCGTAGCGCGGCCGCGGGCTCGCACCTCGGCCACGTGTTCAAGGACGGCCCCGCACCCACCGGCCTGCGCTACTGCATGAACTCGGCGGCGCTCCGCTTCATCCCCAAAGAGGAGTTCGAGGCCGAGGGGTACGCGGACTATCTCGGCCTGTTCGATACCGTCCCGGATGGCATACGCTGATGCGGACGTGGCGCGCGGGCAGTACAAAGATGACGGCGAGGCGCTGATCGGTCTGGCGCGACAGCTGGCCGACGCCTTCGAAGAGGC
>JADGPQ010000138.1 GCA_017882325.1 Thermoleophilia bacterium
GCTCGCCGGCCGCGGTGAGCACCGAGGCGAGCCCGATGCGCACGTAGTCGATGGTGGCGGCGAGCGGCAGTGACTCGTAGCTCGCCACCGAGACGATCTCCCCAGCTTCAACGTCGACCAGAGGGTTACCCTGGGCCGCGTTGAGCTCGATCGCGAGGGTCCCGAGCGCGCGATCGAGCGCCTCGCGGCCCACCGCCTGCACGGCGACGGTGCTGCGGAACGTCAGCGGATCCTGCAGGTTGCGCGCGGCGCCGTCGCGCCACAGGTAGCTCCCTTCGAGCAGGCTTCGCGTGCGCGCCAGTGCGGCGGCGAAGCCCGGATGAGGGCGCGTCTGCTCGACGCCGCGATGCAGTACCGACAGGTTCGCGGCGAAGCCCTCGAGCGTCAGCGCCCCGGCCACGTCCGCCGCGTCGAGCAGACGCGTCGCGTCGAACAGGGCGAGCGCGGCCAGCCCTGTCCCAAAGGCGCTGTTGTTGAGCAGCGCGAGGCCTTCGCCGGCGGCGAGCTCCAGGCCGCCGATGACGCCGTGGGCGAGGTCGGCCATGGCGGTGAGGTCCGAGACGCCGATGGACCCGTGCAGACGCACCAGCGGATGGCGATCGTCGTTGAGAGCACGGACCAGCACCTCGGCGAGCTCCGGTCGCGCCACGGTCGTGCCGCCGGCGAAGAGGTTCGCGAGCCCGATCATCGCCGCTCGCACGACGTCGTCCGACGCCGGCGGTCCTTGCCCCGCGCGATGGTCCTGGATCTGGCTGCGGTTGAAACGGCTCACGTCGTCCGGGCTGACGGTGATGCGCTTCTGCACGCCGAAGCCTGTCGTCAGCCCGTAGGTCGGTGAGCCGCTCTCGAAGATCCGCTGCGCCAAGGCGTGGGCGCGCGCCATGCGCTCGCGCGCGCCCTCGTCGAGCGCTACGCGTGCGTTGTGCCGGGCGACATCGACGACCTGCTGAAGGGTGAGGTCCCGGCCTGTCAGGACGATGGTCATGCTGCACCATTCCCCGTCACCGAGCATACGCACTCTCCGTCCGCTGAGTCGGCCGCCCGAGAAGCCGCGACAGCGGAAGGACGCCAACCGGTGGCCGCGCGTCATCCGCGCGGTTGACGAAAGCCCACCGCGGCAGGAAGCATGTGTGCGCCTGCCCTGCGGAGCGGCGGGCACTGTCCGGGAGCGCCGCCGCCCAGGCGAGCGCTCCAGTGAGGAGAGTCGATGAAGGAGCCCGCGACGAATCCGCTTGGGATGACCTCGCCCGCCAGCCAGCTGATCCGGCGCCGCTACTCGTGCCGCACGTACCTGCCCGAGCCCATCGCGGCCGCGCAGCAGCGCCGGCTCATCGAGTTCATGGCGGCCGACGCAGCCGGGCCGCTCGGCTCGCAGGCGCGGTTCGCGCTCCTGGCCGCGGCGCCCGGGGACGCGAGCGCGCTGAAGCGTCTGGGCACCTACGGCTTCATCAAGGGCGCCACCGGCTTCATCGTCGGCGCCGTGCGCCGCGCGCCCAACGACCTCGAGGACTACGGCTACCTGCTGGAGCGGGTGGTCCTCACCGCGACCGGACTCGACCTCGGAACCTGCTGGCTCGGCGGCACGTTCACGCGGAGCAGCTTCGTGCGCCGCTTCGGCGGCCTGCGCCGTGGCGAGACGATGCCGGCCGTGGTGTCGGTCGGCCTGATCGGTGACGACGGCTCCGAGCGCATCCGCGAGCGCGAGGAGGGCAGCCGTAGGCTGCCCTCCTCGGAGCTCTTCTTCGAGCGAGGCTTCGACGAGCCGCTCGACCTCGGGCGGGCCGGGGCGTACGCGGAGGCGCTCGAGGCGGTGCGCACGGCTCCTTCGGCGACCAACAAGCAGCCTTGGCGCATCGTCCGCGACGGCGCCTTCTGGCACTTCTACCTGCGCCGCACCAAAGGCTACGGCAAGGGCAGCGCGCTGTTCACCGTGCTGCGCATCGCCGACCTGCAGCGCGTCGACCTGGGCATCGCCATGTGCCACTTCGAGCTGGTCGCACGCGAGTACGACGCCGCCGGGAGCTGGGGCGTGCGCGACCCGGGCATCCCGCTGCCCGGCCAAGACACCGAGTACGTCGTGACGTGGATGGCGGGCGCCTGACAGGCAGTGTGGGCGGCAGTCTATGACTGTTTTGACAATCTAGTCATAGAGTCATATAGTGTCTGCATGCCACGCGCCTTCACAGATCCTGAACGCGACGCGATCCGTGCGCGCCTCATGGACGCCGGGCGCGAGCTCTTCGCGCGGCGCGGCATCCGCGCGACGACCGTCGAGCAGCTCGCCCGCGCCGCCGGCATCAGCAAGGGCGCTTTCTACCTCTTCTATCCGTCCAAGGAGGCGCTCTTCTTCGCCCTCATGGAAGAGATCGAGACGGAGCTGCAGGGGCGCCTCGAAGCGCAGGTAGAAGAGGCGCCTCACGACGCGCTGCGCATGCTGCTGCGCACCTCGCTCACAGCGCGCGACGAGAACCCGCTGCTCGACCTGGCGACGTCCGAAGAGGCCATCGCCGTGATGCGCACCATGACGACCGAGGAGCAGCGCACCTTCATGAACCGCGATATCGAGCTGACCGCCGGCATCGTCAAGCGGCTCGCGCAGCACGGCGTGCGCATCGCCGTTGAGCCCACCGTGCTGGCCGGGCTGCTGCGTGCCCTGGTCTTCGTCGGCATGCACCGCGAAGACATCGGCGCCGAGGTGGCGCCGGCCGTGCAGCAGTACCTTGTCGACGCCCTCTCTCGCGCGCTCGTGATGCGCGAAGACGAGGACGCGCTGACATGAGCGCCGCCGCCGTCCAGACCCGCGGCCTGACGCGGCGCTATCGCGACGTGCTCGCCGTCGACGGCCTCGACCTCACCGTGGAACGCGGCGAGATCTACGGCTTCCTCGGCCTCAATGGCGCCGGCAAGACGACCACGATCCGCATGCTCCTCGGCATGATCCATCCCACCTCGGGCAGCGCGGCCGTGCTCGGCGCCACCGTGCGCCGCGGCGGCCGCGGACCCTGGGACAGCGTCGGCTATCTCGTCGAGTCGCCGGCCCCTTATCCCGGCCTCACGGTGGCCGAGAACCTCTGGGCGGCGGCGCGCCTGCGCGGCGTCAACGACGCCGCCGTCGAGCGCGCCGTGGAGCGCCTGGGGCTCGCGCCGTACGCGTCACGCAAGGCGCGCGCGCTGTCGCAAGGCAACCGTCAACGGCTCGGGCTGGCCACGGCGCTCTTCCACGAGCCCGAGCTCCTGATCCTCGACGAACCCGCCAACGGCCTCGACCCCGCCGGCGTCGTCGAGGTCCGCGAACTGCTGCAGTCGCTGGCCGCTGAGCACGGCGTCACCGTCCTCATGTCGAGCCACATCCTCGCCGAGGTCGACCGCCTGGCGACCCGGATCGGCATCATCCACGAGGGCCGCCTCATCGAGGAGGTGAGCGCCGCCGAGCTCGAGGCCCGCCGCGCCCTGCGGCTCGTCGTCGAGGCGCGCGACCCGGACGCGGCGCGCCGCTCCCTGCAGAACGCTGGCTACGACCCGCAGCCCACCAACACAGGCCTGGAGCTGCGCGAACCGCGCGCCGTGGAGCGCCCGGACGACGTGGCCGCCACCATGGTCGCCAGCGGCCAGGCCCCCACGCGACTGGCCGTCGAGCAGGAGGATCTGGAGGCGCACTTTCTGCGCCTGACCGCGCCCAGCGCGGAGCTGCCGTCGCCCGTCCTCAGGAAGGCGTCGTGAGCGGCTTCGTCGCCGCCCTGCGCGTCGAGGCGCTCAAGGCGCGCCGCTCGGTCGTGCCCCTCGTCACGGCGCTGGCCTTCTCGATCGCGCCGCTCGTCGGCGGGCTCTTCATGTACATCCTCGCCGACCCCGAGCGGGCGCGCCGCATGGGGCTCATCGGCCAGAAGGCGCAGATCGCCGGCGGCGCCTCCGACTGGCCGGCGTACTTCGGCTTTCTCGCCCAGGCGGCGACGGTCGGCGGGTTCATCCTCTTCGCCTTCGTGGTGGCTTGGGTCTTCGGGCGCGAGTTCTCCGACGGCACGGTGCGCTACCTGCTGGCGCTGCCGACCTCGCGTGCCACCATCATCGCCGCGAAACTCGTCGTGGTGAGCGTGTGGTGCGGCGCCCTGACGGCGCTCATCACCGTGCTCGGGTTCGCCGCGGGCGCGGCGCTGAGCCTGCCCGGGTGGTCGGCGGAGGCGATATGGCCGGGCCTCGCGCACATTTGGGCCGGCGCCGGCCTCACGCTGCTCATCGTCATGCCGGTGGCATTGCTGGCCGGCGTGGGCCGCGGCTACCTCGCGCCGCTCGGCTTCGCCATGCTGGCCCTCATCCTGGCGCAGGTCGTCGGCGCGACCGGCCGTGGCGCCTACTTCCCCTGGTCCATCCCAGCGCTATACGCACAGGTCGCCGGGTCGGCCGGCGGCGGGGTCACGGCGCTCAGCTTCGCGATCGTCGCCGTGACGGGCGCCGCCGGCGCCGCCGGCACGTTTGCCTGGTGGCTCTACGCCGACTTCTCGCGATAGAGCGCCGCCGCAGCCGGCCTACGCCATCCGTTTTCGGCGCCGTGCTACGATGTCCTCAGCCGGTCACCTGGGAGGGGGCGTCGATGGCCGAAGCTACGGGCGAGACGAACCGCGATGACTGGCGCGAGCTTGACCATCTTGTGCCGGTGTTTCAGACGCGCGCCTCGAAGCTCCGCCCGGCGCGCGCCCACCTCGAACTGGTGGAGCGTACGGCGCTCGTCGGCGCGCTGCTCGAGTCGCCCGCGTCGCTCGTCGTGGTGTCGGCCCCCGCCGGGTACGGCAAGAGCACACTGCTGGCGCAGTGGGCCGATGCCGCACCGGTGGCCACGTCGTGGCTGCAGCTTGACGCCACCGACAACGACCCGGTCGTCTTCCTCACCTACCTCACCGCGGCGCTGAGCAAGGTCGCACCGGTGGACCCCACGGTCGCCGACCTGCTGCAGGTGGAGGAGCCGCCGATCGACGAGCTCATCCTGCCGCGGCTGGGCGATGCGCTGGACGCGGCCGAGCCGTTCCTGCTCGTACTCGACGACGCACACTTGGTGCAGAGCGAGGCGTGCTGGCGTCATCTCGCCGTGATGATCGAGCAGCTCCCACCAAGCGCGTGCTTGGCCTTGGGGACCAGGAGCGACCCGACCCTGCCGATCGACCGGCTGCGCGCCGCCGGTCGCCTGGCCGAAGTGCGCCTGGGCGACCTGCGCTTGACCCGCGCCGAAGCCCGCGAGCTCCTGAGGCTGCACGGCGCGGAGGCCGACGACGAAGCACTCGACGGCCTTCTCGACCTCACCGAGGGCTGGGCCACCGGCCTCTACCTCGCCGTGCTGGCGGGCGAGGGCCGGCCCGCGCGCGAGTGGCTCCCGCGCCTGCACGGCGATCTGCACGCGATCGCCGGCTATCTCACAGCCGAGGTCCTCGAGCGCCAGCCCAGGGAGCTGAAGGAGTTCCTGCTGCGCACATCGATCCTCGACCAGCTCTGCCCGGGCCTGTGTCGTGCCGTGACGGGGGACGACGACGCGCATCGCCTCCTCGGCCGGCTGGCGAACGACAACCTCTTCGTCGTAGCCCTCGACGATCGCGACCACTGGCACCGCTACCACAATCTCTTCGAGGAGTTGTTGCGGGCGCAGCTCGAGAGCCAGTACCCCAAGTGCGTGCCGGACCTGCATCGCCGGGCTTCCGCCTGGTACCGGGCGAACGGCGATTCCGAGCGCGCCGTGCGTCACGCCATCGCGGCGGGAGATGCCGGCGACGTAGTCCATCTGGCGGTTGTGGCCGCGGACGACTACGTGTGTCGTTACCAGATGGAGCGCGCTTATCAGCTGGTGGCGCGCTTCACCGACCGGCAGATCTACGCCCATGCCGAGCTTGCGCTGATGGCCGGCATGGTGGGCGCCTACGTCGCGCACCCACGCGTGCAGCGCTGGGCCCAGGCGGCCGGCGCGATGGTGGTGGGCGAAGGGCCGGCGCCCCTCGGCGTCACGTCACTGCGCTCGTGGCAGCTGATCACTCGGGCGATGCGGGCGCGCGACGGCGTCGCGCGGATGCTCGCGGACGCGACGCTCGCCTGTGAGCTCGAGGTGAACGGCGACGACTCCTGGCGCCTCGCCGCTCAGACGATGCGATGCCTGGCGCTCTACCTCTCCGGCCGTTCGCGGCAGGCGAGAGCGGTCATCGATAAGGTCATGCCATCATGCCCTCGCGGCGACGAAGAGGAGGTGTGGTGGCTCGGCATGCTGGCGCTCCTCGCCGCCGAGCAGGGGTGCTGGGACGAAGCGGAGGAGTATGACCGCCAGGTCGGAGAGGGCCGTACGGCGGTGCTGCAGACGCCGCCAGTGCTCGCCCGGGCGCTCGTGCGTGCGCACTCCGGTGGCCCCGGACTGGCGGCCAGTCTCGCGCAGGCCGAGCGCGACATCCGGTTCGTGTCCCCGACCAGCGAGGTTCGCCTCATCCTTGCGTCGGTCATCTTCGCCGAGATCGCCTTGGGACGAGACGACTCCGCGGCGGCCGAGCGCTGGACGGCGGAGGCTGAGGCGCGGCTCCTGCGCTACCCCGACGCCGGCATGCTGCGCGGCCGCGCGCAGCGGCTGCGTGAGGCGCTGGAACAGCGCCGCCTCACGCAGCCGCTCACCCCTGCCGAGCGCCGTGTCCTCGACCTGCTGCCCACGCAGCTCAGCGCCCCGCAGATCGCGGCTCGCCTCTTCCTCAGCGCGAACACGGTCAAGACGCACGGGAGCCATCTCTACGCCAAGCTCGGAGTGACCACGCGCACCGACGCCGTGGAGCGCGCCCGTGAGCTCGGGCTGCTCCGGCCGCCCGAGCAGAGCTGACCGCTGGCGAGAGGGAGCGTCCATGGCGAAGGCCGCGAAGCGCGATACTCACCGCAGGCCGCGAACGGCTGCGGGCGATCAGTGGTCGGCGAGCTGGCTCGAGCGGGAGCATCGCGTGCTCGGCTTCCAGCCCGTCGGCTCTCGCCTCAAGTCTCCGCAGCCACGGCTCACGATGATCCGCCGCGATTCCCTGGTCGAGACCCTTGAGCGGTCGGCAGCACCCTTGGTGCTGGTCACCGCTCCGGCAGGCTACGGCAAGACCACGGCGCTGGCGCAATGGGCCGAGGCCGGCCGGCGCCCGCTTGCCTGGGTCCAGCTCGACGCCGCCGACAACGACCCGGTCCTCCTCCTCACCTATGTCGCGTTCGCCCTCTCCCGGGTCGCGCCTGTGGACCCGGGCGTCCTGGATCTGCTGCAGCTGCGTTCACCGCCACTCGCCGAGCGTGTCGTGCCGGCCCTGGGGGCGGCGATCGCGGACGCGCCGCCCTTCCTGCTCGTGCTCGACGACGGCCATCTGGTGACCTCCGAGGACTGCTGGGCCTACCTCACGCTGCTCCTGGACCACCTGCCGGAAGGCGCGCAGCTGGGGGTCGCGACACGTCGCGAGCCGCCTCTGCCTCTGCCCCGGCTCCGCGCGGAAGGCCGGCTGGCGGAGTTCCGCCTGGACGACCTTCGACTGGATCACGACGAAGCGGTCCGCTTGCTCGAACTGCGCGGCGCGGCGCTCGACGAGGAGGGCCGCGATCACTTGATCGACGTCACGGAGGGCTGGGCGACCGGCCTCTATCTCGCCACGCTCGCGATCGAGGGCCGCGCCGCCGGCGACTGGCTGCCGCACGTCCACGGCGACCGGCGCGAGATCTCCGCCTACCTCACGGCCGAGGTCCTCGAACGCCAGCCCGCAGAGCTACAGACGTTCCTGCTGCGCACGTCGATCCTCGACCAGCTCTGCCCGGGCCTGTGTCGTGCCGTGACGGGGGACGACGACGCGCACGAACATCTGGCCCGCCTCGCACGCGATAACCTCTTCGTGACGGCCCTCGACGACCGCGATGAGTGGTACCGGTATCACCACCTCTTCGCGGAGCTGCTGCGCACGCAGCTCGAGCGCCGCGAGCCGGACGAGGCGCCGCGCCTGCACGCGCGCGCGGCGGCGTGGTACCACGAGCACGGTGACGACGGGCGCGCCGTGCCACACTGGGCCGCCGCCGGCGACGTCGCCGCGGCGGCCTGGCCGGCCTTCCTGGCTGTCCAGGAGTACGTGGGCCACGGCCAGGT
>JADGPQ010000139.1 GCA_017882325.1 Thermoleophilia bacterium
CCGGCTTCACTTCGAGGGCACCGCGCCCCGGCATCTGCCCCGCCCGCGGCTCCGCCCCGCCCTTGGGAAACTGGCTGGCCGTGAACAGCCCGCCGTCGGGGATGCCGGCGCCGGCGTTCTGCAGGTTGATAAGGCAGCGCACCTTGGGCCTCAGCTTGCCGCCGACCTCGTTCAGCAGGTTGGCCAAGGCGCCGTAGCCGGACGTCTCGGGCACGGCGGCGCCGGAGGCGCGGATGTCGCGCAGCTCGGCGAGGTAGGCCTCAGGAGGGTTCATCGCCCGACTAGTCTAACCGTAGGGGCGGACGCCTGCCTGCGCTGGCCGATCGATGCCTACGGCTGTCGCCAGCGCAGGCCGGGGAACCGCACGAAGTCGCGGTCGGCGCTGACGAGCACCGCGCCGGTCTCGATGGCCAGGGCTGCGAGGTAGGCATCGGTCACGCGATCCCCCTGGGCGTCGGCAGGGCGGCAGAGTCCCTCGAAGAGGCTGAGGTGGTCGCGTCCGGGATTGAGCAACAGCGCGTTCGGGTGGCCAACCAGGGAGCGGACAAAGGCGAACACCTGGTCGTGAGTATCGGCTGGGCGAAACACCCGCGGATGCGTGAGGATGCGCACCAGCCCGATGAGCACCGGGGGGCAGATCCCGAACGTTTCTTCGCCCGCGTATGCCGCGAGCAGCCAGTCGCGGCAGGGCGTGTGCATCGGGCTATCGGAGCGATGCGCACCGATGAGGACGTTGAGATCGGGGAGGAGCAACAGCAGCGTCAGCTGTCGTTTTGATCCGCGCCGAACAGGTACTCGGCAAGGCCGGACGAACTGGACAGGTCGACGCCGGGCACGACGCCGTGGCCACCGACGATGGGGAACTCTACGGGTTTGGTGGCCGCGAAATCGCGCCCGCGACTCAAGTGCTCGCGCAAGGCGTCTTCGATGAGCCTGCTGAGCGTCTGATGAGTCTCGGCCGAGCGCCGCTTGAACTCGGCGAGCACCTGCGAGTCGATGGTCAAGGTCGTGCGCATGATGGACTCCATGGCGGGAGTATGCGGCCGGAACATCATAACATCAATACATCACTGAGACGCAGATTCACAGCTCGCTCCCAGCCACGTCCCAGCGGACACCAAGGTCGAGGCTGTACAACGGAAGACGAGAAACGCTGAACCACCGCTGGGAGGTCCGTCATGAAGAGGCTTTGGTCGAGCAGATGGGCCGTCGCTACGGGTAGCGCGGTCACGGTGCTCGTGGTCGTGGCGCTCATGGCCACTGGCGTCCTGCCGGTGAAGACCGAGAAGACCACGGTGGTGCGCGAGAAGGCCTCGGAGGAGGCGGCCACGACAACGGTCGCCATGACCGGCACGAGCATGACGCCGGCGCAGATCTACAACGAGTACTCCGCCGGCGTCGTCGAGGTGCTTTCGACCTTCAACAACGTCTCGAGCACGAGCCCGTACGGCCAGAGCTCGTCGAGCGCGCAGGCGCTGGGCTCGGGCTTCGTTGTGTCCACCGACGGATCCATCCTCACTAACGCGCACGTGGTCTCAGACAACGGCGTACGGGCCCATACCGTGAAGGTCGTGTTCAAGACGCAGAGCAGCAGCGGTACCGACACGACGACCGTCGCCGCGACCGTCGTCGGCGTCGACGCGACCAGCGATGTCGCGCTGCTCAAGGTAGACCCCGCCAAGGCCCCCGCGCTCGACCCTGTCCCTCTGGGAGACTCGAGCGCCGTCCAGGTCGGCGAGGCGGTGGTCGCCATCGGCAACCCCTTGGGCTACGACTTCTCGGTCACCTCCGGCATCGCCTCGGCCACCAACCGCAATCTGCAGTCGCCCAACGGCTCCGTGATCCCCGACGGTATCCAGACCGACGCGGCCATCAACGAGGGCAACTCCGGCGGCCCGCTGATCGACGCGTCCGGCGAAGTCATCGGCATCAACGAGCAGATCGCTTCGCAGTCAGGCGGCAACCAGGGGCTCGGCTTCGCGGTGCCCATCAACACGGCGGTGAGCGTGATGAAGCAGCTACAGGCGACCGGCAAGGTCACCTACGCCTACCTGGGCGTCCAGGGTCAGACGATCACCAGCGACATCGCCGGCACGCTCGGGCTGTCACTGAAGGAAGGCGTGCTGGTCGCGGCCGTCAGCGACGGCAGCCCGGCGGCAACGGCGGGCATCAAGGGTGGCTCACGGCAGTCCGACCTGCAAGGGCAGGTCTATGTGGTCGGCGGCGATGTGATCACCGCGATGGACGGCGAGACGCTCGCGGGCATGGAAGAGCTCGGCGCCGCGATCATGAAGCACAAGCCGGGCGACACCGTGACGCTCACGGTGGTCAGCGGCGGAAAGACCAGAGACGTGAAGGTGACGCTGGCGGAACGCCCAAGCTCAAGCTGAACCGAGCGGCGCTTCGTCTGGGCCTCCCTGCCGGGTCAGACGAAGCGCCTACTCCAGGTCAGCCCGTCGGGTACGTCGTTCGGGTCCACCGACTTCGCGCTGAGGAACCCCGACTTCTCCCTGAAGTCCACCTTACGGCCGGCGCCGCCACAGCACTCGTAGACGGTGGTGGCGCCGTCGTCCCGCACCGCCTCGGCACGGATCCAGCAGACGGTGTTCGAGCCTTCAGCGCACTGCACGACCTGCACAGGTGACAGCGTGCCCAAAGACTCCGGCTGCTTCGCGTCGTCCATGACAACCTCGCGTTTCTGCCTTTGCCCCGGCGGGCGACCGCCGGGCCGTCAATTTAGATTCTACGCCCAGCGGTCAACTCGTAGGTAGTGTCAGCCTTTCGGCTTGCTCGCGCGCACGAACCCGCTGATGAGGCTCACGCCGTCGGGCAGCGCAGGGGCGCCGCAGCAGGAATTCTCGGGCGCGCCCTCATAGACGTTCGTTACCTCGACGCCGGCGTCTACGAAGCCCGCCTTGCGGAGGCGCGTCAGATAGTCCCGCTCCTCGAGCGCGCCGGCGATGCAGCCCGACCACGCTTCGACGTCGTCCAGCAGGCTCCGCGGAACGCGGCTCATGTCGCCCTGGAAGAGGATGTCGCTGACTGCGAATCTGCCGCCGGGCCTGAGCACGCGGAAGGCCTCGGCCAGCACTCGATCCTTGTCGGTGGAAAGGTTGATCACGCAGTTGCTGATGATCACGTCGACCGACGCGTCGGGAAGCGGCAGGCTCTCGATCTCTCCCTTGAGGAACTCAACGTTGCCGACGCCCGCCTTGCGCTGGTTCTCGCGCGCCAGGGCGAGCATCTCGTCGGTCATGTCGAGGCCGTAGGCCTTGCCTGCCGGACCGACGCGGCGAGCCGACAAGAGGACGTCGATGCCGCCGCCGCTCCCGAGGTCGAGCACGACCTCGCCCGGCCGCAGGTCGGCAAGCGCCGTGGGGTTGCCGCAGCCCAGGCTGGCCAAGACCGCCTCAGCCGGCAGGTCCGTGGTCTCGTCGATCGCGTAGAGGCCGCGGGCCATCTCGTCCTGCGGCACCGCGGTCGCCGCACCCCCGCAGCCGCAACTGCACGGCTGAGCCTGGCCGGCCGCGACCGCGCGCTCGGCATAGTGCTCGCGAATCAGCTCTCTCACGCCTTCGTCTGTCGTCGTGTCGCTCATCCCGGCTCCCTTCAGCGCAGAACGCATCAACTTCTTTCGATACCAGAATACATCAAGAAAAGTTGGTGTCAACATCGCTGTTGCCGCCGGTCGCCAGGTACCGCCGCACGGCGACTCCTGCCCAGATGAACTCGACGACACCGAACGGCCAAGCTCCGGAGAGGAATCCGTAGAGGCTGGATAGCAGACAGCCGGCGGCGAACGCCAGGATGAACCCGCGGCCGCGGCCCTCGAGCGCGTACATGACCATCATGAACGTGACGGCGACCACGCCGTAGAGCGTGATGACGCTCATCGCACCTCCTCCTATGCACGGCGGGGACGATCCGCCGACCACATCGTAGTCCACCAACGGCAGCACTTGGCGAGAGCGGACAATGTGGGTATCATATGAACGTCCGTTCATACGTTCAGAGATTGGAGAGAGCATGCGGGACGCGACGATCTGCGGCAAGGGCGACGAGGACGCGCTCGACCGCTGCGACGTGCTCGTCGTGAACCCTGAGCGCGTGCGCGCGGTGCGCGAGCGCCTGGTGACGGCCGCCGAGACGGAGCAGATGGCGGCCGTCTTCAAGGTGCTCGCCGATCCCAGCCGCTGCCGGCTCGTCGAGGCCATCATCGAGGCCGGCGAGCTCTGCGTCTGCGACCTCGCCGCGACCGTCGAGATGAGCGAGTCAAACGTGAGCCACCACCTACGCGTGCTCCGCGCGCACGGCTTGGTGCGCGCCCGGCGCGAGGGCAAGATGGTGTTCTACTCCCCCGACGACGCACACATCCGCGTGCTCCTCGACATCACTCGCGAGCACGTGCGTCACGGGCGCGAAGCGCGCGCCGGCGAAAGCGAAGCGCGATGACCGAGCAGACCCTCGAGCTGGCGATGCTGCTGCCGCGCGAGGCGGAGTGCGGCAAGTGCGTGGACGAGGTCGGCCGCGAGCTGGTCCGCCTCGACGGCGTGCACGCCGTCGAGGCGGACGTCCCTCGTGGCCTTCTCAACGTCCGCTTCGACGAATCAACCCTGGGCGCCGACGAGGTGCGCACCTTTGCGCGCCGCGCCGGCGCCCAGGTGCACTGCGCCGACCACTGCCCCGTCGCGGTCCACGACCACGGGCAGCTCGATCTGCTGACGCCTCTCCCCGGGGAAGACGGCTCCGAGCGCCGCATGCTGCACGTCACCGGCATGGATTGTGCCGACTGCGCGATAAAACTGCAGGGCGCGCTCCGCAGAGAGCGCGGGGTGCGCGCCGCCGACGTCAACTTCGGCGCCGCGACCCTGACCGTCGCCATCGACCCGGCCGAGACCGACCTGGGCGGCGTGTTCACCGCCGTGCGACGTCTCGGCTACGACACGGTGGAGCGCAGGACCGCTTCGGCGACCCCGGGCGCGGGGGGTACTGGCGCGACTGGCACGGCCGCGGACGCACTGGCCGCCGCGCGAAGGGTCCCGTGGTTCCGCGAACGCCGCGCCCTCCTCACGCTGCTCTCCGGTGCTCTCGTGATCGCCGGCTTCGTCGCCGCAGCGGTGGCGCCGGCCGCATCGCCTTGGCTCTTCGCCGCGGCGATGGTGGCGGGAGGACTGTACGTGGGCCGCGCCGCTTTCTTCAGCCTCCGCGCCCGCCAGGTCGACATGAACGTGCTCATGACACTGGCTGCCCTCGGCGCAGCCGCCATCGGTCAGTGGTCCGAGGCCGGGCTCGTCGTCTTCCTCTTCGGACTCGGCACGTGGCTCCAGGTCGCCACGCTGGAGCGTACGCGCCGCGCTATCAGCGGCCTCATGGAGCTTACCCCTGCCGAGGCCGTGGTCCTGCGCGGCGGCGCCGAGCTCACGGTGCCGGCCGCCGACCTCGCTGCGGGCGACATCGTCCTCATCCGCCCCGGCGAGCGGGCGGCTGTGGACGGCGTGGTGCTCGAAGGGAACGCGGCCGCGAACCAAGCGCCGGTGACCGGCGAATCGCACCCGGTCGCCAAAGCCCCCGGCGACCAGGTGTTCGCCGGCTCCATCGTGGAAGGCGGCAGCCTGCGCCTGCGCGCCACAGCCGGCGCGGCCGACAACACCATCGCCAAGATCGTCCATCTGGTGGAGGAGGCGCAGGCGCAACGCGCGCCCGCCGAGACTATCGTCGACCGCTTTGCCGCGCGGTACACACCGGTGGTGGTCGCGCTGGCGGCAGCCGTCGCCTTCGTGCCGCCGCTGCTCGGCGCCTCCTTCGACACGTGGTTCTACCGGGGCCTCGCCCTGCTGATCATCAGCTGCCCGTGCGCGCTCGTGATCTCCACGCCGGTGAGCATCCTGGCCGCCCTGACCCGCGCCACCCGCAACGGCGTGCTCATCAAGGGCGGCGTCTATCTGGAACAGATGGCCAAGCTTGGGGTCGTGGCCTTCGACAAGACAGGGACGCTCACCGCGGGAAGACCGCGGGTCACGGATGTGGTCGGGCTGCGGGAGACCCCGCCCGATCGAGTGCTCGAGATCGCCGCCTCCCTGGAGCGACTCAGCGAGCACCCGCTCGCGCGCGCCATCGTGGAGCACGCCGCGAGCACCTGCCCGGCGAGACCGCACCCGGCGACCGCGCACGACGCTTGCGGCTGCGGAGAGGCCGGCTGCGAAGCCGCCCCGGCCGGAGCGCCCGGACCTGCGGTAGAACGCTTCCGCGCCATCCCCGGTGCGGGCGTGCGCGCCGAGAGCGGAGGCCGCCTCTTCTTCGTCGGGCGGCCGGAGCTCCTCGGCGTCCATTCCGGTGACCCAGCCCTACAGGCGACCGTGACGCGCCTCGAACGCGAGGGCAAGACGGCGGTCGTGGTCGGCGACGAAGACGGCGCGCTCGGCGTCATCGGCGTCAGCGACCCGCTGCGCGCCGATGCCGCCGCGTCGATCGACGCCCTTCGCAAGCTCGGCGTGGCACAGGTAACGATGCTCACCGGCGACAATGCCGAGACGGCGGCCGTCGTGGGCGCGCAGGCCGGCATCGAGGATGTGCGCGCCGGCCTCCTGCCGGCCCAGAAGGTCGCCGCCGTCGCCGAGCTGCGCGAGCGCTACGGCGCGGTCGCGATGGTCGGCGACGGCGTCAACGACGCTCCGGCTCTGGCCGCCGCCACCCTCGGCATCGCCATGGGCGCCGCCGGCACCGACGCCGCCCTGGAGACCGCCGACATCGCCCTCATGGGCGACGACCTCTCCGCTGTGCCGGACACCATCCGCTTGGCACGCCGGACCACGCGCGTGATCTGGCAGAACATCGTCTTCTCCATCGTCGTCAAGGCTGTCTTCCTGGTGCTCGCCCCGCTCGGTCTCGTCAGCCTTTGGCTGGCCGTGTTCGCCGACATGGGCACGTCGCTGCTCGTCACGGGCAACGGCCTGCGCCTGTTCCGCCGCTGACGCTTCTCTGGCGTACAATGGGGTCGGTCTGGGTCGTCCGGGCCGCCATGCAAGGAGGAATCGTGGGCGTCGTCATCTACACCAAGCCCGGCTGCCCGTACTGCATGACTGCGCGCAACGAGCTCAGCGCCCGCGGCGTCGAGTACGAGGACATCGACGTGACCACCACGCCCGGCGCCCAGGAGAGGCTCGCCGAGTTGACCTTCGGGAGCATGATGGTGCCGGTGATCGTCGAGGAGGACGGATCGGTGCACGTGGCCGCCGGCGGTGGCTGACGCGTCTGACCCGGGCGCGCGTGCCGCGCCCACGCTCGACCCCGCAGCCTCGCGTCACTTCCTGACCGGCAGCCCCGCTTTCTTCCAGGCCATCAGGCCGCCGTGCACGTTGGTCACGTTCGCGTAGCCCATGCCCGCAAGGCGCTTCGCCTGACGTGGGCTGCGGTGACCGCTCAGACAGATGACGAGCAGCTCGTCGTCTCGCCCAAGGCCCGTGTTGTCCCGCTTGATGTGATCTGGAGGCACGCTTCGCGCGCCCTCAGGATGCCCGCTGTGCGTGTACTCGCGCGCCGAGCGTACGTCGATGAGCTTGGCGCCGCGCTTGCTCCGCGAGAACGCCTCTTTGACATCGATGGTCGGGACGGACGCGGGGCCGGCTGCGCCGCCCGCGTCCTTCCGGCTAAATCGCCACATTGTCGTGCCGGGGCTGCTCGACGACACCGTCGTAGAGCACTTCGAACGGGCCGCTGGTGAGGATCGACTGCAGCGTCCCGTAGATGCGCTGCACCAGCTCGCCGCCGTAGAACTCATCGTGCGCCTCCAGCGATTCCCACTGCGTCTCGAAGACGAAGTGGACGTCGCCGAGGGCGGCCTCGCGGCCCTCGTCGTGAAGCGCGCTGGCGAGCGGGGACATGCCGAACGAACGCAGGATGCGGTGGCTGCTGTGGCCGGGGGCGTCGCCGACCCAGCCGGCGAGCTCCTGGAGGGCGGCCTCGGCACGATGCTCCGTGCCCTTGAGGACGCTGAACATTGTCTGACCGACGATCATCGCGGGCGCTCCTTATCG
>JADGPQ010000140.1 GCA_017882325.1 Thermoleophilia bacterium
CCCAGGCGGCGACCGCCGTGGGACTCATATGGGCCGTCGTGCTCGTTGCGAGCGGGATGATCTTCAACGCCGGCATGGCGGCGGTCGTCGGACTCCATGGCACGAGCCCGGCTCAGGCCGTGTCGGCCTGGCAAGCGATCGAGCCTGTGACTGACGGCCTCGGTGGATCCGGCGGTGAGCTTCTCGGCGGTCTGTGGGTCCTGCTCGTGAGCGTGGCTGCGCTGCGCACTGGTGGACTGCCTAAGGTGCTGAACTGGTTCGGAGTGGCGATCGGTACTGCGGGCCTCCTCTCGGTCGTGCCGGTCCTCAAGGACTTGGGGCCCGGCTTCGGATTGCTGCTGATCGTCTGGTTCGTGTGGCTGGGCATCGTCATGCTGCGCACAACCTTACGACCGGCTCATCCGGCAATGGAGAGCTGAGGCCCTTGAGCCAGGGAATAGCTGCCTGCCTTTCGTGACGGTCTAGCAGCGGCGTGCAGCAGAAGGCGCGGCGCGTTAGGCAGGGCTGGCCGCAGGGGGCTGAGAGGCACAGCCTGCCATCAATCGCCGTCGGTATGCCTCATCGACGGGAGGAGGGAACGGGATGTCTCCCAACATCACGGATCACCTGGCGCCGGGCAAGATGGCTAGAATCGCGGGCGGCTTCTACCTCGCGTTCGTCCTAGCCTCGGTGCTTGCCGGCGCGTTGGGGCACATCGGGATGGGCGGAGCGGAGCAGGTTTACCAGGCGATCGTCACGAGTGTTGGGTCGTTTCGCCTCGCGCTTGTTGTCGCGCTCATATCAGCCTTCCTGTTCCTCATGGCCGCCTGGAGTCTCTATGTTCTTCTGCGGCCGATCAACGGGCAGCTGGCGCTGCTCTTCCTGCTGCTCAACGCAATCGGCGTTGCCATACAGTGCGCAAGCATGTTCCCGCTCATATCCGCGTTGTTGCTCGGAGACGGTGCCAGTCGCATGCAGGCGTACTCGGCGCCGCAGCTGGAGGGACTGGCCTACTTGTCCATCAACCTCTACAAGACGGGCTTCGTCACGGCCCAGCTGTTCTTCGGCACGTGGCTGTTCCCGCTAGGCTATCTGGTGTACAAGTCCGGATTCCTTCCCAGGTTCCTGGGCGTCCTGCTGATACTCGACGGTTTCGGTGTCTTGATCTGGTTCCTTCAGGCCCTACTGCTGCCGGCCTACCCCGCGATCAGCTACCCAGCGTGGGCCCTGGGCTTCATTGCTGAAGTCGGGCTGGGATTGTGGCTCCTCGTCAAGGGTGTGGAGATTGTCGACACCGAAGCGGGTCTAGCCGGCTGATCGGCGTCCCGCGATTGCCTGTGGGCCAAGAAGCACGGCGGCCCGCCGGCGGGCACCGACATGAAGGCGGACTCGGCCTTCGGGCGCTACGTCGCCCAGCGGCTCGTCCTCTGGCCCCTGAACCCATTCACGGGGGAGGAGATGCACGCCGGCAACAAGCCCGGGGACTTCTACTACGCGACGGACGGCCGGAGCTTCACGCTCACCGCGGTATCCTCAAACGGCAGCTCGGTGAGCCCGAGTCTGAGTCTGTAGCCATGGCGACGCGGCATGACGGGCCCGAGATCCGTCGGTTCCGTCAGTTCTGTCGCACGCCGTCGGGCGTGCGGGACGTGATCACCATCCGGTGTGGGGGTTGCAGTCCGCCACTTGAGGCGTCTCAACGGGGACGGCAGGGGCGTGATTTCCCTGTAAATGAGTGGTAGCGCATACGGGATTCGGACCCGTGTTACCGCCGTGAGAGGGCGCTCCGATGGTCTACCCGCATGGGCCCAGAGAAAGCCAGCTACTCCCGCACAGTCACAAGAAGTGTAGCCATTTGCAGCGAGAATCTGGGGTCTGATTCCCATTGCGTCCCAACGAAGGCAATCGCGGACCGCGCGTTTGGGTTGCAAAATGATTGCAGCGGCAGGTGCCAGCCACGTGATGCCGGGGATGCAGGAAGAAGCAGCGGAGAAGATCGACGCCGGACTCAGGGCGGCGCTGGCGGGATAGGCGTCAAGTGCCATGAAGGCGCACCGCCGATAGCGACGCACCCGGACGCCGGCTCCGTGGTGGCGGGCCGCCTGCGGGCGCTGGAGGCCGGGTCGTGACGAGGCGGCTACGGCGTTCCGGAGAAGACCGTCAGCTTGTAGGCATCGCGGGGGCCCGTGAAGACCACACAGAAGGTACCGGCAGGGACCGGCCCCGTCGTGTATTCATACACGCGACCGCCGACGCTGCCGCGCACGTCCCAGCCCTGATGCATGGCGCTGGCTGGTCCGAGCCGCTTGAGGTCGACGTTGAAGACCGTCATTGGGCTGGGAGGGCGGCTCAGTACGAGCCGGATGCGCACCCGCCCAGCGGGAACAGGAAACGGCGCGCTCCGCTGCCAGTGGGAGGGGTCGAGCGTCCCCGCGTCCGTCCAGATCGGCGTCCAGTGCCCGGCGGGGACTGGAGGCCCGTTTGCGAACGGGTCGCCGTGGCCGCAGGCTGCTGTGAGCGACGCCAGTAGCACACAGGCCGCAGTCATCGTGCAGACAGCCATGGCTCGACGCATGGGAGACCCCCCTCTCGCTCGTACCATCCTACAGACACGGAGCGGGACTTGGGCGGCCTCGTCCGCGACCTGAGCCCAGTCCTAGCAGTCGCACGAGGCGTAGCCAGGCCGAGACCCCCGGCAGGAGGCCCGGGACACCGTCCGGGTGCCACAGCATTTGCTTGTACGCCCGAGTCCGCCACAAGGGAACAGGACCCTCAGGCGATATGCCTGACCATGTGAACGGTCGTTCCCCCTCTTCCTGGCTTGACGGTGACGTCATGCATCATGCTGTGGATCAGGAACAGTCCGCGCCCACGGGGACGGCGCGCGTCAGGCCCGAAGCGCGGGTCGGACCCACGAAAGGCGACGCCGCAGCCGCCGTCCTGCACCTCGATTGCTGCCTCACCCCCAGACACCCAAGCCGAGACAGGGATCATCCCGTCTACGTCTCCGGCGTGAATGATGGCATTGTTAAGCGCTTCTTCTGCCGCAAGCACGACCTCATCGATCACACGTGCATCCAGCGAATGCGCGACAAGATGAGCACGAAGCGCCTTGCGCATCTGAGCGGCCGAAGCACTGCGCCGCGGAGAGGCGGACCCCAGTCGCTCCGCACGAGAGCTACGGCGTTGGCGTCGGGGACGGCGTTCGCGAGGGCGACGGGCTCGGCGACTGTGTGGGGGCCGGGCTCGGCGTCGCTGGGACGCTCGACGGAGTTGGCGACGGTATCGGCGTCGCACTCGCCACGCTGTGACTCCCCCCCCAGGTGACCCACGCCGGCATCAGCGGCGGCTGCGGGAAATCGGGGATCTGCCGTGCGCCGAACACCATCTGGTAGTACTTGCCCCAGATGGGCACGGCGTAGGTCGCACCCTGGACGCCGGGCATCGGGACCTCGCCCTGCGGATAGCCCATCCAAACGACCGTCGCAAGCTTCGGGTTGAAGCCGCAGAACCATGCGTCGGCTGAGTTCGTGGTCGTGCCGGTCTTGCCGGCGGCGATGCCGGCAAAGTAGGAGGGGACCGCCGCCGCGGTGCCATAGCGCGTGTTGCCCTCGAGGATCTTGTCGACGACGTAGGCGGCGCCGGCCGGCACGGCGCGCCGCGCCCTGATCTTGGGCACGTCCACGTGCCCGTCGGGGAAGACGGCCTTCTCGATCGCCAGAGGCTGGTGACGCACGCCCTCAGCCGCGAACGTTGCGTAGGCGTTGGCGACCTCCAGCGGGTTCACAGGCTCGGTGCCCAGCACGACCGAAGGGTACGGCTGCAGCGGACTCGCGATGCCCATCTTGTGCGCCACTGAGACGATGTTCTGCGGGCCGACGTCAAGGGCGAGCTGGGCGTAGACAGTGTTGTCGGACTGCCAAGTCGCCTGAACGAGGTTGATCGGGCCGGCGTAGGTGTTGGAAAACGTGCTCACGTCCCAGTACGGCGGCACGGCGCCCTGTCCCAGATAGACGTGAAGGGGTTGCGAGTCGTAGTAGGTGGTCGCCGGGTCGGCGCCCTGCAGAACGGCGGCCGTGAGGGCGAACGGCTTCATCGCCGAGCCGAGCTGCCGCTGCGCTTGCCAGGCGAGGTTGAACTGCGACTTCCGGTAGTCGGTGGTCGCGACCATGGCGCGCACGTAGCCGGTCGCTGGGTCGACCGACACCAGGGCGCCGGCCGGCCCCGGCGGCAGCGTGCCGGTCAGGGCGTTCATCGCGTCCTGCTGCATGCGCAGGTCGAGAGAAGTCTGCACCTTCAGCCCGCCCTCGAAGGTCGCCCGCATCCCGTACCGCTGCACGAGCTGCTGCGTAACGTACTGCACGAAGTAGGCCGCCGGCCCACGCCATGGCTTCGGCGGATGGTCGTACACGTCCAGCTTGGTGGCGCCGGCGGCCGCGGCCTGTTGCGCCGTGAGGTAGCCCTGCTGCCGCATCTGCTGCAGCACGACGTCGCGGCGCGCCAAGGCGTCTTCCGGGTCCGTCACCGGCGAGTAGCCGGTGGGCAGCCGGGGCAGCGCTGCCAGCAGTGCGCACTCCGGCACGTTGAGCTCCCAGACGTGCTTGTGAAAGAAGGTCTGCGCAGCCGCCTCCACGCCGTAGGCCCCCGAGCCGTAGTAGACGGTGTTGAGGTAGGCCGTGAGGATCTGGTCTTTGCTCCAAACGCTGTCGAGCTGCCAGGCGAGCACAGCCTCGCGGATCTTGCGCGCGAGGCTGTCGCCCGCGCCTCCGATGTAGGCGTTCTTGACGTACTGCATGTCGAGCGTGCTGCCCCCCTGCACGACACGGCCGGCGCGCAGATCGGCAAAGGCGGCGCGCGCCACCGCCACAAAGTCGATCCCGTCGTGGCTGTAGAAGCGCTTGTCCTCGATGGCGACGGTCGCCTGCTTCAAGGCCTCGGGGATCTGCGAGCTGCGCACTTCCACGCGGTCGACTGCCCCGTGGACTTGCCCGATATAGTGTCCGGTGCGGTCGTAGAGGACGCTCGTCTGCGCGAGCGGCCGGGCCTGCAACTGAGGCAGCGACGGCATGCCGTGCATGACGCCGACCGCGATGCCTGCCAGGCCCGCTCCAGCCGCGACCACGACCAAGAACAAGCACAAGGCAAGGAGTACGAGCCGGCGTCGCCAGCGGCGCGCGTTCGGCCGGCTCGATATCTGCCGGCCAGGCATCTTGTACTTCGTGTAGGTCGCTTTGTCAGCCATTACGTCGCGCCCCAAGCACGGGGTTGTGCCCGGTGGCCACTAGAACGTATCGGTGCACATGGTTATGGCCCGATGACGGCGCCATTACTCAGGCTGCAAGGAAATAGGGTTCCGCGTCGCAGAGGGTGAATCGTCGGTTCTGTCGATTCTGCCGCGCCATTTGCCCGAGTGGCCGAGACTCCCGGCAGCCGTCCCGGGACGCGCGCGAGGTGCCACAACACTTGGTAGTACACCCGAGTCCCTTTCATGAGCAGCGAGGTCGCAGGGATCGGTCGCCTTCGTCGCTTCGATCGCCGCAGAGAAGATCGACGCGAGACTCAGGAAGGCTCTAGCGGCATAGGGTCAGAACGCTCCGGCACCACCGGGTCCGCGCGGCCCGCAACGGTCATCGTCCTGCACCGACAACGGCCTTCACGCCCCGGACCCGGTGCTAGGCTCGTCGCAGCCGACCGTCGCTGAGCCCAGGGAGAATCGATGCATCAGCATCCGCCATGCACGGGCAAGTCCATGCACGCTGCCATTCGCAGGGCGCTCATCGCACTGGTCCTCGTGGCGGTCGCGGCGGCCGTTCTCCAGCTGGTGGCGTGCGGAGGACATCCGGGCGGATCGCAGTCACCGGTCACGACCGCTGCGCCCGGCCCGGCCCGGCAGGCCAGTGCCTCTCCGCTCCCCGGCCCTTTCCCCGGCCTCCTCCTCATTGCGGACCGGGGCAACGACCGTCTGCTCTTGGTCGACGGCAAGAAGCGCGTTCTCTGGACCTACCCGCGCCCTGGCACGGCGCCCAGCTTCCCCCTCCGCTACGACGACGATGCCTTCTTCTGCCCCGGCTACCGCGCCATCATCTCGAGTCAGGAGATGCAGCACACCATCCAGATCATCTCCTTCCCGGAGGGCAAGGTCCTGTGGCACTACGGCCGGGTGGACCAGCCCGGCTCGGGGCCGGGCCAGCTGAACCGGCCCGACGACGCCTACGTGCTGCCGGACGGCATGCGCACCGTCGCCGACATCGTCAATCAGCGCGTGCTGTTCATCTCGCCGGCCGGGCGGATCGTGCGCCAGTACGGCACGACCGGCGTCTCCGGACACCGGCCGCCGCACCTGCTCGGCGCGCCCAACGGCGACGCCCCCACGCCCGGCGGCGGCATGCTCATCACCGAGATCGCGGGATCTTGGGTCGACGCGCTCTCCGCCGCCGGCAAGCTCCAGTGGTCGGTGCACACGCCGGCGACCTATCCCTCGGACGCCCAGCTCCTGCGCGGAGGCCGCGTCCTGCTCGCCGACTACACCTCGCCGGGCCGCGTGTTCATCATCGACCGCAGCGGCCGCGTGCTCTGGCGCTACGGTCCCTCCTCGGGGTCCGGAGAGCTCGATCAGCCCTCGCTCGCCGCGATGCTCCCCCGTGGCCTGATCGCTGTCAGCGACGACTTTCGCGACCGCGTCGTGCTCATCGACCCGCACACGCGGAAGGTCGTCTGGCAGTACGGCCATACCGGCGCGGCGGGCTCCTCCGCCGGCTATCTCAACACGCCCGACGGCCTCGACCTCCTGCCCGCTCCGGTAATCGCGCGCGACCCCGAGATAGGCGCGCTGCTACGCACCGCGCCGGGTCTTTGACGCACGCCGACGCAATGAGCACCGGTTGACCAAAACTCGCGATCCGCTTTCCATGACCTGCGCGACACGCATGTCACGCCGCTCCTGAAGGCGTGCGTGCACCCCAAGGTCGTCTCCGAGAGGCTCGGTCACGCCTCCATCGGTATCACCCTGGACGCGTACGGCCACGTGATGCCGAGCATGCAGGAGGAGGCCGCGGAGAAGATCGACGCGGGGATGCGGGCTGCACTGACGGGATAGGCCCGAGGCAACGAAACCCGCGACGACCCGTGTGGAGGCCCTCGCCCCCTCGTCTCATCTCATCTCACTGAGCGGAAACGCTACTGCGGCTGCGAGACGGAGTTCCACACCTTGCCCGTGTTCGGCACCACCGAGAGCCCGGAGCCGTCGGTGTTGACGACGTAGAGGGCGGACCCTGTGTTGTTCTGGTTGCCGTGTGCGGCGAATGCGACAGCCTATCCACCAGGTGACCAGGTCGGGAGACGCCGTAGGCGGTCCCCCACCGTTGCGAAACGTAGCCCTTCGCCACCACCTGATCAAGCAGCGTGAGGGGGGACAAGCGCCGGCGTTGCCTGCACGGACTACACGTGTCGAAGGGCGCCGCCCGTCGCTCGCCCCACTCTCCGCGCCGGGCGTTCCGCGACGGCCGAGCACGCAGCACGGGGCACGACGTCAACGGCTACAAGTGCAGCGAATCGGGTAGGCCTCAACGATCCGTCAGCACGTCCAGGAGGTCACCCTATGCGTCTCATCAGACTGTCCACCGTGGCATTGCTCGCGGTGTGCCTGCTGTTGCTGGGGTACGCCGCCACCGCCGTGGCCGCGCCCTCGGCCGCGGCGCGGACGTACACCGTCATGGTCGGCGCCGAGAGCGTCCACCGCGGCATCGACGTCATGGCCTACTTCCCGGGCACGGTCAAGATCCACGTGGGAGATACGGTCCGCTGGCGTCAGAACAGCAACGAGATCCACACCGTCACGTTCCTGGGCGATATGACCGTGGCGCCTCCGCTTCTCCTCCCAGCGACCGCGCCCACGCCGCCAAGTCCGCTGGTCTTCAATCCGATGGCAGCGTTCCCGACGGTGCCGAC
>JADGPQ010000141.1 GCA_017882325.1 Thermoleophilia bacterium
CGCAGAAGTTCGACTGCGAGGCCTGGATGCCGGGGCAGGAGCAGTATCGCGAGGTCACAAGCTGCTCCAACTGCACCGACTACCAGGCGCGGCGCCTGGACTGCCGCTACCGCACCGACAAGGGCCCGCGCTTCGTGCACACGCTGAACGGCACGGGTATCGCCGTCGGCCGCACCCTGATCGCGATCATGGAGAACTACCAGCGGGCCGACGGCACTATCGCCGTGCCGAACGCCCTCCAGCCTCTCATGGGCAAGGACGTGATCGGAGGCTGAACGCGATGGAGGCGCGGCCCGCCAGGGCCGCGCCGCTCACTCGACGGGCTCGGCCTCGCCGAACGACGGCGCCTCGCCGTTCTCGCGCCACGGGATGATGAAGCAGCGCACTTCCGCGTCGGCGAAGCTGTTCTCGAGCAGCGCCTTCACGCGTCGCAGGTCGCGGGCCAGCAGCTCCTGCTGGTCGAACCCCAGACCTCCGAGGCTGCGCTCGTAAGCGGAGCAGTCCTGGTGCGACACGAGGTAGATGGTGCGGATGCCGTGCAGGTCCATCTGCGTGCGTATCCAGTCGAGGGCGACACGCCGCTCCATGCCCGGCCGCGTCAGCACCAGCGGCCCGCCGGGCACCAGCAACCAGTCGGCGTCGGTCTCGCCCTCCGTCTCCTGGAGGACGGCGAGGGCGGCGGCGGCGCGGCCGTCGGCGCAGGCGATGAAGAGCGCGGTCATGGCGCAGGAGTATGCCAGATGGCGCTCGCCGAGACTAGCCCAGATCCTGACGCCAGATGTTCACGCCCTCCGCGCCCGCTTGCTACACTTGCACGGCGCGGAGGGGTGGCAGAGCGGTTCATCGCACCGGTCTTGAAAACCGGCAACGGCGCAAGTCGTTCGTGGGTTCGAATCCCACCCCCTCCGCCAAGAGTGTCACGTTAGAGCCCCGTGGTCCCTGGGCCGTCGGGTTCTTGTTTGTCTTCGCCTTGACGACTGCCCGCTTGTTACCTCCACGCTTCGATTCGTCCAGGCTTTCGGGTCGTCCCCACCATCATCATCTTCGTCGTCAGCCAGGCCCATGCTGAGGTCCTCCAGCGGGGCGAACAGCGACGTGAGCTCAGCTCGCCAAGAGGTCGTCTCTCTGGGGGTTCATCGACGCGACTGGTTAGGTGCTACGTATGGCATCAGGTGCCCCACCATTGACCGACTACTACAAATCTCGCAGACTACCCGCAGTCCTGTTGAGCTTATCCTCAGATGAGCAGCAGGTCACAAGACCACAGAAAGGACTCAGCCATGGACAAGGATCTCATCGCCAGGGTCTCCACTGCCATCGACGCTGCCAGCGCCGACGTGTGGAATGCCCTCGTGACGCCCGCGGCCATCAAGCAGTACATGTTCGGCACGAACGTTGTCTCGGACTGGAAGGCAGGGAGTCCGATCGTCTGGCGGGGAGAGTGGCAAGGCAAGCCGTATGAGGACAACGGCGTGATCCTTCAGCTTGAGCCGGGACACACGTTCCAGTACAGCCACTACAGCCCACTGTCCGGGCTCCCTGACGAACCGGCGAGCTACCACACCGTGACTATCGAGCTGAGCGACGAGGGGACGCAGACGCGTGTTTCGCTGTCTCAAGACAACAATCCGAGCCAAGAGGCGCGTGAACATTCCGAGAAGAACTGGGGAATGATGCTCGCTGCCCTGAAGACGTTCGTGGAAGCCTAGACCTGCTGTACGCGCCGCGGGGCCGCGAGTCTGACGACCCGCGGCCCCGCGCCTCAGGCCGTCAGAGCAGCGAGAAGTACTTTCTGACCTCCCAGTCGGTGACCTGCTCGCGGTACTCGTACCATTCGCTAAGCTTGTTGGGCAAGGCGCCGAGGCCGTTCGCCTCGCGCGGCGCCCCGGCGGGCCGCGCGGCGGGCGTACGGGAGGACGGGCGCGGGGCCGCGTGCGGTCGCCCGCACGCCCCTGCCTGCGCGTGCGTCACCCACGCTCAACGGGCACTCGTTGCACACGCTCGAGCGAGGTAGTATGCTGCCCGCGGTATCTGGGGGGCGGGCAAGTGACCCGCACACGTGGCCCGAAAGGAGTCCGTATGGCGACCGAGGCTTACTGCGTGAAGTGTCGAATGAAGCGCACCATGAAGGACGAGAAGGCCGTCACGATGAAGAACGGCAAACCGGCCACCCAGGGCATCTGCCCGGAGTGCGGCACCAAGATGTTCAAGATCGGCAAGAGCAAGTAAGACGTTTCCGACCCGCGGACGCGGGTCTTTTGGAGTTCGCCGGCGAGGGCCGGGGCGCCAAGGCGCCCCGGCCCTCGCCGCGTGCGGACCTCCGGGCGGGGCGCCGGAGCGATGGTAGAATCAGCCGGCGAATCAGCCGGCGCCCTCGTAGCTCAGTGGATAAAGCACAGGTTTGCTGAAGGAGCACGCAGGGTCATCTGAGTTCGATTCGGCGTCTCTTCCGTACGGCGAGTGACACCGCCTCCCGAGCGTGAGCCCGCCGTTTCCCGCAGATTCGGCAACTTACCAGCAACTTGCGCGAAGGAGTGGACCGCCGCCGTCTCGCGGGACGCAGAGAGCGGCGGTCTCCATGACGTCTCTCAGACGGCGATCTCGCCGCTCCATGAGCCGGTCTCCTCACCGCGCGCCTCGATGAAGTCCTTGAAGCGCGCGAGATCCTCCGCCACCGTCTGGTTCACCACACCAAGCATGTAGCTTTCATTTGACTTGAGCGCAGCGTCCGGTTCCCAGTCGATCCGGAAGGTGACGCGGCACGCCGAATCGCCGAGCGGCTCAAACGTGACGTGCCCCGCGTTGGGCTTCTCATCAGGCTTCCCGCCGACGCTCTCCCAGGAGATGCGCCTGTCGCGGGTCTGCTCGGTGATCTGGGCATCCCACTCACGGGTCTCGCCCTTGACCTCAGCGACCTCGTCCTTGACCTTGGCCACCCAGTGGAGGTGGGTGTCGTCGATCTGGTCGACCGACGCGACGCCCTCCATCCACTGGGGGAAGCTCTCGAACTGGGCCCACTGTTTGTATGCCGTGGTCACGTCAACGTTCACGTCGATGGACTGTTTCACAGAAGACATGGAGGAAACCTCCTAATTTATTCGGGGATATCTGAGCGTTCCCGGTGTGGCGCACGGCCAACCCAAGGACAGATCGTGAGAGTTCCCTCCACGGCCTCCGCGCCTGGTTCGGGACCTGGGTGTACGAAACTACGGCGTCAAGCAGGCCCAGGAGTGGCTCGCGCACGGCGATCCGGCGACCGCCCTGCGCCACTACGTGCGCCTGACGACGGCCGCGAGGGCGAAGGCCATAGCCGGCCTCGACGAGGTGACCAGAGCCGCCCTCGAGCGCGCCGAGGAGAAGGTCCGCGAGGACGCTCGGCCGCTCCGCGACAACGTCGTCGCGCTCGCACGCCGCCGCTGACCCTCCCCGCGGGCACTCTGGACTCGCGCGTTCACCCGCTCCGACCGCCGCTTCCGGCCGGCCTGCCGCTGGTTTCCAGCGACGCTCGCGGGCGCAGAGGCCGAACGCCGACGCCTACCAACCGGCTGGCCGTCCGTGCCTCAATCTGAAGAACGTAGGCCGGACATTCACTGCATGTATGCGTCGATGTGGATCTTGCCAGTGGCGAAGTTGACGGTCCCAAACCCCCACCCCTGGCGCGTGTTGACCCAAGCGTATTCCTTGGCCGCCGTGGTGAGGCTGACGTTCTCAAAGAGGTCGGCGATCGGCTCATCAGCGCGCGGATTGCCCACGCCGTCGGCGGACAGGGCAATACGGCTACCGTCATCGGTTTCAACGACGATGCGAATATCAAGGTCGACGCGGCCGTCGGCGCGGATACGGAGATAGTCGCTGCCCCGCACAAGCCCCGTCAGCCGGCCCGTAGCACGGCCCTCGAAGACGACGTCGATGCGGGCCCCCTGCGGCGGTATCTTCTCTTTGCCCGAAAGGATCGCGTCCAGGCTCACTCCGTAGTCCGTCATTCCTGTGATATCAAGATCGTACTCGTATATCTTCTCGCCCCTCATTGAGGGCCTCCGTTCTGGCGATGCTGGTGACACACGTGTCTAGAACCAGTCTTCCCGAGGCCTAACAAGAGATAGGCGGCCTGCGAGCGGTCGCCGTCGCCGCCCGCGTCCTTCCTGCCAAGACGCCGGCACCGTGGCTGGGCGGTTGTCCTGGGAGGTCCGTCAGATTTAGCAACCTACTAGCAAATTGCGTGGAGAGGGCGACGCGGGCTCGACTCTCCTCGTCACGACTGGCTCTGACTGGGCCGATCACGTGAAGGTCTGGCAGACGCCTCCTGCACCGGCGCACCGAGTCGCAGCACGCGGCCGCCGAACGCCACTGCGCAGAGCGCGAACCACGTCCATCCGAGGAGAAGGCCGCCGATCACGTCCGACGTCCAGTGCGCCCCAAGAAACACGCGCGAGCACGCGACCGCGACCGCGATCCCGGCAGCAGTGCCGCCAAGGATCGCGCGCATGCGCGGCGACGATCCGCGCGAGAGCACCAGCGCCACGGCGGCCCAAGTGGCCGCGGCCGCCGTGGCGTGACCGCTGGGGAACGAGGGCCCGGACAGCACGTGGAACGGCGGCGCGTCGGGGCGCACGCGCCCGACCGCGTACTTGACGGCGTTCGAGAGTAGCAGCTGGCCACCGAGCACGATGAGGAAGAAGAGAGCCAGGCTCCATCGCCGCCACCTGCGCAGGGCGAACACCGTGGTCGCCAGCGCGACCGCAACCACCCCGACGGTGCTCCCGGCCAGGGTGAGCCAGCCAAAGACGTCCAGGGAGACGCCGGTGGCGTGAGCGGCCGCCCAGCGCGTGACTGCCACGTCCACGTTCACCACACCGGAGTTCGAGCGGATCATGGCGATCGCGACGCCGAACACGATGAAGACGATGACGACGCCGACGAGCGCCACCGTCAGGGTGAGCCCGGCCGTCGTCCCGGGGTCGAGGCGGGCTCGCACGAAGCGCCGGAGCGTTCGATGTTCGGCCACCTGGGCACCGAGCTGCCGCGAGGCGGAGCGCGCGGGGTCGGCAGACGGGAAGGCGGCGATGAAGAGGCCACAGGCGACGCCGATCACGGCGCTCAGCACGGCGACGATGGCGAGCTCGGTCACGCTGCTCCTTCGGTCGCCTCTCTCGGACGCGGCCGGACGACCTGGCGGTCCGGCCCAACGACGTCGGCCGTTTACCCGACCCTGCGGCTGGGCAAACAGCGGCACGTTCCGAGACGAGTGAGAGGATGTGCATGATGGCGGCGCCGCGCGACGTCCTCACCGCTCGACCAGGCGGTCTCGCCGATGCGGTCGGCCGCTCCCTCGGTGCTCGCCGGCCGGCACTCGCCGCGGTGATCGTGTGGGTGGTCGCCTTCGTCGTGCTCGGCGCAGCGACCATCGGGCTCGGCTTGCTGCTGACCCACGTCCTGCTCCCGGCCGGACTCGGGGCCGAGGACGCGAGCTGGAGCCGATGGTTCGTACCCGAGTGAACGCCGACGCTGAACACGGTGACAAGGATCGGCTCCGATCTCGGATCCTCGGGCGTCATACTGGCGCTCGCCGTGGTCGCGGGTGTCGCGCTCGTCATCGGAAGGTACTGGCGGCAGTTCGCCTTTCTGTTCTTCGCGCTGACCCTCGAGTTCGGCGTGTTTCTGATCACGACGATGATCGTCGGCAGGCATCGGCCGACGGTGCCGCAGCTCGACGTCGCCCCTCCCACCTCGAGCTTTCCGTCGGGGCATACGGCGAGCGCCCTGACCCTGTACGTCGGGGCCGCCATCGTCCTTACCTCGCTGGTTCGCGGGACGCGGGCGCGCACGCTGGTGTGGGTGTTCGCGATCCTGCTTCCCATGGGGGTCGCCATCTCGCGCCTGTACCGCGGGATGCACTTCCCGACCGACGTGGCGGCGAGCGTCCTGCTCTCCATCGCCGCGCTGCTGTGCGCGCTGCTCGCCGTGCGGAGCATGGCGGCGGCAGAGACCGAGCGCGACCGTCCCGCGGCGTCCCCGCCGCCCGCCGACTCTCCACCGGAGGTGGTCTTGTGACCGTCGTCGGAGTTCTCGCACACTCGGGCAAGACCCTCGGCGGCGGGCTCGGCGCCCTGCGGACGCTGCTCGCGCAGCACGGGGTCGACGACCCGCTGTGGCGTGAAGTCCCCAAGAGCAAGTTCGTCCCGAAGATGGTCACGGAACTCGTCGAGGCCGGCGTCGAGCTCCTGTTCGTCTGGGGCGGCGACGGCTCGGTGCAAAAGTGCATCGACACGGTCGGCAAGGCGCCGATCACGCTCGCGATCCTGCCCGCCGGCACCTCGAATCTCTTCGCCAGGAACTTGGGGATCCCCACAGACCTCGAGGAAGCCGTGAACATCGGCTTTTCGGGCCGCCGCCGGATTCTCGACGTCGGCACTGTGAACGGCGAGCGCTTCGGGGTGATGGCAGGGATCGGCTTCGACGCGCTGATGATCCGTGATGCGGACGCTGGACTAAAGGACCGGCTCGGACGCCTCGCCTACGTCGTGGCGGGCATCCGTGACATTGGTCGCGATGCCGTGCAAGCGCGCGTGGAGGTCGACGGGATGGCCTGGTTCAAGGGGCCGGCTACCTGCGTGCTCGTCGGCAACATGGGCACGGTGCTCGGGGGCATGGCCGCCTTCCCCGACGCCCGTCCCGACGACGGTCGGCTCGACGTCGGGATCGTCACTGCCGACAGCGTCGTGGACTGGGCGCGCACACTCGGCCGGACGATGGCCGGCCACCCCGGCTCTTCACCGTTCGTCGAGACGATGACCGCGACCAGGATCGACGTGCGCCTCGGGAAGAAGCTGGCCTACGAACTCGACGGCGGCGACAGACCCAAGACGAAGCACCTGCGGTTCCGCGTGAAGCCCGGCGCGATCACCGTCTGCGTGCCGGCGAATGAGGAGGAGCGATGAGCACGGCGAACCTGGTCCCCGAGACCTGGAACCTGACGGGTGACGACGCGAAGAAGACGCTTTCCCACATCGGTCGCCGGCGCCTGGTCAAGGACGCGCTGACGCGGCTGCGGTTCTCCGACGGCTTCAGCCACGCCCGCTCGATGGCCTTCCTCGGGATCCTGCTCTTCGTCGAGGGGCTGATCGCCGCGATCGGCATCTCAAGCACCCTCGGTAGCCCCAGCACCAGTCACTCGATCGTAAAGACCCTGCGGTCGATCGTGCCGGGCCCGGCGGGGCGCCTCCTCACCCAGGCGGCCAGCCAGGCCCACCAGGCCGCCTCATCCGGCCATTGGATCGCCATCCTGTTCGGTACCATCGGCGCCCTGATCACGGGGGTGACCTTGATGGGCCAGATCGAGCGCGCGATGAACCGTCTCTACGGCATCGAGTCAGACCGCGACACGGCGCACAAGTACGCGCGTGCGCTCTTGCTGACGCTGACCGCCGGCACGCTCGCCGCCCTCGCGTTCGGCGGACTGGGGCTCGGTGGCGCGATCGCGTCCGCTCTCGGCAGCAGCGGCACGCGCACGATCTGGAACGTCGCCCGCTGGCCGCTCGGCATCCTGCTGCTGATCGCCGCGATCGCGCTGATCCTGCGCTGGGCACCGCGCCGGCATCAGCCGAAGTGGTCGTGGATGTCTTTCGGCGCGGTCGCCGCCGTCGCCCTGATGGCGCTCGTCACGATCGTGCTCAACGTGTTTTTCCACTTCAGCTCGTCGTTTGGCACGACCTACGGGCCGCTGGCCGGCATCATCGCGCTCGCGTTCTGGTCGTACGCCACGGCGATCGCGCTGTTGGTGGGCGCCGCCCTGGCCGCGCAGCTCGAAGCGGTGCGCGCCGGCGCCGGCGCGCCGCGCGGCGAACGGAAGACCCGCGGGTCC
>JADGPQ010000142.1 GCA_017882325.1 Thermoleophilia bacterium
TGCCTGCTCCTGCGCGGAGCCGCTCTCCTGCTGCGACGAGCCGCTGGCGCTCAAGAAGTAGGTCCCCGACCGCGCCCGCGAAAGGTGCGGACCCGCGCGTACTAGATGGAGTTGAGGCACCCGCACGCTATTCCGACAGCGCTGTCAGGGGTCTCGGCCTGGCCGGGCAGGGCGGGGTTCACGCCTCGTGCCGCTCGTCTTCCGGCGGGTGGGACCGGGCCCCCGGATGGGGCGCGCATTGCTGTCGGGCGGCACTCCCGCGCACGCAGCGACCGACGGGTCAGAATCGACAGAACCGACGATTCACTCCCGCGAAATGACCGGTTTGGTCGTCGGTGCTGAGCTGTCGATTCTGGCAGCTGTTTCACCATCCCGTCGGTGCGGCCCGCAGACACCGGGTCGCTCTTCTCCGTGGCCTCCTCCTGCATGCCCGGCACCACATGGGTATGCGTGTCCAGGGTCATGCCGATCGAGGTTGTCGCCGTGGCCCGGGCCCCAAACTCTTGAACTCATCACCGCAGAGGAGTACACGGTCACTATGCGAGACTCCGGAGAGGTGCCGCGCCGCACACGGGAGGCCGTGATCCGCCGGACGCACCACTGCGGACAATGCGGTCCGGCTGGGAGCCACTGATGAGACCGGCCCGCGGATCGGCTCTGGCCGTTGACGTTTCCGTCCGCGTCCGTTCTCATAGAAGCTGAACCTCACCGATCGGAGATGCTCATGAGCGTCACACCTCGCCCTCGCCTCGCTGCTGTCAGCGCCATCGTGGGTGTCATCCTCTTGGGTCTGGGAGCCGCGGCCTGCGGCTCGGGCTCAACTTCGTCGAGCTCCTCGCCGGCTGCCACGGCCGCCGCCGGCACCATCGGCTTCTCTCGCGTCGTCGACCTCAGCCACGTGATCAGTCCCACGATCCCACTGTGGCCCGGCGACCCCAGGGTCGTCTTCAAGGTCGTCGCCACGATGAAGAAGGACGGTTACTACTTGCGCAGCTTCACCATCGGCGAGCACAGCGCCACGCACATGAACGCTCCCAACAGCTTCGTCAGCGGCAACACGCAGGCGATCACCAGCTACGCGCCCGAGCAGCGCGTGGTGCCGGCAGTGGTCATCGACGCGCGTACCCAGTCCGCCGCCAGTCCGGACTACCAGCTCACCCAACAGGACGTGCTCGATTGGGAGGCCAAGAACGGCAAGATCGCGCCCGGTTCGTTCGTGATCATGCTCACCGGCTGGGAGGACAGATGGAACGACCCCAAGGCGTTCATCAACCAGGACGCCAAGGGAAACCTGCACTTCCCAGGCTTCGCCGGCGCGACGAGCAAGTGGCTCGTGACGGACCGGAAGATCGCCGGCGTCGGCATCGACACGCACGGCGTGGACCCGGGCTCCGACACCAGCTACGCGACCAACACGGAGATGGCGAACTCGCACAAGATCGCCATCGAATGCATGGCCAACCTGGACCAGCTGCCCGCCAAGGGCGCGACCCTGGTCCTCGCACCGCTGCAGTTGCAGAACGGCTCGGGCTCGCCCATGGACATCGTGGCCTTCGTGCCGTGATGCAGGCACAGGCGTGGCAAGGAGAGGCGGGGCGTAGTGAACTGAGCCGGCGCGCGACGGCTGCAACCCTCCTGCGACCCAAATGCGTGCGCCCAGATGGGAGAAGCCAGGGTTCGCTGGGACTGGGGGGTGACGGTGGCGATGACAGACGTCGTCGCCGTCAGACGTGAGTCCGTTTGACACCCTCATCCGGAGCGACGAGGCGAACTACAGCCGCTTGGGTGGCAGATTCGGCCACAGTCTCTACATGCGCTCAACCCACGGTGCCCGCCAGTCAGGGGCCGGAAACGGCTTTGACCAGTAGCCAGTCTCCTTGGCAATGAGCCCGTCGCGCATCTCGAAGACGAAGACACACTGGAAGGGATCGCCGTCTCCGTAGTCGAGACTCGCCTCGACCACCCAGAGAGCGCCACTTCCCGTGATCCGTCGCGGCGTCACGTGCGGCAGAGAAGGAAAGCGACTGTAGACCTCGCGCCGATTCTGCCCTCCGACGATGCGCTCGCCGGATTGCGGCCATTCCATCACGACGTCGTCGGTGAAGACGTTGTCGAGGGCCTCAAGGTCGCTGGCGTTCAGCGCGTTGACAAGCGCTTCGAGCGTCGCACGGTTCGCAGACTCGCTCATATGGGGTCTCCCATCGGAACGCATGCCGGGGTGTGTCCTGTCGGCTGAAGATGCCCGCCCTCGTGAAGTACTAACACGGATGATGCTGACCACGCCGACTGCTGCTTCGTCTTCTGCGTCGCTCCGTACCAGCGTGCCCGCTCTCAGATACTTCTTGGTCGTCGCTCAAGGAGAGCAGGGTGGACGCGATCTGGGCACGGTTTCCAGGCGACGCGTCCGGCCTCTGTCCACGCTCGGCATAGTGGGCAGCTGCAGCCCAGCTTGTGCCGCCAGCCTTGAGGCGGCGTCTGCCATGGTGCCAGGAAGCGGCTCTTGCCTCTCTTGCGCTGACGCCAAGATCTGAGGCCGTCGTAGAAGTGTTCCGCGCGTGCCAACGGTGACGCCGGCCCACCACTGACCACAGCCCGCACTACTTGGGCGACCGGTAGACGATCAGCGCTGCTCGACTGAGCCGCGCGGGCGCCGGCCGTGACGGCCGGCGCCTGCGCGGCGACGCTCAGGCAGCGCGTCTCAGCGCGTAGATCTCGCGCACATCCACGTAGGCACGGTGGCTGACGGCCTTGCCGTCAGGCAGGCGCCAGACGTGTGCGAACGGCACCTCCGCCGTGCGGCCGGAGCCTTTGGGGCTTACGCGGAACAAACTGGTGACCACGACGGTGTCGCCGTCCCCGAGGAACTCCCGCGTCTCGAGCGAGAAGCCGTCGTTGTGCTCGGGGATCCGCTCGAAGATGCTCTGCACCTCCTGCTTGCCGCGGAACGTACCGGTGGGCGTCCGGTAGATCCACTCCGGCTCGTTCCATTCGATGTCGTCGGCGAAGAGCTCGAGCACGGCCGGCACGTCGCCGCGGCTGAAGCTCTCGTAGCCGCCGCGAATCGTCTCGATGTTGTCGCTCATGATCTCTCCTTCACGGAGTCGGCGTCGTTGGGCGGGCCCATGGCGGACGTTGACTCCCTACCTTCCCCAGCGGGCCGGAACGAGCCCGTTGCGCTCAGTCCGGAGCCTGGCGGCTCCAGCGGCGTCGAGCCTGGCGCGGCCACGCGACTCCGGGGTCGAGCGTGCGGGGGGAGGCCGGCCTGCGGCAGCGGGGCGCCCCAGGCCATCGTGTGGGGCAAGGCGAACGGGGCCGCGAGGCTGAGGCGCGGGCCCGACGGCCGCTGAACCGGCTCCGCCCGGTGCGACAGAATCGACAGAACTGACGTTGATGTGCCGCAGGCTGTGTCTACGCAAGCAGCCTCACGGCTCTTGTGCATGGCGCAGCAAGACGAGGGTTTGTACGCAGAAAGGCTCGTGTCGCAACCGGCGGCGGCTGCGTTGGTCGGCAGCCGGTCGAACGACATCTTATGCGTTCAGCGACCCCACGCGTTGAGGCTTGCTTCGTGAGAATTGCCGCCGACCGCGCCACGTTCTACACTCACGGCATTCACGAGGGGCGCATGGCAGCATCGTTTCAGCAACAGCCTGAGCCAGCCATTGGCATCTGACTCTGAGATCGCCGGTTTTCGGACTGCGGGTCACGAGCTCGTCGACCTGCTGGCCGACTATCTCGAGGAGCTGCCGCATGGCCCGGTCTTCCGGCCAATGACGCGGGCGGAACGCGCCGGGCTCGCCAACATGCGGATGCCAGATGAGTCTCTGAAGTGGGGCGAGCTGCTGCGCGTCTGGCGGGACGAGCTGGCGGCCCATCCCATGGGTAACGGGCACCCCCGCTTCTTCGCATGGGTCAACTCCGCGCCTGCCCCGGCCGGTATCCTCGGAGCTCTCGCGGCCGCAGCCATCAACCCAAGCTGCGCCGGAGGTGACCACGCCGCGACATACCTGGAGCGGGCCACCACACGTTGGCTTGCCGAGCTGGTCGGCTACCCCCTGGACGGAGGCTACGGCGTGTTGACGAGCGGAGCGTCCATGGCCTCGATTATTTGCCTGGCCGCAGCCCGTCAATGGGCGGTCCGACGCGTTGGCCTGGACGTTCGTGAACACGGGATGGCAGCAGCACAGACCGCCCCGCTCGTGCTCTACTCGTCTGTCGAAACGCACAGCTGCATCCGCAAGGCGATCGAGTTGCTCGGGCTGGGAAGCACACGGCATCACACAGTCCCCGTCGATGACGATGGTCGAATCGACATCGCCGCACTTCGCGAAGCCATTGCCGGGGATCATGCGCGCGGGCTTGCGCCTTTCTGCCTAGTGGGAAACGCCGGCACCGTCAGCTGCGGCGCCGTGGATCCTCTGCGGGCACTGAGCGATGTGGCGGAAGAAGAGGGACTGTGGCTGCACGTCGACGGCGCCTACGGTGCCTTCGGCGTCCTTGACCCTTCCATTGCGGAGTACTTCGACGGGATGTCGCGAGCAGACTCCCTCGCCCTCGATCCGCACAAGTGGCTGGGCGTGCCGGTCGATTGCGGGTGCGCACTCGTTCGCGAGGCGGACAACCTGCGCGACACTTTCAGTTTGGTCCCGCCCTATCTGCGCACCGAGGAGGGTCGCGGCTTCGGTGGGCCGACGTGGTTCTCCGAGTACACCATCGAGCAGACACGTCCCTATCGTGCGCTGCCCCTCTGGATGACGCTCTCTCGAATGGGACGTGCCGGTCTCGTAGCGAACATCGTCCGTTGCCGCCAGCTGGCGCGCAGATTGGGTGAGATGGTGGACACCGATCCTGTCCTGACACTCGCCGGGCCCGTGTCGACCTCGATCGTCGCCTTCTACTACCGCCCGCCGGCTGAGTCCGACGCGACCCTCGATCTGGACGAGATCACCCGCACGGTCGTTGCCGCAGTGCAGGAGCACGGCCGAGCTTTCCTCAGCGGCACGATCATCGGCGGTCGAGAGGCCTTCCGTGCCTGCATACTCAATCCGGCTGCGACAGAGCACGACCTCTGCGTCCTGTTGGCTGAAGTCCGTGAGGCCGCGGCGCGTCTGGTGAGTGATCGGCTATCCTGAGCCACGATGCCGCCAGGGCGCTCAAGGTCACAGCGTGGGGCGTGGCGACCAGCGGCGCACGGCGGCAGTCGTGGGGGCGGAATCCGGCCTTCACGACGGGCTGAGCACCAGCCCGCGTCAGTGAGGCCAACGTGACGCGGGCGACCGAAGCCTACGTCACAGATGCCCGCTGCCCTATTCGGGTGGCGGGCCTCGTCACGCTGCGGCCGCCGATCCGTACAGGCATACTTTGGTTGTCCCGGCGTTGCAGGCCCCAACGCGACAGCCGGGGCGGGGCGCGCTCAGGGCGATAGGGGTGTCTGGGTGCGCGCTCTGCCAAAGCCTCGTGACACGCGAACAGCGAGTGCGCCTACGACTCAGCTTAGACAGCAACAATCGACGATGACCTCACTCGTCACCATAGACCTTGCCGTGCGCCCAGTTCGCCAACGCGTCAACGGCATCAGACAGCTCGAATCTGTCTTCGACCGAGAGGCTGCTGGCCTTCAAGTCCCAGGTCCCGTCGCCGGCGGACTCATCGAACTTCGAGGTGTCCATCAGCCCCAGGATCGTCTCTGCCCAGTCACTTGCGGAGTCATCGAAGTCGGGCGTGGGTTGGATCCGGAGCACCTTGGAGCACTCGGAGAATGCGTTGACGATGCTCTCCGTCTCGCCCCTCGGGTGTGGCAGCATCAAGGCCCTTCGGGCGTCGCGTAGCTTCTCCGCAAGGTACATGTAGTCCTCGTTGATCATCCCGACTCCTCCCGTAGATATCTTGAGCCTAGGACGTATCTCGGACGGCAGAAACAGGGGAACGGCAGCAGAAAGCGGGTCGGTCGCCGGAGGCTGCCCCTCCGGCGCGCTGTTAGTCTGAGCGGCACCCGCCACGGTTGTGTCTGTCAGCCGAGGCGGGCAGCGCCCCTACTGCCGTGGGCAAGTTTGCGGAGTGGCCCGCCCTCCGTAGGGGTGGACGGAGCGCAGGCGATTCCGGAATCGGCAAGGAAGGCTGCGCGGACGTGGGGCGGCCACAGGACCACCACTGGGCATCATCTTGATATCCAGCGCACCCGCAAAGGCCGCGGAGCTTGTCGGCCGATCTGCGCCCTGGCCGATTCCTCCGCTTCTAGTCGCTCCAGCCGCTCATGCACGGCCGCCAGCAGTGCGACGCCGCGCTGCACCTCCTCGGCCGCCCGCGTGAGCGCCTCCAGTCCGCGCGCCTCGGCGCTGTAGTCGTGGAGTTGCTCCCACGCCCGGTCCATCGCCGTGACCACGTCCGACCACACGTTCTCGGCGAGTCCTTCGTCGTCGTCAAGGTCGCTCAGCAGACCCTGTATCTCGTCGCTGCGCTGCATGGCGTCCCTCCCTCATCATCCTTGCGAAGATGGGTCGCGGGGCTGCCGTCGCTATTCAGCGTCGACCATCAATAGTCCTTCACCTGGTCGCGCCACTCGCTGGTCAACAAAATGCATGCGTCGAGCCTGCGGCGCGCTGAGAGGGCGGCAGCCGCGCCCCCGCCGCCGCGCTCAGCGAGGGTGATAGAGGCCGACGTTTGCAGCGGGTGTCCCAATGCTCGGCGGCCGTGTCGACGTCGAAACGGGGGCCCCAGTCCGCGGACCACTTCTGGATTCGCTCGAGTAGCCCCACTCGGCCGTCTCGGCGCGTTCGACAGCCTCGCGCCACAGCTCCTCCCACATGACGCCGGCCAAGAGCAGGGCCTTGCCGCCCTTGTCGTCCTGCGCTTCCAAGGCGGTGAACGCCTCTTCCACGTTGTCATGCATGGCGGACTCCTTCGGAGATCTCGGGGCGTGGGTGCGGCTTGTGGCCATGAATCCTTGAAGAGGCGGGGAACGCGAGCCATGACCCGGGTACTTCGGCGACAGAAATGAACCCGCGGGCGGGCGAAGATGCAACCGTGGTATGAGGCACTCGCGCCGCCCAGGTGCTACGAGCCGTGGTGGCCTCACACCAGGGGGTACGCGAGACCGCCGGCCGCAGGTGATGCCACGCCCGGTCGCTTACAGCAGCTGCCACCCGTAGACCGCGCTCAGCACGAGCGCATACAGGATGACGGCGTAGTACCAGCGCCCGCCGAGCTTGGGCGTCTCGATCGGTGCCACGTTGAGGGCGGCCAGCACCATCAAGGCGACGTAGAGGACGATGGCGAAGATCGTCATGCCGAAGACTGGCTCGAAGACGAAGAGGAGCGCCAGGACGAGGACGTTGTTGTCGAGCGCGAGCCCCCGGTAGGTCGAATCGTTGAGCAGCCCGAAGACGTTGAAGTAGCTCAGGCGGATGACCCCCGTAGCGAGGATCACGAAGGCGCCCGGGACGAACCAGGGGCTGAAGCGCCCGACGCTCAGGAGCAGCAGCGCGGGCGCGACGCTGAAGCTGACGAGGTCGATCAGCGAGTCGAGCTGTGCGCCGAAAGCGCCCTGCTCGGCCGTGCGTTCCTTCATGCGCCGCGCGAGGCGGCCGTCGCTCCAGTCGAAGACCACCGCCCAGAGCAGCGCCATCAGGGCCGCCGGGTAGACGCCGCGGATTGCGAAGTAAAGCCCGAGCAGCGCGGCGAGGAGCCCGGCCAGCGAGCACACGTTGGGCAGGTCACGGGCGAAGGCGAGCATGGACCCCTTACCTGCCGGCGGCCGTGAGGCGCCCCCGCTCACGGCGCTACTCCGGCTCACCCGGCCGCTCCGTCGCTGAGGGCCCGGCGCCCCGACCCGGCGGCGGCGTGCCGGTGCCTGGG
>JADGPQ010000143.1 GCA_017882325.1 Thermoleophilia bacterium
CCGCGGCCACGGTGTCGGCGATCAGGTCGGCGCCGACGGCCTCGACCAGTTCGAAGCCCGCGGCTTCCTCCCGGGCCTGCTCCCAGAAGCGCGCGTCCGTGCAGATCAGTGCGACGTCGAGGCCGACGATAAGCGTGGTGTCCTCGCCGCGGAACCCGGAAAGGTAGCGGACGTCCGCGGGTTCGCTCACGACGACGCCGACGAGACCGAGACTGTCCAGAAGGACGCGGCAACGCGCCAGACGATCGTTCATTCGTGTTCCTCTCGCTGGATAATGTCGGCGAGGGCGGCCACGGCCTCGGCGTAGCCCTCGGGCCCCTTGCCGCTCACCCGCACGGCGGCCAGGTCGGCGATCACCGAGTGCCGGCGCCATTCCTCGCGATCCTCGATGGCCGAGAGGTGGACCTCCGCGATCGGCGCCGCGACCATCTCGAGCGCGTCACGCAGCGCGTAGCTGTAGTGCGTCCACGCGCCGGGATTGACGATCACGGCGTCGGCCCCCTCGCGCACGATCTCGTGGATCTTTTCGACGAGCTCGCCCTCATGGTTGGTCTGGTGGCAACGCGTCGCGAGACCGCGCGCCGCGGCGCACTCGACCACGTAAGCTTCGAGCTCCGGCAACGTGAGCACGCCGTACTGAGCGGGCTCGCGGCGACCAAGCATGTCGAGATTGACGCCGTGCAGGAGCCAGAGCGTCTTCACCGTTTCACCAGCCACTCGATGACCTCCCGTTCCAGCTCAGGCCGCACGCGCACGTCGAGGCGCGGGCTCCCGAGCGCATCCAGCAGAACGTACCCCACGCCGTGGCGGCCGGACTTCTTGTCGAGCCGCGTCAGGTCGCAGACGGCCTCGCCAGGCACGGCTTCGAGCCTCTGTGGAAGACCGAGGCCGTCGAGAAGGGCCTGAGCGCGCGCTTCTTCGCGGGCGCTCAGACCGCACAGTCGCCGCGAGAGCCAGAGGCTCGCGCGCAGGCCAAGCCCGACGGCCTCGCCGTGCGTGTAGCGCGAGAACGACGTGGCCCCCTCTATGGCGTGGCCGACGGTGTGCCCCAGGTTGAGCACGGCCCGCGCTCCGGTCTCCTCGCGCTCGTCGGCGGCGACGACCGCCACCTTCTGCGCCACGCACCCCGCGACCAGCTCCTGGCTCACGCGCGCAGCGCTCAACGGGCCGCCGGCGAGGCGACCGACGCGGTCCAGCAGCTCGCCTCCGCCGAGCAGGGCGTACTTGGCTACCTCGGCGGCCCCGCTGTGGAGCTCGCGCGCCGGCAGCGTCTCGAGCGTCGCGAGGTCCGCATAGACGAGCCACGGTTGATAAAACGTCCCGACGTAGTTCTTGCCGGCACGGAAATCGACGGCCACCTTGCCGCCCACTGCCGCATCCACCTGGGCGAGGAGCGTCGTCGGCACCTGGACGAGACGCACGCCCCGCTGAAAGGTGGCCGCCACGAACCCCGCAAGGTCCCCGATCACTCCGCCGCCGAGGGCGACCATGGTGTCTCCGCGGCGTATTCCGCGGTCGTAGAGCACGCCGTACAACTCCTCCGCGCGGGCCAGGTTCTTCTGGCTTTCCCCGGCGGGGATCACGATGTGCGAGACCTCGTAGCCGCCTGCATTCAGGCTGGCGCGAGCCTGCTCCAGATACAAAGGGGCGACGTTCTCGTCGCAGCACACGACCGTCTTGCCGCCGGGGCAGCGGCGCGTCAACGCGCTGCCAAGCCCCGCGAGGCAGCCACGTCCCACAAGCACGTCGTAGGCGCGAGACGGCATGGTGGCCAGGATGCGCCTCATCCCTCGTCCTTACCGCGTCTCGACGCCAGGTGAAGCCCGCCGTCCTCGGCGAGCGCCGCGATCTCGTCGGCCACCGCGTCGAGCGCCCGCGACCCGTCGTTGAGCACGGAGACGGAGGCGACGCGGCGGTACAGGTCGTTACGCTCGTCCAGGAGTCTGCGGAAGGCCTGCTCGTCGTTGGCCAGAGGCCTGCCGCCCGGAGCCGCGGCCCGAGCGCGCGCCCAGAGCACGTCGGCAGGCGCCGTGAGCCAGGCGACGTGCGGGAGGCGCTGGAGCGCCTCCCGCACGTCGCCGCTCAGCACGGCGCCTCCGCCGAGGGCGACGACGCACGGCTCGCGCAGCGAGGTCTGGAGCACTTCCACGACGAGGTCGCGTTCGAGCGCGCGAAAGACCGACTCGCCGCGGGCGGCAAAGATCTCGGCGATCGGGCCTTCTCGCTCTTCGATGAGCGCGTCGGTATCGACGAAGGGGAGTCCCATACGCTTCGCGGCCAGCCTGCCCACAGCGCTCTTGCCGGAGGCCATGAAACCGACCAGAGCGACGGCCGCCGCGGGCGACGCACCGGACTCGGGAGCGCCCGTCACCGGCTCAGGCAGTGGGCGCGATAGGCGTCCACGGCCGCGCGGAGCTCCGCGACGGTCGCACCGCCGAAGCGCTCGAGCGCCGCGTCGGCCAGAGCGAGCGCCAGCACGGCTTCGAGCACCACCCCGGCGGCCGGCACGGCGCAGACGTCGGAACGCTCGAAGCGCGACTCCACGGCCTGATGCGTGCCCATCTGCACGCTCCGCAAGGGATTGCGAAGCGTCGCGATGGGCTTCATCGCGGCGCGCACCACGATCGCCTCGCCTGTGGAGATGCCGCCCTCGATGCCCCCCGCGTTGTCGGTGCGGCGCACGTACCCGGTGTCGGCATCGTGCTCGAGAGCGTCCTGTACCTGGCTGCCCGGCAGCCCGGCCGCGGCAAAGCCGAGGCCGAACTCGACGCCCTTGATGGCTGGCACGGTGAACACGGCGGCGGCGAGAGCCGACTCCAGGCGGCGATCGCCTTGAACGTAGCTGCCCACGCCGGGCGGGTATCCGAAGGCAAGCACTTCGACGACGCCGCCGAGCGTATCGCCGGCCTCCTGCGCCGTGTCTACAGCGACGCGCATGCGGGCGCTCGCGGCCGCGTCCGCGCAGCGCAGCGGATCGGCCTCGACCCTCTCGACGTCGTCAAGGCGCAGCGGCAGCGCGGAGGCGCGCTCTCCGCCCACGGCCACAACATGGCTTACCACCCGGCAGCCGACGGTTGCGAGCAGGAGCTTAGCCACGGCGCCGCAGGCGACGCGCGCGGCTGTCTCACGAGCACTTGCCCGCTCGATCACATCACGGATGTCGTGCAGGTCATAGAGCAGCGCGCCGCCGAGATCGGCGTGGCCGGGGCGCGGCACCAGCACAGGCTCCGCCACGGAGCGCGGATCGTCCGGAGCCTCCACGGCGAGCACGTCGCCCCAGTTGTCGGCGTCACGGTTCGCGACCGTCAAGGCGATAGGCGCCCCGGTCGTGCGCCCGTAGCGCACGCCGCCCATGATCTCTGCGCGATCGCTCTCGATCGTCTGCCGCGCGCCACGGCCGTACCCACCCTGCCGCCGGCCGAGGTCCTCGTCGATCTGAGCGGTGGAGATAGTGAGGCCCGCCGGGCAGCCTTCGAGCACGGCGGTCAACTGGCGGCCGTGCGATTCCCCGGCGGTCAAGAGGCGCAAGCGTGTCACGTGGCTACCATATCGGGCGCTGCGGCCTGTGAAAAGCGGCGCCCACGGGCGTCGGGACGGCGTAAGCGCGACAGGGCGGCCGCAGGCCGCCCTGTCGTCCACACCGCTTCGGACCCGTCTTCTACTTCACGACGACCTGTCCGGCGCGCAACGTGATCGTCTGGTCCCCAAGCACGATGGTGACGGTCTGTGCGTCCACGTTGATCGCGATCACCTTGATCTCGCCCGCCGACGTCGACAACACGACGCCGACCTTGGTGTCCACATACGTTTTGCCGTCCACCTTCAACGTCACCATGGCGGTGCCGTCGCTGCTCGTGATACTCAGCACCGAGATGCTATGGCCATTATGGCTGCCACTGCCGCCGATACTGAGGACGGAGAGCTCGTAAGTCTTGCCGCTCTCGAGGGTGGCGCTGACCGACTCGCCGAGATTCACCGAGATCGAAGAGTCCCCGTTCTCGAGCGTCCCGTCGATCACCGCGAACGTGACGTCACCCGACGTGATGCCCGAGATCGTGAAGGCTGGGGAGCCAGCCGGTACCTTGTCCCCCTGCACGACGGTGGACGTCGTACCGTTCACCGTGATGCGCGCCGAGAGGGACGGACTCGGGCTCGAGGTCGAGGTCGGATTCGGGGCGGGCGTCGCGACCGCGAGGGGGACGAAGGGGTCTTTGGCCGTGAACTTGTCGAGCATCGGCTCCTGCTTCGCCGGATCTGCGCTCGCGATGCCGCCGACGCCGGCCGTGTCGCCTAGCACACCGCCCTGCGCCTGCGTCTTGGCGGCCGTCGCCGCGGAGCCCGCGGCCGGCGAGTCACTGCGCGCCAGAGCAACGGCGAGCGCAAGGGCGGCCCCGACGATGAGCGCAATGGCGACGTACGTGAGCGTGCGCCTGTTGGTGATCACGGTGTACCTCCCGCGGCGGCGGCGGCGGAGCCCGCCCAGAGATACGCGTTCAGCGTGACGCTGACCGTCAGCGGCGACGCCGAGCTCGAAGTGGTCGTGGTGCCGCCGGTGACCCCCAGCGTCGTGACTTCGAGGAGCCTGCCCGTGACCCGGAAACTCGCGTTACGGAACGCGACATAGCTCTCCAGCCGGTAAAGGAAGTCCTCGACGTCGAAGAACCTGCCCGTCACCTGCAACGTGACGCTCTGCAGACCGAACGGCGTGCCGGCGACTGTGGCGCCCCGAGTGATGCTGTTCAGGTCGACACCAGAGGCGGCCGAGGTCCTGGTGAGCTCGATGATCAGCGACGGGATGCCCTCGCTCTCGGGAAGCATCTTGCCGAGCCGCACGATCTCGGCGCGCGACTGCGGCGCCGTCTTCTTGTAGGACTCGAGGCGCACGACATCTTGTTGGGCTGTGTGGAGAGCAGTCTGCTGTGCCTGGACCTGACTATCGAGGTCGCTCAGCTTTGTGCGCGTGGGGCTGAGCAGCAGGAAGTACCACGCCACGATGAGGACGACCGCGACCACGGCGGTGATGATGTAGACCTCTCTGCCTCTGGCTCTCATTGGCCCGCCCCCTGGACCACGGTAGCGGGCGGCGGCGTAAGATACGGCCGTAGCGACGCCGTCACGGTGAAGGTGACGGTCGGCGTCGCCGTCGTGGTGGCGGTGCCGGTAGTGCCGGTCGTACCCGTCGCGGCCACACCGGTCGACGACGTCAGCTGGATGTTGGAGAGCTGCGGTATGAGGCCGAGCCGCGTCATGAACTCGGCTACGTCTTTGTGCGTGTACGTCGTCCCGGCGAAGGTGATGTCGGCCGTCGCTGCTGCGGCGCCGGCCGCCGCGGCAACGGCAGGTCCCGGAAGCATGGTGGCCGGCACGGTCCCGGTGAGGCTCTGCAGGCGAACGTTCTCGGGGATCACCAGGCTGACCTCCTGGAGGATCGTCGACCACGGTACGCGCGAGTCGTAGATGCCCATGGCGGTCTGCGTCATGGCCGTGCGCGTGGTCTGGATCGCGGCGTAAGGGGCCAGCGCCACGGCCTGCTGCTGGACCGCGGCCGTCTCGGCGGTGAGACCGTTGAGCTCCGCCTGCTTGTCGTTGACCTGGCCGTTCTGCCAGACGTAGACCAGACCCAGAACCACGACGATGGCGACGAGGATGAGAACGGCCCACAGCAATCCGCGCTCGCGCGAAGCCTTGACTCGTTGTTCGGGCGGCAGGAGATTGATGCGCTTCATGGCCGCCTACCCCTCGTCGTCGATGGCCAAGCCCAGCGCGACAGCCAGCCGCGGCGACATGGCCTCCAGCTCGGGCTGGGGGAACTTCGATTTGTTTTCCATGATGTGCTGGAGCGGATTGCCGAGCTGCACGCCCAGGTGAAGTGCCTGCGAAAGGTACCCGCAGATGTTGCGCGTGAGGGCGCCCTCCCCGCTCAGGAGGAGCGTCCCGATCTGCCCTTCGTGCTCCTGCGAGTGATAGTAGTCGATGGATCGGCGGATCTCGTCGGCAAAGGCTTCACAGCTGACGTCGAGCACCTCGTGAATCTCCGCGACCGTGGACGCCTCAAAATCGCCCACGGGAGGATCCCCTCCCGACAGGCCTACGTTGATGCGCAGCGCGTCGGCTTCTCCGCGGTTGAGCCCTCGGTTGTCGACGAGCGCCTGCACGAGCCCTTCGTAGCCGATGTTGATCACGCGCGTGAACTGGGGCAAGCCGTTGACCGCGACCACGAGGTTGGTGATGCCCGAGCCGATGTTGACCAAGGCCGCCGCGTCGGAGCTCTGGGGGGCGCCCTGGTCGACGAACGCCACGGGCGGCGCGACCGAGCGCATGAGGGCGAACGCCTGGAGGTCGATGCCGTCGACGCTCAAGCCGGCCTTCTTGGCGGCCTCGATGAACTGCGCGATCATATCGCGCTGGGCCGCGACGATGAGGACCTTCTGCCTGCCGGCGCCGTCTTCGGACGGCACGGTCGCCAGCACCTGGAAGTCGAGGATGGCATCGTCGAGCGGGATGGGGATGGCCTCCTGCGCCTGGAACTCGATGGCGGCGCGAAGCTCCTTGGCGTCGATGATCGGGAACTCCATCGTGCGGACCACGATCTTCTGGTTGGCCACGCCGAGAGAGAATCGCTTGCCGGTGAAGCCGCTCTCTTTCCAGAAGGCCTTAAGCTCTGCGGCGAGGGCGTCGACGTCGACGACTTCGCCCTCGAAGACGAGACCTTCGGGAAGAGCGCGCACGGAGACTTGGGTCAGTGAGTATCCCTGACCGGCACCCTTGATCTGCGCGCCGGCGATCGACGATTGCTCAAGGTCGATCCCGACACGTGCACCACTCTTGGCCATGCCAGCCCCTTCGCTTGCCTCGCCACCCTCTAGCGGCGTTGTCGGCAGCCTTGCCACATACCTTTAGGCGCAGTGTTCGGCAGGTGGTGCCAAGAACCTGCCCCCTCAAACAGGACGATTGGTCTGTCACGAAGCGCCTGAACAGTACATACTTTTCGCATCGCCGGCACAATTCCTCTCGGTCAAGGTCCATCGAGCGCCACCACGGTGGGAGACACGAGACCGGAGAGCGGCTTGTCGCGCCAGTTGCTCGCCAGCTCGACCGAAAGTGGAGCCAAGATCATGAGGTCGCCCGCGTAAAGGTGGCCGGCCACAGACGACGCTCCATACACACGCAGGCTGCCGCTCACGAGCATGGCGCCGCCAAATCCGGTCTGGCCGCCGGCCTCGCCCATCGCGACATCGCCCTCGACGACCAGGGTGATCGGGCAGGCGCCGGGCGACCGGGCGCCAACAACGCGCAGCTCCGCGCCCTCGACGGCCGCCGCCACCACAACGTAGCCGTCGTCTCCAGGCGCAGTGCCCGCGCTCATAGGGCGCGACGACGGCAGAGCGGCAAGGTCAAGGACTCCGTCGTGGAGAGCTGCGCCGGGCGCGACGGCGTCGTCGCGCAGTGCGATCAACAGCGAGGCACCCGGCGGCGCGACAAGCCGCGAAACGTCGTTGTCGCCCGCATGCATATCGGTGTCGTACGGATAGCCTCCGCCGACTTCCGGTGCGGCGTGGATCTCCTCGCCCGCCGACCACACGCCGCCGAGCGCGTGCACGCCCGCCTGCGGCCACAGGTCGCTGTGCACGCAGTCGGCAGGTGGCGT
>JADGPQ010000144.1 GCA_017882325.1 Thermoleophilia bacterium
CGACGTCGACGATCGACCAGGTCTTGCCCACGTGGCACGCACCGCGCACGAGCAGGGGGTGGCGGTCGGGGGCGTCTTTCCAGGAGCCATGCCCGGGAAGAGGAAGGGCTTCTTGCTCCCGAAGGCAGGAAGACGGAAAGGTCACCGAGGCTTACGACCCCAGCCGCCGCAGCTGCTGCTGCGGCGTGAACAGGCGGCCGGGGGCGAGCAGCGAGACGATCGTCGCCGTCAGCGACACCGCGGCGAGCAGCATGAACACGACGACGACCTGCAGGCGCACGGCCTGCAGCGGGTCGGCGCCGGCGAGGATCATGCCGGTCATGGCGCCCGGGAGGAAGACGATGCCCATCGTCTTGGTGCTGTCGATGACCGGGACCATGGCGAGCCTCACTGAGCGGCGGATGATGTCCGCCGTGCACTGGCGCGGCGAGGCGCCCAGCGCCAGCGCAGCCTCGATCTGCGGACGCCGGTCGCCCGCGTCCTGCACGAGGCGCACGGCGGTCACAGAGGCGACGTTCATGCTGTTGCCGACTATCATGCCGGCGATGGGGATCACGTAGCGCGCGCCGCTGGGGATGATGCCCAGCGCCAGCATCAGCCCCAGCGTGACCAGCGTGGAGCCGCCGATGGCCACCACCGCGAGCAGGAGCGCACCGGGCAAGGGCCGGGCGCGGCGCGCCGAGGTCGCGGCCGCGAACCCCAGCATCGCCGCGACCATGAGCACGACGTACACGGGTCGGTCGGCGCGCAGGATCAGGTGGATGACGTAGCCGATGGCCATCAGCTGCACGAAGGCGCGGATGCAGGCGAAGCCCATCTCCTTCTCGATGTCGAGGTGCTGGCGCCACGACAGGAGCAAGGCCAGCCCCACGAGCACGACAGCGGCCGCCAGACTGGTGAAGCTGAAGGGCTGGGCGGCGATCATTGGGCGGCGTCGCCGCTCTGCAGCCGACCCTCGACGAACTGGCGCGTGATGTCCTCGGCCGGGTCGTCCAGGAAAGCCGGGAGCGGCCCCTGATCGACGACCCGGCCGTCGACGAGCAACAGACCGTGGTCGCCGATGCGCCGCGCCTGGGCGAGGTTGTGCGTCACGAAGACGAAGGTGAGGTCGGTGTCGGCGGCCAGCTGCAGGAGGAGGTCCTCGATCACTTGACTGGCTGTAGGGTCCAGCGCGGCGGTGGGCTCGTCGAGCATCAGCACCTCGGGCTCGTTGGCCAGGGCGCGCGCCAGCGAGACGCGCTGCGCCTCGCCGCCCGAGAGCTCAGTGACCGGCTTGTCGCAGAAGGCGGCCGGCAGGCCGACGCGGCGCAGCAGGCCTTCGGCCTGCGCGCACGCCGAGTCGGCGTCTCCGGCCGCCCCGCGCGCCATGCCGTCGCCTGCCCTTCCTTCGCGCAGCCGCGGCCCGTACAGCACGTTGTCGAGGACGTTGCCGTCGAAGAGCGCCGCGGTCTGGAAGACCATGCCTACGCGGCGCCGCAGCTCCTGCACCGGAAGCTCGCTCGCATCGTGGCCGTCGAGCAGCACGCGTCCGGCGCTGGGCTCGACGAGGCGATTAAGGCAGCGCAGCAGCGTGCTCTTGCCGGACCCGGATGGGCCCAGCACGGTGAATACGCCCCCGGCGACGACGCTGAAGCTCACGTCGTCGATGATGCGCCGCGGCGCTGCCGCGCCGCGGCCTACGTCGAAGGTGAGTCCCTCGACCGCGATCCTCCGCTGCAGGTGAGCGTCCACGCGAAGAGCGTATCCCATCGTTTCGCTCGGTATACTACGCATCCACGGGCGATTAGCTCAGGGGTAGAGCACCTGCCTTACAAGCAGGGAGTCGCTGGTTCAAATCCAGCATCGCCCACCACTCATCCCGGGCACTTGCGCTTCGTGAACCGCGTGGCGCGACTCGGCGTCACCCCGAGCAGCACCGACACGCTGGAAGGGGGATCATCTTGGGACCGCGTCTGACCGCGATGTTCGTGACCCTGGCCCTCTCGCTGGCGTTGCTCGCTGTTGCCGGATGCAGGGGCTCCAGCGCCGCGCCCACGCTCGACGGCACCACCTAGCGCCTCAGCGGACGGTCAGTGAGCTCGCTCGACCCCAACGACTTCACGATCACCGCGCAGTTCGCGGACGGCAAGATCTCCGGCAAGTCGGCGGTCAACAGCTACGGCGGCCCGTACACCGCTGGCCCCGGCGACGCGTTCTCGGTCGGCGACCTCGTCAGCACCATGATGGCCGGCCCGGAGCCCGACATGCGGGCCGAGCAGGCTTATCTCAAGCTGCTCTCGGAGGCGAAGTCATACAGGCTGGACGGCGACAGGCTCACGCTGTTCCACCAGAACGGCAACGGATCACTGATCTTCACGCGCGAGAAGTCCTGAAGCTCCCCGGCCACGCTCGGCTGCGATAAGGTAGGCGCATGACCGAGCCATACCCAGGCGAGCGCGAGGCCGCGCGAGAACGGCAGTCCCACGTGCGGCACGAGCTGCGTTCGCCGCTCGCCGTCATGTACCCGGCGCTGTCCTTGCTTCTGGACGGCAGCGCCGGGGACCTCACAGTCAAGCAACGCGAGTACCTCGAACTGCTCGAGCGCAACGCGGGGCGTCTGGAGCGCTACATCGCCGGCGCCAGCGACAGCGGGTGGCTGGACTGCGCCGGCGCGGCCGTGGAGCCCGCCGCGGTGCCGCTCGGCGAGGCGCTCGAAGAGGTTCTCGCCGTGCGGCGGCTCGGCGGGCAGGAGGGGCCGCGCATCGACGTCGACCTCTCTCCCGGTCCTCTCGCGGTCGCCTGGGCCGACCGTGAGCAGGTGCGCCGGATCGTCGCGAACCTGCTCGGCAACGCGGCCCAGTACTCCGGTGGCGAAGACGTCATCCGGATCCACGTGAGCACCTCGGAGGATGCGATGTCGGTGTGCTTCGCGGTGCGGGACGAGGGCTGCGGGATCCCCGTCGAGGAGCTCCCTCACGTCTTCGACTTCGGTTTTCGCGGCGCCGCGGCCCGGGAGGCTGCGCTGCCGGGCCTCGGCATCGGCCTCTGGGTCTGCCGCGAGCTGGTGGGCCGCAGCGGCGGGAGCATCGCCATCCGCAGCGAGGACGGCGCCGTCACCACGGTGACCGTGACGCTCCCGGCGGCCGGCGCAAGCGGGCCTCGCTAGGCCTGTTCCCAGGTGCGGCGCAGCCAGGCACGCAGCTCGTCGTTTACGTCGGCCACGGCGCGCAGGGTCACCTTGCGCGCGAGCCGGTCGGAGCCGAAGGAGCCGGCCGCCTCCAGCCTTCCGACGGGCTGCTCGCCGGGCAACGCGAGTCCCACGTTCACGGTGGTCTGCGTGCTCACCTGCGCGATCGCGAACTGCCGCCCACGGTTCAGGCGCGAGTGCGCCGGAATGCATGGTAAAGTGGGACATCCTCGTCATCGGCGGGGTTTTCCTACCGACGACGGCAGGAGGGCGACCTGGCAGGGAGCACGTCAGTCGAGCGGGCGCCGCGCACGCTCTTCGTCACCAACGACTTCCCCCCACGCATCGGCGGAGCTCAGTCGTACTACTGGGGCGCCATCCGCACGCTCGATCCCTCCGAGGTCACCGTCCTCGCGCCGGCGCACGCCGACGCCGCGACCTTCGACGCCACGCACCCGTACACCGTGGTACGTGCACCCACGTCCGTGCTCTGGCCCACGAGGGCCATGTTCCGTACCGTGGCGCGCCTCGCGGCGAAAGAAGGCGTCGAGCTCATCCAGCTTGGCCACCCACTTCCGGCCGGGTTGCTGGGTCCGCAGCTCAAAGACCGCTGCGGGCTGCCCTACGTCGTCTTTCTCGGCGGCGCCGAGGTCACGCTGCCCGGCGCGGTCCCCGGCGTCAACAACCTTCTGCGGCATGTTCTCGGTAAGGCGTCGATGCTGCTGACCGTCAGCGAGTACACCGCCCGCGCCGCCTCTCAGCAGGTGGGCGGCAAGGTGCCGGCCGAAGTGCTGCGGCCGCCGCTCAACGTCGCCGGCTTCGTCCCGGCCACCGAAGACGAGTCGCAGCAGCTGCGCCGCCGACTCGGCATCAACGGTGAGCTGGTCGTCTGCCTCGGACGCCTCGTACCGCGCAAGGGCCAGGACAAGCTCATCGACGCCATGGCGATGCTGAGCCACGAATTCCCGCGGCTGCATCTGGCGCTCATCGGCGAGGGCCGCCTCGCGACGCGCCTCTACGACCGCGCCCAGCGGGGTGGGATCGGCGAGCGCGTGCATCTCACAGGGGCGCTCGTCGACTCGGCCGTCATGGATTGGCTGCGCGCCGCCGACCTCTTCGCCTCGCCGTGTCGCACGCGCTGGGGAGGCTTCGAAGTCGAGGGCTTCGGCATCGTCTTCGCCGAGGCCGCGCTCACGGGCCTGCCGGTAGTCGCCGGCCGCTCCGGCGGCGCCCCCGAGTCTGTGATCGAGGGCGAGACCGGCATGGTGGTGGACGGCGACTCCGCCCGGCAAGTGGCTGCGGCGCTGGCTTCGCTGCTGCGGATGCGGCCCGAGCGACGCCGCGGGATGGGCGCCCGCGGCCGCGAGCTGGCGCTGGCCCGGCACACGCCCGATGTCGTGGGCGAGCGCTACCGCGAGCTCCTTCGACGGGCCGCCGGAAGATGAGCGAGAAGGACGCCATCGAAGTCGCGGAGACGATGCCGCTCGATGCCATGCCGCCGATCCCGGGCATCGCGCCGGAGGGCGCCGGCGGCCCCGGCCGGCTCCTCGTGCCCAGCCTCTGGCGCCTACTGCTGGGCATGGCCGCCGGGCTCGGCGTCGGCATCGCCGTCATCCTCATCGTCAACCCACACATCGTCACCGACGTGCACAACGCGCAGCGCGCCTCCGTGCAGCCCGTTTATCTCCTGCTGGCCCTGCTGTGCGTGGCCGCGGTCATCGTCACCGACGCCTGGTCGCTGCTCGTCCTCGCGCGCGTCTTCAAGCCGCACATCGAGCGCCGCCCCGTGGTGTCCACGGCGCTCGAGTCGCACCTCATCGGCGGCGCCACCTCCTTCGGCGGCTTCGAGATCCCCTACCAGATCGTGATGCTGCGGCGCGGCGGCCTCACCGGCTCGCAGGCCATGTCGGTGGTCATCTTCAAGGGCCTCGTACACACGCTCCTGCTGGCCATCGTCGCGCTCGTCTCGCTGCTGCCCTGGACCGACTCGCCGATCACCTCGTTGCAGCGCTGGCTGCTGCTCGGCGCCACGGGCGCTCTGCTCCTCGCATGGGTCGCCGTCTGGCTCTGGGTGCAGCGCCCGCTGGGACGCGCCTTCGTGCCCAAGAAGCTGCACGGCAAGCTCGACGAGCTCGTCGAGGCGGCGAGGGCGTTCGGCGGCGCCAGCCGCCGCACCATCGCCGAGCTGGTGGGCCTCCAGCTTGTCTACTGGATTGCGATGTTCGCGATCCTCATCTTTGTGCTGCACGCCCTGGGTTGGCGCGGCTCCATCGTGCCGATCATCACGGGGCAGGCGGTGATGCAGGTTCTCATGCCGCTCTCGCCGCTTCCCGGCGGTGCCGGCGTGGCCGAGCTCAGCTACCTGGCGCTCATCGGACCCTCCACGCCCGAGAGCATCCACGTTTCCAGTCTCGTGCTGTGGAGGTTGTTCACGTGGGTCGTCCCGGTCGCCATAGGGGCCGTCTCGCTCGGCTTGAGGGGGGCGCGTCGTGCCACGTGAGCGCCGCCCCTGGGGCGCCGGCCGCACGCTGCTCTGGATGGGCGGCGCCTTCGCCGCCGGCTGCATCCCCAGCGGCCGTCTTCTGACCCGGGCCCTCACCGGCGAGTCGCTGGACGAGATCGGCGACGGTAAGCCCGGCTCGTCCAACGTCGTCCGTAGCGTGGGGTGGAAGTCCGGCGCCGCGGTATTCGCCCTGGACGCCGGCAAAGCGTTTGTGCCGGCTAAGGCGGCGCGCCTGACCGGCGCCGGCAACGGCGCCGTGGCCGCCATCGGCATCAGTTCCATGCTCGGCCATATCGCCGTCGTCCAAGGGCGCGGCGCCGCCTCCGCTCTGGGCGCCATGTTCGCCATGGATCCGGGGACCATGGCCATCGGCAGCGCCGAGCTCGTTGGCGGGTTCGCCCTCCACCGCAACCCGCAGACCGTGGCGACAACGGCCGTCTCGCTGCCGCTCATCAGCCTGGCGCTCCACCGGCAACCGCGGCGTGCGCTCGGGCCGCTACTGGTCATCACGATCCTGCTGGCCGCGCGCATCAAAGGGTCGCCGGGCGCCGGACGGCCGTCCTCCCCGGCCGTGCTCTGGCGGCGCTTCTGGCTGGACCGGGACGACTGAAAGGCGGCGGGGGCATGCGTGTCGGGCTCGTGACGCCTTACTCGTGGACCGTGCCGGGCGGCGTCAATCATCACATCGAGAATCTGGCCAATGAGCTCGAGGCGCGCGGTCACGAGCCGTGGATCATCGCGCCCGTCGGCGTCCTCTCACCGACCCGTCGCGCCGTGGGCAGCCGGAGGCAGCGGGCCGCGGAACGCTTCATCCCCATGGGCGCGGCCGTCCCGCTGCCTTCCAACGGCTCGCGCGCCTACATCAGCGTCAATCCTCGAGTCGTTCTGCGCATGGACCGCGCCGTGCGCCACGGTCGCTTCGACGTGCTGCACGTCCACGAACCCAGTGTGCCGTCGGTGAGCATGGCGGCCGTGTTCCTGGCCACGTCCCCAGTGGTGGCGACGTTCCATGCGGCGCTGGAGTCCTCCTTTGGCTACGAGTACCTCCCGTGGCTCGGCCGCATGGGCATGGACCGCGTCGACGTGCGCATCGCCGTCTCGGAGGCCGCCCGCGAGTTCCCGGCGCGCATGTTCCCCGGCGACTATCGCATCATCCCCAACGGGGTGACGGTGGAGAAGTACGCCCCCGCCGTGGGCGCGGCAAAGGTCAAGGGCCGGGTGTTCTTCATCGGGCGCGCCGAGAAACGTAAGGGGCTCGGCGTGCTCCTGCATGCGTTCGCGCGGCTGCGGAAGCGCGTCCCTTATGCGACGCTCGTCATCGCCGGAGCCACGCGCGGGCAGGCGCTCGAAGAGTCGCAGCTCGGCTTCGGGCCGCCCCTCGATCTGGAGGGCGTCGAGGCCTTGGGCTGGGTGGCCGACGACGAGAAGGTCGCTCAGCTGGCGCAGGCCGAGGTCGTGTGCGCACCGTCGCTGGCCGCCGAAAGCTTCGGCATCGTGCTGGCCGAGGCCATGGCCGCCGGTGTGCCGGTGGTAGCTTCAGACCTGCCCGGCTATCGTGCGGTGCTGCTGGACGGCGAGGCCGGCCGGCTCGTGCCTCCAGGCCAGCCAGCGCCGCTCGCCGACGCCCTGTACGACCTGCTGCGCGACGACGACGAACGGCGGCGGCTTGCGGCCGCGGGTCTGGTCGCCGCCGAGAGGCTCTCGTGGGGCCGTGTCACCGACGAGATCATCACCGCCTACGAGGATGCCCTGGCCGTGGGCGACCGGCCCGGCCTGCACGGCCTGCCTGACAGGCCGTGGTTCGGCCGGGCCTGGCTCGACTACACCCTCTTAGGGGGCCGCGCCGGCCGCAAATAGCCGTTTTGCCGCGTCCTGCGGCGTGTGCTAGACTGCCGATTCGCTGCACCACGGCCGGCCCGATCCTTCGCCGGCCGTCATCGTCCTTTCGCGGGGGCGTAGCTCAGCTGGTT
>JADGPQ010000145.1 GCA_017882325.1 Thermoleophilia bacterium
CCGCCGCGGACAAGGAGCGCCAATGGAGGCACGCACGCTGGGCAAGACCGACGTCGAGGTCTCCCCGATCGGTCTCGGCTGTTGGCAGTTCTCGCAGGGCAAGAACATCACCGGGCGCATGTGGTCGGTCCTCGACCAAGAGACGATGGACGCGGTCGTGGACGCCGCGCTCACGGGCGGGGTCAGCTGGTTCGACACCGCCCAGGCCTACGGCAACGGCGCCTCCGAGCGCGCCCTCAGCGCCGCCCTCCAGCACCGCGGCGTTGAGCCCGGCACGGTCGTGGTCGCCACGAAGTGGCTGCCCATCGCCAAGCCGGCGCGCGACATCCCGCGCACCATCGGCACCAGGATCGCCTGTTTGCAGCCCTACCCCATCGACCTCTTCCAGGTGCACTCGCCCGGGAGCCTCTCCTCGATCCCGGCGCAGATGCGCGAGATGGCCAGACTGGTGCGCGCCGGCAAGGTGCGCGCCGTCGGCGTCTCCAACTTCTCGGCGAAGCAGATGGCGCAGGCCGAAGCGGCCCTACGGGACGAGGGGCTCACCCTGGCCAGCAACCAGGTACGCATCAACCTGCTCGACCGCCGCGTCGAGTCCAACGGCGTGCTCGCCGCCGCGAAGGGTCTGGGCGTCACGCTGATCGCCTACTCGCCGCTCGCCCAGGGCCTGCTCACGGGGCGCTACCACGACGATCCCGCGCTCGTGCGCGCGCTGCCCTGGGGACGCCGTTCGCGCCTCAGCCCCTCGCGCCGCTTCCTCACGCCCGCGGGCCTAGCGCGCACTGCGCCGCTGGTGGCCGAGCTGCGTGCGGTCGGCGAGGCGCACGGCGCCTCGGTGGTGCAAGTCGCCCTGGCGTGGTTGGTGACCCACTACGGCGACACGGTCGTCGCCATCCCCGGCGCCTCGCGGCCGGAGCAGGCGACAGTAGCCGCGGCGGCCATGGACCTACGTCTGGCGGAGGCTGAGATGGCGAGCATCGAGAGGATCTCAGCAGCCGTCGCGAGGCGCTAGTCGCCGCGCGTGTGGGGTCTGGTCGGCTGGTACGCTAGGTGCGCTGTCCCGACGTTCTCGAGCAGCGCGCGAGGTTCGAGGCGGGACCAAACGACCCGGACCCCATTGTCCCTCCGGCCCTCGACGTGGGCCGCCGGTGCGCCGCTCCAGGCCCCGTGGAATCGGGTCGGGCGCAGCAATCACCCTTGAGAATCTCGTGTGCCGAGAAACATGAGCAACATTGAGTCCACCATCGACGAAGGCAGGGGAGCATAGAACCCGGCCGCAGCATACGTGACGCTCAGCGCCTCGTCGCGACTTGCGTGGAGAACTGAGACGGAGTCGAGACCGGCCATTCGAAGAATCCGCGACGTTGTCGCTGCAAGCGACCGTCAGGTGTTCTGAGGAGATCGGCGCTGATTCCGCGGCAAGGTCTCGAGAGAGCCTGACACCGGCTGCATCGACTTCTGCCGGTCAAGCGGACGGCGGTCCGCCGGCTTACGACGCCTCTTCGAGCGCCCCCTCGAACTGACTCGCGTAGAGGTCGTAGTAGAAGCCGCGCGCGTCCATGAGCTCCTTGTGCGAACCCTGCTCGATGATGTGCCCGTGGTCCATCACGAGGATGATGTCGGCGCCGCGGATGGTCGAGAGCCGGTGGGCGATGACGAAGCTCGTGCGGTCCTTCATCAGCTCCACCATCGCCTCCTGGATGAGCATCTCGGTGCGCGTGTCCACCGAGCTCGTCGCCTCGTCGAGGATCAGGATGTCTGGGTCGGAGAGGAACGCACGCGCGATCGTGAGCAGCTGCTTCTCTCCCTGCGAGACGGCGGTGGCGTCGTCGTCCAGGATGGTGTCGTAGCCATCGGGGAGGGCGCGCACGAAGTGGTCCACGCGCGCCGCCTTGGCTGCCGCGAGGATCTCTTCGTCGCTGGCGCCCTCGCGGCCGTAGGCGATATTCTCCTTGATCGTGCCGGTGAACAGCCAGGTGTCCTGCAGGACCATGCCAAACAGGTCGCGCAGATCGCCGCGCGTCATGTCGTGCGCGTCGATGCCGTCGACGGTGATGCGTCCGTGGTCGATCTCGTAGAAGCGCAGGAGCAGGTTCACGAGCGTCGTCTTGCCGGCGCCGGTGGGGCCGACGATGGCCACGGTCTCGCCGGGTTTGACGTCCAGCGTGAGGTCCTCGATGAGCGGCGCGTGCGGGATGTAGCGGAACGACACGTCTTCGAGTGCGATCTGGCCGCGCGTGTGCTCCAGCACGACCGGTGCGGCCGGGTCGGCATCCTCCTCCGGCTCGTCGAGCAACTCGAAGACGCGCTCGGCCGAGGCGGCGGTGCTCTGCAGGACGTTCATGATGCTGGCCACCTGCGTGATCGGCATCGTGAACTGGCGCGAGTACTGGATGAAGGCCGTCACGCCGCCGAGCGACATCGTGCCGTTGGCGACCCCGAGGCCGCCGACCACGGCGATCGCCACGTAGTTGAGGTTGCTGACGAAGTTCATCACCGGCAGGATGATGCCGCTGATGAACTGCGCCTTGAAGCTCGCCTGGTAGAGCTGCTCGTTCTGCTCGTCGAAGGTCGCGACCGCCTCGTCCTGGCGCCCGAAGACCTTGACCACGTTGTGGCCGGTGAACATCTCCTCGACGTGGCCGCCGAGGTCGCCGGTGTGCTGCCACTGCGCCGCGAACTGCTTCTGCGAGCGCTTGGCGATGAAGAGCGTGAGCACGAACGAGAGCGGCACGGTGAGCACCGAGATGGCGGCGAGCAACGGGCTGATCGTCAGCATCATGATGAGCACGCCGATGATCGTGAGCACCGACGTGATGATCTGCGTGAGGCTCTGCTGCAGCGACTGCGAGATATTGTCGATGTCGTTCGTCATGCGGCTCAGCACGTCGCCGCGGGAGTGGTCGTCGAAGTAGCGCAGTGGCAGGCGGGCGAGCTTGAGGTCGACATCGCGACGCAGGCGGAACATGGTGCGCTGCGCCGCGCCGGCCATGATGTACTGCTGGCCCCAGCCGAAGAGCGCGCTCACGACGTAGAGGCCGACGAGCAGCAGCAGCGTGCGTCCGAGCGCGGCGAAGTCCACGCCGTGACCCGGAGTTAGATGCATGGCCGAGAGCATCTCCGCCAGCGTCGACTGGCCTTTGAGCTTGAGCCCGGCGACGGCCTGCGCCTGCGTCACGCCGGCCGGTAGTTGCTTGCTGACGACGCCCTCGTAGAGGATGTTCATCGCGCTGCCCAGGATCTTGGGGCCGAGGACCGCGAAGGTCACGCTCACGACGGCGAGCAGCAAGACGACGATGATAAGCGCACGCTCGGGCCTGAGCATGCCCACGATGCGCTTGAGCGTGCCGCGGAAGTCCTTGGCCTTCTCGGTCGGCCTGGCGAGCGCCCCGGCGGGTCCGCCGCCGCCTGGGCCGCGAGGCCCCGCCGGCGGGCGTGGCGGCTGGCTGCCTTGCGCCGGGGTGCCTTGCGGGCTGCTCATGCCACGCCCTCCGCGCCGAGCTGCGACTCCACGATCTCGCGATAGGTCGTGCTTGTCTTGAGGAGCTCCTCGTGCGTGCCCTTGCCGACGATCGTCCCGTCCTCAAGCACGATGATCTGGTCGGCGTGCATGACCGTGCCCACGCGCTGGGCGACGATGATCACCGTCGCGTCGGTCGTCTCCTTCTTGAGGGCCGCGCGCAAGCGCGCGTCGGTGGTGAAATCGAGCGCCGAGAAGCTGTCGTCGAAGATCTGGACCTTGGCCTTGTTGGCGAGCGCCCGGGCGATGGCGAGGCGCTGGCGCTGCCCGCCCGAGACGTTGGCGCCGCCCTGGTCGACCGCCGCCTCAAGCCCCTCGGGCATCTCGCTCACGAAGTCCGTGCCCTGGGCGATCTCGAGGAAGTGCCAGAGCTCCTCGTCGGAGGCCGCCTCGTCGCCGAAGCGCAGGTTGTCCGCCACTGTGCCGCGGAACAGGAAGGCCTTCTGCGGCACCAGGCCGATCCTGTGCCAGAGGTCCCGCAGATCCATCTCGCGCACGTCGACGCCGTCCACGTAGACGCTGCCGGCGGTGACGTCGTAGAAACGCGGGATGAGGTTGATCAGCGTGCTCTTGCCGCTGCCGGTGCTGCCGACGATGGCGGTGACTTCGCCGGGCGCCGACGTGAAGCTGATGTGGCTCAGCACCGGGTCTTCGGCGCCGGGGTAGCGGAACTCCACGTCTTTGAACTCGACGTGGCCCCGCGCGGGCGCGTCGACGACCGGCGTCTCAGGGTCGTTCACCGAGATCTCGGCGTGCAGCACCTGCTGGATGCGCTCAGCCGAGGCAGCCGCACGTGGGACCATGACGAGCATGATGGTGGCCATGAGCACTGCGATGAGGATCTGCATGATGTACGTGAGGAAGGCGGTCAGGTCGCCGATGGGCATGCCGTGGTTGGCGACCTGGATGCTGCCGAACCACATGATGGCGACCGTCGAGAGGTTCAGGATGAGGGTCAGCATCGGGATCATGACGGCGAACAGCCGCGTCACGCGCAGCGTCGTCCCGGTCAGGTCGGCGTTGGCCACATCGAAGCGCTGCTCCTCGTAGCCGACGCGGTCGAAGGCGCGGATGACGCGCACGCCGCTGAGCACCTCGCGCGTGACCTGGTTGATGCGGTCGATCTTCTTCTGCATGGCCCTGAAGAGGGGCAGGGCGCGGGTCAGCACGAGGCCGATGAAGACGCCCATCACCGGCACGGCCACGAGGATCACCGCCGAGAGCGGCACGTCGAGTCGCAGTGCCATGATGATGCCGCCGATGGCCATGATCGGCGCTGCGAGCGTGACGTTCAGCATCATCAGTACCACCATCTGCACCTGCTGCACGTCGTTGGTGGTGCGCGTGATCAGCGAGGGTGTGCCGAAGTGATTGAGCTCGGCCAGAGAGAAGCGCTCGACCTTGCGGAAGAGCGCGCCGCGCACGTCGCGGCCGAACGCCATAGCCGTCTTGGAGCCCCAGTAGACCGCGATGACGGTCGCGATCACCAGCACCAGGGTCACGCCCAGCATGAAGGCGCCGGTGACCAGGATGTAGTGCGTGTCGCCCTTGACCACGCCGTTGTTGATGAGGTCGGCGTTGAGCGTCGGCAGGTAGAGGTTGGTGATCGCCTGCACGAACAGCAGGGCAAGCACCAGCAAGATCTGGCGCCAGTAGGGCATGAGGCGCTCGCGCATCAGGCGGATCATGCCTGCGCCTCCTGCTGCTTCTCCATGGCGAGCGTGATGCTCGCGCCCAGCTCTTCAAGGAGGCGTGCGAGTTCGCGCCGGTCGGCCTCCGGGAGCGTCGCGATGGTGGCGTTGACGTAGTCGGCGGCCACGACGCTCATCTCTTTCGCGGCGCTGCGTCCAGCCCCGGTCAGGTACACGCGCGTCAGGCGCTGGTCGACCTCGTCAGCGCACCGCTCCACGAGGCCGGACTTCTCCATGCCCTGGAGCATCTTGGTGACGGTGGGGCGCGCCACATGCAGCATGTCCGCGAGGTCGCGCTGGGCGGCCCCGTCGTTGACGGTGAGCACCCGCAGGCACATCAGCTGGCCGGGGTGGATGCCGCTGTCCGCGAGCGACCGCATCATGAGGTGCATGTGCAGCTTGGCTGTGCCGAGGAAGGCGCGGAACACGCGGGCCGAGAGCTCGTCGACTCCGTCGAGCTCGGGGATCGTCACCTTGAGGTCTGGGCCGCGTTCTACCACCGTCTGCCTTTTGTGAAGGGGATCAACGACGTGCCGGGAGGAGGTTAGCACGCTAACCATTAGCGGTCAAACTCCTCCTGCACCCTGTGATCCGTCCACGCTAAAGGCGTGAATCGTGACGTTGAGAGCTGCCAAAGGTCCCGACGACCGGCGAAGTCGAAGGCGCCCACGCGCTGCCCGGCACGCGCCAGGGCACGGACAACGCTGCGGCCAGTGCGCCCGTTCGCCGCAGTCACCAGGATCACAGCGCCCCGCCGTTCCTGGGGGTGATCGGCCGCGGCATATTGGCGGCCGTGACGTGGGCCTCGCCGTTCTCGATGGCGAAGGCGATCGCCCCGGCCACAAGCTCGTGCGGATGCGGCTCGATGTGGCCGCCACCGGCGAAGCGGCCGGCGCGCAGGCGATGATGGAACTCCCAGCGTCGAGGGTCGTCCGCAGTATTCTCTGCGTGAGAAATGGACTCCGAATGGACTCCGATTACCCTGTCACACGACGCTACGCGATGGGACGGAGCAGTGTTAGCTTGGCGAAAACGGCCGCAAACACGCCAAAACGTGCCACAGGACGGTACGCGATAGTGGTGGGCGATGTTGGGTTTGAACCAACGACCGCCAGTCCGTTCGGCGAGCGCGGGCCCTCGCTTCGGCGCACGTCGTCCAGCAAGTGCGCGTCGTGGCAGCTCGTGATCGCAGCGCCGCGGCTACCGCGCGTCGAGCGCGCGCAGCAGCATCCGGGAGTACTGCGAGCCGAGCTGCGCCGCTAGTTCGAGGGAGACCTGGAAGACCGCGTCGGCATGCAGCTTCGCGAGCAGCTCAAGGTCGGAGATGCCCAAGGCGGCGGTCGCCGTGTCGAGCCTGATACCGCTGATCACTTGACCCAGGAGGCGCTCGCTCTGCTCAGTCGTCACCATGTACTCAGCCTACCCAGCTGTCGCCAGCGTAGGCGACGTTGTCGGCCCGCCGGAGGCGCGGCATACTCGCCTCCCAGCTCCAGCGTGAGGCACAGGTCTCCCTGACCTGCAGCGAGCCCGAAACGGCTGCGTGGGGCCACGCCGCCGACGTAGTGCCGACCTGGAGCGCACCGAACAGGTTGGTCGTCGGCAGGCATTCCGTGCTTCCGGTTCGCCAGCTCTCGTTGCTCGCGCCGCAGCCCAGAGCGAAGCTGCTGTTGCAGAGTAGACGCGCGTCTGGAGGACAACATGCGAGGTCACGTGAGAAGGCGCGGCGAGCCCGGGAGCTGGGAGTACATCGTCGACATAGGTCTGGCAGCGGCGCAGAGGTGCCAGGGCTGCAACAAGCGGCTGTGGGTCGAGCGTCGGCCCAAGCAGTCCTGCCCCAAGTGCGGCAGCGCCATGAAGGAGACCGAGGAACGCCGTCGCGAGACCAAGAGCGGCTTCGTCACGCAGAAGGAGTGCCAGGCGGCCATGAACAAGCTGCTCGTCAAGGTCGAGGAGCACGACTACGCGGCGCCGACCAAGGCCAGCGTCAAGGAGTACCTGACAAAGGAATGGTTGCCTGCGGTCAAATCCACCATCCGCCCCAGCACCTACAACTCCTACGTACAGCACGTCGAGTGCCACATCGTGCCGCATATCGGCAGCGTGAAGCTGCAGAAGCTCAGCGGCTCGCAGGTCAACGCCCTCTACGCGAAGCTCGCCGACACCGGGCGCAAGGATGGCAAGACGGGCCTCTCCGCCATGACCATCCACCACGTCCACAGCTGCCTGCACAAAGCCTGCAAGGACGCGGTGCGCTGGGGGCACATCTCCAGAAACCCCTTGGACGCTGCCGACCCGCCGCGCAAGAAGGGCAACGGCACCAGGGAGATGCGGACCTGGACGAAGGAGCAGCTCAAGGCGTTCGTGGAATCAGTTGCCGACGACCGCCTCTCCCCCCTCTGGCACACGATCGCCATGACCGGCATG
>JADGPQ010000146.1 GCA_017882325.1 Thermoleophilia bacterium
TCTAGGCCGCCTCCTGGCGCGACAGACGCCACCAGACGAGGCCGTAGGCGGCCACCGCCCAGCCAAGGATGATCGCAAATGAGAGCCATTCTGCGCCGAACAGCTGGCGGCCCGCGAGGGCATTCACCCCGAGCCGCATCGTCTGCGCGGTGGGGATGGCCGACACGACTGTTTCGACCCAGCCAGGCACGGGCAGCCCGACGATGATGGCGGGGACTATCAGGGGAAGCAGGGCGACGGTGCTCCAGGTGTTGAGCTGCGTCTGAGTGCGCATGAGCCCGCCTAGAAGCAGACCAAGTCCGACAAGGGTCACCGACGTCAGGACGATGTCCGCGACGAAGAGTGCCACGTTCTCGGGCACCACCCGGGTGATCGCCAGCATCAGCGGCACGGAGATCACGCAGTACGTGAGGCCGAACAACGACTTGGCGACGATCACCTCCGCGTCGGAAGCGATCAGGGTGAGTGCCTCGACGGTCCGTTTCTCGGTCTCCTCCGTGAGCACCGCCGGGAGCGCGTAGACGGCGATCATGGCAAGCATGAGGATGACGGCCACGAGCACGAAGGTCTTCCGCGCGCCGAGGGCCGTGAGTGCCGAGTCAGAGGTCCCGGCCGTGGCGGGGAGCATCACTCGCGCGATGGTCGCCGCTGGCACCTGCCCCGCGAGCGACTGCGTCACTCGGTCGAGGACCGTCGCCACGTAGTCACCGCCGAAGCTCGGCGATGCCGGCAGGATCACCGTGAGCTTCGGCGAAGCGCCACCCTTCAGAGCCCCGTCGAAGCCGCTCGGGACGATCAGTCCGACGTCCACCTTCTTGTCTCGCACCTGCTGGGTCAGCGCCGCTTGATCGGCAAAGGACTGCACCTTCAACTGTAGTGCCGCGTTCGTCGCCGCCTGAAGCGCGGCCGGCAGCTGCGTCGATGCGGACGCGACCACGCCGAGCTCGGCTGTCGGTTTCGTGTCGTCCTTGAACATGAAGCTGTAAAGAAGGCCGATCAGCAGCGGCATGAGGATAGCGATGATGAGGCGCGAGTCTCGCAGCGCGTCGCGCAGGTCCTTGCGATAGATGGCGTCGACACGCACGGCGTTCACAGCGGTCTCCCGGCCAGATTCACGAAGACGTCTTCGAGGGTGCCCTCGTGGGAATGCACGGTGAGCACCTCGCCGGCGGCCATCCACGCCTCGAGGCGCGCCGCGTCGCCGCCGTCGTCGAGGCGAATCTTGTGCTCCGACCGGTCTCGCAGAAGCACAGTGGCGGTGCGCTCACCGAGACGGAGCTTCAGCTCACGCGGCGTGTCGAGCGCTACGATCGCGCCCGCGGCAAGGAAGGCGACTCGATCGCACAGTTCATCTGCTTCTTCCATGTAATGCGTGGTGAGAAAGACCGTGGCGCCATCGCGCGCGTGGTCGCGGATAATACCGCGCACGTCACGGGCTGATGACGGGTCGAGCCCCCTGGTAGGTTCGTCGAGAAACAGGACTCGAGGATCGTTCACCAGCGCTCGCGCAATGAGCAGCCGCTGCTTCATGCCGCTGGAATACGTCCTGACCTTGCGCGATGCGGCGTCCGTCAGGCCGACGCGCTCGAGAAGCTCCGGGACGCGAGCCGATGGCGCGCCGTAGAGCTTGGCGAACAACTCCAGGTTCTCGCGACCCGACTGACGCTCGTAGAGATTCTGCTCCTCGAACACGAGATTGATGAGCGGTTTCACGTGCTCGCGTTCGTGCACGACGTCGCGACCGACGATGAGCGCGCGCCCACTGGTTGGCCGCGCGCGCCCCGTCAGCATGCGGATCGTCGTCGTCTTGCCGGCGCCGTTGTGGCCCAGAAGGCCCAGGATCTCGCCCTCGGCCACGGTGAAGCTGACATCATCCACCGCGCGCACATCACCGTAGTGTTTGGAGAGGCCCTCCACTTCGATGATGGCGCGCCCGAAGCCGTGAGCGCTCACTCGCAGTCCCTTCGCCTCAATCACGTCGCCCGGCTACGTTACTGGAACACATGGGGAGACACAAAGGCTGACAATTGGCACGCTGTCGAATTCGCTTGGTGTGGAGACGCCAGCGTGGCGCGGAAGGACGCGTCCGCTCACAGATGTGCCGCGCTGCACGAGTCCAGAAAGTGGGGATGGGCCGCGACGACTGTGGGTCAGTCGTAGCGGCCCATGTGGGGCCAGCGGCACCCGGGCGCAGGAGGTAAACCGCCCGGGCAAATGGGACTCCGACTCGGTGGGGGCGCACCGTACTGCAGTCAGGTCCCGACGGCCGAGGGGGCAGCCGTCATTGCCGTTGTATGGCTTGTCCGCATTCTGCGACGCGAATATGAAAGGCGTGTTGCGTTGACGTTGAGGAAGGTTGTGCCGGCGGCAGGCAAAGGTGAAGCCGCGCGGACGCTCAGCGTCACTCCTTTCAGTTCCGTCGCTTCGCTCGCGTAGCTCGCACGGCCATGCAGACGCAAGAGACGATTCAGACGCAGCCGACGCGATAGCCAGACGGTAAGCGGTCGTCGTCGTCTCTGTCAGTTGCGTCCATGAGGTTGCGGCGCTCGTGAACCGGCGGCCGGCGCTTGTCCTCAGAGCTTCGCGGTCGAGATGGCCGAAAGGCCGTAGAGCGCCAAGACCGCGCTCACCCGCCCCCTTCGCGCCCGCATTCTGCGCTTCAGCTCGCGTCGTAGAGCGGCGAGGTCGGCGAGGTCCTCCTCTGTCGCCGCCCGGCTACCGAAGAGCACCGCCTGGACGCGGTCCACCAGCGCGCCGGCGTCGAGGTCCAGGTGGCCCCTCAGAAAACGCACGGTCTCGTCGAGCGTTTGCGAGCGCGGCACGTCGACGCCGTAGTCCTTCAGATCGATGTAGACGAGCGCCAGCGACGCCTGGAGGCGCCCGGTGTAGGTTCCCCGACGCAGACCGCGTCGGCGGTGCACGGCGCGGCCCAGAGGCCAGGCGACGAGCACGAGCGCGAGAGCGGCGCTCAGGGGGAGCCAAGCAGCGGTCCCGAAAGGCTCCGGCGTTCCCGCGCTGGCGCCGCCCCTAACGGCATCCCGGTTCTCCCTCACGCCACGGGCATCGCGCGTCGGGTCGGCCGACACACCGGCAGCGCCCGAGCTGCCGGCGGCGCGGGCGCCGCCAGCGGCGGAGGGGTCGACGAAGCCGGCGCTCGCGGACGAGGCGCCGACGCCGGGGATCATGCGGCCGGGAGTGGGATCGAACGGCACCCAGCCGACGCCCGGGAAGTACGCCTCGACCCAGGCGTGGGCGTCGTTCCTCATCACAATGAACGTGCCGTCCTTGGTCTGCTTGCCGGCCGAGAACCCGACCGCCACCCGGGCGGGGACGCCGTTGAAGCGAAGAAGCACGGCCATGGCGCCGGCGAAGTGCTGGCAGTATCCGGTCTTCGTTCGGAAGAGGAACGCCGCGTAGGGCGACCGGTAGGCGGTGCGCGGCGGCGCGAGGGAGTACACGAAGCGTGAGCGCAGGTACTGCTCGACCTCCAGGGCGATCCGGTAGGGATCCGTCGTCGTGCCGACGATGTCCTGGTTCAGCTGGTAGAGGCCAAGCCATTCACCATAGGCGGGCCTGTGGGTAATCGCGATGCGCCACGCGGTCTCGGGCGCGGGGCCCGCCAGTTTCGACCGCGCCGGGAACGGCAGCGAAGTGTCCTGGCCGAGGATGTCTGCGGGGTAGTCGCGGCCGCGATTGAGGAGGTCCGTGGGCTTCAGTTGTGGGATGACCGCGGTGATCGAGTAGTCCAGCGTCGGGCCGAGCGGCTGGTCGACGCGAAGGGCGTGCGCATCGGTCACCCGCAGCGACACCGGATGAGCGATGAGCAACGACCTGGGTGAGCCCCCGGTGAAGAGATGGTCCGTGTACGTCGACACGACCTCGAAGGACTCCGTGACGAGCTTGCCGGGGGGTTCGGCGTAACTGAGCGGCACCGGGTAGACGTAGGAGCCGGACGCCGGTTGGGGCGCGAGCTCGTCACTGTACGAAGCGCCACTGAACCAGGTCGTCCCGTCGAAACTGGCGAGGGTGTTCGCCCGCCAGTACGAGGCGACGGGCGACCTGACGCGCATGACCCGCGCGTTGGTCGTCGGATTCAGAAGGCGCGGGTAGTTCTCCATCCAGTCGAAGCCGAGACGCGCGTTGTCGGCGGCGGCAATCTCCCACGTGCGCCAGTCCCGCAACGGCTTGCTCGCCGCCACCGACGTAGCCCCGAGCAGGGAGAGGGCGAGCAGCGCCGCGATCGTCGCGGTCGCGGCGCCCGCCAGCGCGTCCGTCGCTCGCCAACGCTCGCGCCGGAGCGAGCGCGAGAGCACGAGCATGCAGCCGGCCAGCAGGAGAAAGGCGAGCGGCGCCCAGACTAGCCTCGCCGCGTCGTCGATCGTGAGGCCGAATCCCAGCACCACGAGGACGATCACGATGGCGGGCAGCGCCTTGCGCAAGCTCAAAGCCATGAAAGCGGCCAGCCCCATCGCCACGTAGACGGCCAGCAACAAGAGGATCCCGACGTTGGTCCCCGCAGCGAAGTCCAAAGGGAATTCGTCGCGAGCGTACGTCCGCGCGCCCGATCGTAGCTGCTCGAGATAGAAACCGACCTGCTGCGCGACTCCGTGGACGTGCGACGGGATCGGCAGCTGCGTGCGCAGCAGCAGGTACGCTCCGAGCGGGAGCAGCACGAGGGCGACGGGCCAAGCGCGCCGATGTATGAGCCCGGGTGCGCCCGCCAGAGCTGCGGCAAGGACCGTCGCCAGGAGCAGCGGGGCGATGCTGCGGCTGCCGATGCGATCGATCGCGACGGCACCCGTAGCGGCCAGGCCGACGAAGCTGACGAAGTAGAGCAGTTTCCGCGAACTCTTCATCGTGCGCGAGCGTGGTGGCTTTCGGGCCGGATCGACAGGGCCGCGCACAGATCGTCGCCTCGGCGCACAGCCAGGTAGTGGACGCCCGCGGCCGAGAGGGCTTGCCTCAGGTTCAGGCTCTCGGCCGTGGAGGCGGGGCCCGCGAGCGGGCCGTCTGCGACGTGAACGACAGAAACATGCGACCCCTCCTCTTGCAGCGCGACCAGAGCACGCACAAGTCCTCGGTCGAGAGACAAGACAACGAGGGTCAGGCTCTGCGTCCGTGCACTCAGCCGGGTGTTGGCAACGAGCGCCCGAAGGGAGGGGCCCAACTGGGACAAGCCGCGCGGAGTCGCCCCGGCCAGGATCGCGAGCAGCCGACGCCGGCTCTCTGCGTCCGGCGAGAGGCGGATCGGCCGCCACTCGTTCTCGGGCAGCAGCAGGGTGACCGGGTGACCGGATCGGAGCGCGTAGTCGGCTATCGATCCAGCGGCTTGGACGGCCACCTCGAAGTTGGTCTCGGGGGGCTCGCCGAAGACGCACGGAGCCGCTCCGTTGAGAAGCACCGCCACGCCACCGTCCGTCGCGTCCTCCATCTCCCGCAGCATCAAGCTGCCCGTCTTGGCCGTGGCCTTCCAATCCACACGGTTCAGCGGTTCCCCGGGGTTGTGAGGCCGGATACCGCGGAACTCTGACGCATCCACCGTCGGCAGTCGGCGCCTGCGACCTGCGCGGCGGGTGCCCATGCCGGCGTAGAGAGCGCAGGAGGACAGATGCGCAAGCCGCGGGGAGACGGTGAGGCCGAAGGTGTTGCCAAGACGACGCCGGGCTCGTACGAGGCCCAGCGGGTCCTCGGCCACGGTCATCAGCGCTGGGAGGCGGTGGATGCCACGCCGCGCGAGCCACGGCCCCGACTTGGCCACTCGCTCGGACCGCGACCCCAAGCTCTCGACCTCGATGAAGCAATCGCGACCACCCAGCTCGCCGGTGGCGTCGACCAGCGTGACCTGGAGCCCCGGAACGAGCGAGCCGTTCCTCACGCGAAACGAAAGCACGACCGGATCACCGGCGACCGGCCGTCCGGGAGTGACGGTGCGAACGACGTGGAGATGCGGTGCGGTCGCGAGCACCAACGCCCAGCAGACGCCAACAGCGGCAAGGAACGCGAAGGCCATGAAGTAGAGCTCCCATGTGCCGACGATCCGGGCAGCCAAGTAAGTGGCGACAGCCACGGCGAGGAGCGCCGTCCCCCGGGCGGTAGGCCGCGTCATCGTCCCGGCCCAGGGATCGGGACGGTCTCGAGAAGTCGAGCGACTACGGCCTCTTCGGCATGCCCGTCCACAGAGGCGTCTGGCGAGAGGATGATCCGGTGGCTGAGCACTCGCACAGCGAGATCCTTGACATCCTGCGGCACGACGAAATCTCGCCCGCGGAGTATGGCCAGCGCCTTGGCGGCCCGCAGGAGCGCGATGCCGGCGCGAGGGCTCGCGCCAAGGTAGATGTCCCGGCTCACGCGAGTGGCGGTGAGCAGGTCCACTACGTAGTGGCGAAGCGGGGCCGTGACCTTGACGAGGCTCACCGCCTCCTGCATGGCGTGCACCTCGGCCGCATCGAGGACCGGACCGAGTTCGGAGAACGGGTCACCAGACGTCTGCGAGTCCAGTATCGCCTCTTCGGCGGCGCGTGAAGGATACCCGAGGCTCAAACGCATCATGAAGCGGTCGAGCTGAGCCTCGGGCAACGGGTACGTACCCTCATACTCGATGGGGTTCTGAGTTGCGATGATCATGAATGGGGCGACGATCGCGTGCGCAACGTTGTCGATCGTCGCCTGTCGCTCTTCCATACATTCAAGCAAGCTCGCCTGAGTCTTCGGGGACGAGCGGTTGATCTCGTCGGCGAGGACGATATTGGCGAAGATCGGCCCAGGGCGGAACTCGAAGCCGGCGGTCTTCTGGTTGAAGACGCTCACACCCGTGACGTCGCTCGGGAGGAGATCGGGAGTGAACTGGATGCGGGCGAAGCGACAGCTGACAGAGCGGGCGAGGGCCTTGGCGAGCAGCGTCTTGCCGACACCCGGGTAGTCCTCGATGATGATGTGGCCGCCGGCGAGCAAGGCGACGACGCAGGCCTGAATGACCTCTTCCTTGCCGAGGATGACCGATGCGACGTTGGCCGCGATGCCATTCGCGCGGCGAGCGATCTCCCTCATCTCGCCATCTTGAAAGACGGGGCTGCTGCGAGTGCCTGTGTGCATGTGCTCCTCGCGGTTCTTCGGGTTCTGTGCGTCAGCCGCGTGCGCGACCGGTCACAGAATGGCGGTCTCGTCCTTGTCTTCGCGCCACCGCGCCCCCGGTCGCGCGGAGGCGGGCTCACCGAGAACATGTGTTCTCGAGGCGACAGTCCTGGGCTCTCACTAGTCCATCTTCAGGGGGGAGGCATCTTGGTCCGCACGCGGCTTAGACGATGGTCTTCCGGATCGGCGTAGGGGCGCTCCGCTTCTGAGCCTCGCGCCTCTCGGGAGCAGCACCCGCTGCCCGATTGTGCGTAAGAGAATAGCGCCACGACCGACGAGCGGCAAACCGGGCGCCGAACGGTCTGGCTCACGGCCGTGGCCAGCCGCGCGGGACCCAATGCACACTGCACATGGTCATGCCGCACGAGGCCCCAGCCCTCCACCGTC
>JADGPQ010000147.1 GCA_017882325.1 Thermoleophilia bacterium
GCGTGACCCCCAGACCCTTCGCGGCGGCGAGCACGCCGTTGGACTCGACGCGGCGGTCGAGCAGGTTGATGCGTACCTGGTTGGTCGCGAGCACTAGTCCTTCAGCCTGCAAGGCCGCCGCGGCCCGCATCATCTGGCCAGCCGAGAAGTTGGAGACGCCGACGGCGCGTACCTTGCCGGCGCGCACCAGCTTGGCCATCTCGCGCATCTGCGCCGGGATCGAGGAGAGGCTCCCGGGCGAGTGTCTGGCATTCCCGACTTTGCTTGACGGTAGAGTACTTGCTCTTCGTCGAGAGAGAGGTCGTGCGGATGACTCAGAGTAAGCGTGACATCAAGCGCAAGTTGCAGGTGCTTGAGTACGCCGAGGACTGCGGCAACGTGGCCAGGACCTGCCGCCACTTCGGGATCTCACGCCAGTGCTACTACAACTGGCGTCGCGCCCACGAGCGATTCGGGGAGGCCGGCCTTGTGAACCGTGGGCCTTGTCCCGAGAACCGCTCACTGCGGACGCCTGCTGCGATCGATGAGAAGTAGCACGAAACTCGCACATTCCGAGCGGCGCACACGTCACCTGAACCTGTGCCGCCGAGGCCAGTGCAGCGTCGCCGTTCACTCATCCGCCTCTCCGCTTGCCGTCGGTGTATCGGATCGCCACACAAGGACGTGAGCTTGGAGTCCGCTTGACTGTCGCCGTGTCAGTGAAGGCAGGCCGATCGACCGCGAGCGGGTCACGGATCGGCGCCGAGGCACTGGCGCTGGGCGCGAATGGGTACTATTCCGGCGTATGCGTACCTCGAAGAGATTCCTCGCCGCTGTCGCGATCCTCGTCCTCGCCTTCTTGGCAGGCTTTGCCCTCGCCAAGGGGCTGGATCGCGCAGCCTCAACCTCGTCCGCTCAGGGCCAGGCCGACCGGTACCGGCAGGTCCTTACGGACCTGCAGCGTAGCTACTACAAGCCAGTCGACGTCGCGAAGCTCGGCCAGTCGGGCATCGCGGCGCTGCTCGCCTCGCTGCACGACCCCTACACGGTGTACTTCTCGCCACAGCAGGCCAAGCAGTTCGGCCAGGAGCTGAGCGGCACCTACAGCGGCATCGGCACAGCCGTCGCACTGAAGGGCGGCCGCCTGACCGTGACGGAGGTCTTTCCCGGTTCACCCGCGGCTCAGGCGAAGATCATCCCCGGCGAGGTGATCGTGACCGTCGACAGCGTGCCAACGGCCGGCAAGCCCGTGAGTGCGAGCGTGGCGCGCATCGCCGGCCCCGCGGGCAGCACCGTCGACCTGCAGCTGCAACGGAAGGCAGCGCCGCAGCGGGTAGACCTCACGCTCACGCGGCGCTCCATCTCTCTGCCACTGACGACCTCGCGGTTGCTGAACGAGCACGGCACGAAGGTCGGCTACGTGGCGCTGAGCGCCTTTGCCCACGGCGCGGGCACGCGAGTCCAGAGCGCGATCGCCGCCCTGCAGAAGCGCGGCGCCCGGTGGATCGTCTTCGACCTGCGTGACAACGGCGGCGGCCTCGTCAGCGAGGCGGCCAGCGTGGCGAGCGACTTCCTGCCGGCCGGAAAGGTGGTGGTGAGCATGCAGGGCCTGCACTCCGCCAAAGAGGTCGCCAAGACTACCGGTGGCTCGCCGACCAGCCTGCCCCTCGTCGTCCTCGTCAACGGCAACACGGCGAGTGCCTCCGAGATCGTCACCGGCGCCCTGCAGGACTACAGGCGGGGCACCGTCATCGGCACCAGGACGTTCGGCAAAGGGGTCGTGCAGACCGTCATGCCCTTGGCTGGCGGGGCGGAGCTCAAGATCACGATCGCCTCGTACCGCACACCGCTCGGCCGCAACATCAACCACAAGGGCATCGAACCGTCCATGGTGGTCGCGCAGCACGCTGCGGCAGGCACTGACCAGGTTTTGGCGCGCGCCCTGCGGTTCATCGCCAGCGGCCACTGAGGGTTTGTCACCGTGGAGGAGTGTCAGAGTCGATGACGGCCACGTCGCGACCACGCAGTCGAAGGCGCCGCTTGGTGCGGGTCGCGCGTGCCGGGGTAGCCGCGCTCATCGCGCTGCTGCTGATCGCGCTGCTGGCCGGGGCGGCGTACGAACTGGCCTTGCCCAGTGTCAGCGATGCTCAAATGAAGGTGGCGGCTATCGTCAAGGCACACCACGGCACGATCGGCACGCCGCCGGTCCCTTCCAAGCTGGCTGACGCGGTCGTCGCCGTCGAGGACGAGCACTTCTTCTCGAACGTCGCGGTGAACGTTCTGGACGGGATGGGCCGAGCGGCCGTGGCGAGTCTGCACGGCGGCGGCGACCCGGGCGGCAGCACCATCGCCCAGCAGCTGGCCAAACAGCTCTATGGCAGAGGGAGCGGATTCGGGGCAAAGCTGGAGGAAGTCGGGCTCGGGGTGAAGCTCTCGATGAGCTACTCTCGGGCGCGAGTCCTGAGCATGTACCTCAACGCCGGGTACTACGGGAACGGCTACTGGGGCGACGTGGCGGCGGCGCGCGGCTACTTCGGGGTCGATCCTCGTCACCTCGACTGGTCCGAGGCGGCCATGCTCGCTGGTTTGCTGCAGGCGCCGTCGGCCTACGATCCGTTTCAGCACTACGGGACAGGCAAGCAGCGACAGCGCCACGTCCTCGACCAGCTCGTGGCCAACGGCTACCTCAGCGGGGCGAAAGCTGACGTCGCCTACCGAGCGCCGTTGCCTCTCCAGCATGCTTCTGGTCTCCACGCCGGGCGAGACTGACGCAAGCGGCGGTGCGTGCGCCTTCGGGATGCGTCGACATGCCCACGTCAGAGCACAGGAGCGCGCGACTGGCGACGGGTACTTCCCCGAGACGGCGCAGGCCGTTCAGACCGCCGGGGCGCGGCGTCGGCCCAAGATGACGATCGCGCCGACCGCGAAGCCCAGTTCTGCAGCTCCGGCGAGATCGCGAGACGTACGTCGTCCGGCTTGGTCGAGAAAGGGGGATGGGACGCCGACTCGGTGGGGGCGCACCGTACTGCAGTCAGGTCCCGACGGCCAGGGGGCAGCCGTCGTTGGGCGCTCAGGCCGAGGGCGTCCTTGAAGGGTCGAGAGGTGCTGTCGAGCCGGGCAGAGTCACGGTCACGACTAGGCCGCCGTTGGGAGGTGCCTCACCCGAGACCCTGCCGCCGTGCACCTGGGCCACGGCGGCCACGATCGCGAGTCCCAGCCCGGACCCGCCGGTGTGCCTGCTGCGCGACGTGCCTCGCCGGTAGAAGCGCTCGAAGAGTCGCGGCACCTCATCGGGGCTGATGACGTCACCATCGTTCGCCACGCGCAGCACCACGTGGTCGCCCTCATCCGTGCCCACGGCCACCTCGATGACACTGCCCGGTAAGGCGTAGCGCACGGCATTGTCGACGAGGTTGTCGGCGAGGCGCTCCAGGAGAGCTTCATCGCCGAGAACAGACGACGGCTGAGCGCTGACCTGGAACTTGAGCCCTCGCGCGTCGGCTGCTCGAGCGTGGTGCTCGACGACGCCCTCGGCCACGCGCGCCAAGTCCACGGCGTCGTGCTCGACAAGGTCCTCACTCTCAGCCAGCACCAGAAGCTTGTCGATCACGTCCTCGCTGCGGGCGATGGCGCTGCGGATCGTCTCTGCCATGTGGCGCAGATCATCGGCGCTCGTCGCCGGGTCAGCGAGCGTGACATCGAGCTCGGTGCGCATGATTGCCAAGGGCGTGCGCAGCTCGTGCGAGGCGTTGGAGACGAACTCACGCTGGGCGACGAAGGCTGCCTCGAGGCGGCCGAGCATGGCATCGAAGGTGTCGGCCAGCTGCCGGAGCTCGTCCTTGGGCCCTTTCAGGTCGATGCGTTCGTGCAGGGTACTGGCCGACAGCCGGCGGGCCACGGCGGAGATCTCCTGCACCGGCCGCAGCATGCGACCGGCCATCCACCAACCGGCCACGACCGAGACGAGGGTGGCGACAGCCAGGGCCCAAAAGGTCACGCCGATCAGGGCGCGGAGCACTTCCGAGATGACCTGGTCCTGGACTTGCCGCATGAAGGCACCGACCGTCTGCTGGCCTCCGGATGGCGACGAGATGTGCTGCTGCAGATAGGTGTGCGAGAGATGAAGCTCACGGGCGGTGCGGTTCGCCAGTTCGCCGGGATCCCTGATAGCAACCTGGCGCAAGAGCAGGTAACCGAGCGCGAGCAGCAAGAAGCCGACCACGAAGAACAGGGCCCCGTACGACACCGTGAGGCGCAGGCGCAAGCTGGGACGGCGCTTCACCACAGCCTGTACCCCGCGCCGGGCAGCGTGTCGATGAGCGGCGGCTCACCGAGCTTCCTGCGCAACGTCATCATGGTGACGCGCACGACGTTGCTGAAGGGGTCGGTGTTCTCGTCCCACACCTTCTCGAGGAGCTCCTCGGCCGAGACGACGCCGCCGTCGGCGGCCAAGAGTACTTCGAGCACGCCGAACTCCTTATTGGTGAGCTCGAGCTCACGGTCGCCGCGGTGCGCGTGGCGGGTGGCTGGATCGAGCTCGATGTCGCTACGGTGGAGCGTTGGCGGGTGGGCTGGGCCGGCGCGTCGCGCCAGGGCCCTCAGGCGGGCCACGAGCTCGTCGAAGGCGAAGGGTTTGCCGAGATAGTCGTCCGCGCCGAGGTCGAGCCCGGCGACCCGGTCGCGCAGCCCGCGCGCCGCGGTGAGCATCAGGATGCGCACGCTGGCGCCGGAGGCGGAGAGCCGCCGGCAGACCTCGTCGCCGTGCATCTCGGGCAGGTTGCGGTCGAGGATGACCACGTCGTAGTCGTTGACGCTTGCCTTCTCGAGGCCGCTGAGGCCGTCAAAGGCCAGGTCCACGGCCATGCCCTGCTGCCGCAGGCCACGCGCGATCGCGCTGGCAAGGGCTTCCTCGTCTTCGATGATGAGTACGCGCACCGCACCTACCTCAAGTCGCCCGGCATCAGGGGACTGCGCATCCGGACCCCGGCCGGCAAGCGATTCTCGCACCGTGAATGTAGGGAGAGCGTAAGGTGCCCGCGACGAAGGGGCCAGCGAGCGCCTTACGCTCACCTTATGCGTCCCCGGCTAAGGTGGCCGAACACATCACGCCGATGACGTCACGCCGCGCCTTCCCGCGACCGTGATCGATGACAGGAGGCCGACACTTGACAACGATCCCTGACCGAGTCCGCGCCGGCGGGATGGCAGCCGTGGCGGAGGATCCGCCGCCGGTCGTGCTCGCCACCCACGAGCTCACGAAGAGCTTCGGGAACACGCTCGCCGTCGACCACCTCAGCCTCTCCGTGCGGCGCGGCGACGTCTTCGGCTTTCTGGGACCCAACGGCGCCGGCAAGACCACGACGATCCGCATGATCGTCGGCCTCATCTACCCGACCAGCGGCTACGCCGAGGTACTCGACCATCAGGTGCCGCGCGACAAAGAAGAGGCCCTGCGCCACATCGGCGGCTTCGTCGAGGTACCGGCCTTCTACGCCAACATGAGCGCCCGCCGCAACCTGCGCCTGATGGGCAGCCTCAACGGCAAGATCGAGGAAGCGCGCATCAGCGAGGTCCTCGATATCGTCGGATTGCGCGAGCGCGCCGACTCCAAGGTCGGCGACTACTCGCACGGCATGAAGCAGCGCCTCGGCATCGCCAACGCGCTCATCAACGAGCCCGAGCTCGTGATCCTTGACGAGCCCACGAGCGGCCTCGACCCGCAGGGGATGAAGGACGTGCGCGAGCTCGTGCGCGAGCTCGGCGCCGGCGGCACGACCGTGTTCCTCTCCTCGCACTTGCTGAACGAGGTCGAGCAAGTCTGTAACCGCGCCGCGATCATCGACAGGGGGCGGGTCGTGGTGGAGGGCCCGGTCAGCGAGCTGCGCCCGGAGCACCAGGCGGTCAAGGTGTTGACCTCCGACCAGAGCCGAGCCCGCGAGGTCATCGCCGCGCTGCTCGGCGCGCAGCAGGTGCGCCTCGACGAGGAGTACCTGGTGGTCGAGGCGAACGACGGCTCTGTGCGCGAGCTTGTGAAGCAACTGGTCGCGGCCGAAATCGGCGTCGACGCCGTGATCCCCGCGCACGAACAGGGCCTCGAGGACTACTTCCTCGGCCTCACGCAGAGTTCAGACGTCGATGCCAGCAGAGCTTCCAACACCACGGGAGGTGCGTCCCGATGAGGCTCCTCCGCCTGGAGCTCAACAAGCTCTTCGCGCAGCGGCGCAGCTACGTCGGCTGGGCCGGCCTGCTCGTCGTACCCCTGCTGATGACGTTGGCCATCTACCTCTCCTCGCGCAACCATCACCCTCACGACAACGGCCCCGGAGGGCTCGTCACGCTGGCGGCCCACAACGGCCTCCTCATGCCCGTGGCGGCCATCGTGCTGCTGTCCGCTTTCCTCCTGCCCCTGCTCGCCTCGATGGTCGGCAGCTACCAGCTCGCCGGCGAGGCCGAGACGGGCACCCTCAAGACCTGGCTCATGCACTCGATCAGCCGTGGCGGCGTGATCCTCTCGAAGTGGGGCGTCGCTGTGATCTACGTCGCCATCGGCTTGGCGATCGTGGCCGTCGGCGCCATCGCGGCGGGCGGCCTCGCCTTCGGCGTGCACGCGCCGACGCTACTCTCCGGCCAGACGATCAGTGTGGCTCACGGCCTGTGGCTGACCGCGCTCTCCTACCTGTACGTGCTGGCCGGAGTGATCTGCGTCCTCTCCCTGGCACTCCTGTTCGCGACCTTCACCAACTCGAGTCTCACGGCGGCCATCGGCGCGCTCGTGGTCGTGATCGTCATGAACATCCTCGGCGCCTTCAGCTACTTCGACTTCCTCAAGCCCTACCTGTTCACCAGCCGTGTCGACGCCTGGCAGAGCCTCTTCAGCCAACCCGTCGAGTGGAGTCCGATCCTCAAGGGCGTTCTCGTGTTTGCGGGCTACACGGTGGGACTTCTACTCGCTGCCTGGTACGTGTTCCGCCGCAAGGATGTGCTCGTCTAGGTAGCGGCGGTCGGACTGATGCGGGGAGGGATGCTGTGACCATTGTTCAAGCGATCGTCCTGGGGATCGTGCAGGGGATCTGCGAGTTCGTGCCGATCTCCAGCTCGGGCCACCTGATCATCGTCCCCTGGTTGCTGCATTGGGACTTCTTTCTCGCCCACCCCGAACTGAACAAGACCTTCGACGTGGCACTTCACCTGGGGACCTTCTTCGCCGTGCTGGCGTACTACTGGGGCGAGATCGGTCGCATCCTGCGCGACTTCTTCCACAGCGTCGCCCGGCGCCGCATCGAGACGCCAGGCGAGCGGCTCGCCTGGCTGCTGCTGCTCTCGACGATCCCGGCAGGCGTCCTCGGCGTGGCCTTCGAGAAGGTCGTCGAAAACTGGCTCGGCAAGCCCTGGTTGATCGCCGTGCTGATGATCGTCTTCGGCGCCATCATCTGGATCATCGATGCGCGTTCCCCACAGCGCAAAGGCGTCGAGGACCTGCGCTGGCGCGGGGCTCTCGGCATCGGCTTCGC
>JADGPQ010000148.1 GCA_017882325.1 Thermoleophilia bacterium
GCGACCTCCGCGAGCTCCGGCTCGACGACGGTCACGGTCTGCACATGCTTGCCGGTGTTGGCGATGGCCAGGTAGAGCTCGTGCAGGCCGCGCACGTCCGCAGGGCGGTCCTGGGCACTCACCGCCGGCCAGCAGAAGTCGACCTCGGGCATGGCGTCCACCACCCGCGATATGGTCGCCACGTCGTCCGCGTTGGTGCCGCGTTTCTCGCCGTTCTCGAGGTCGTAGATCTCGACGCAGCAGCCGTCGGTGGTGACCAGAGAGCGCTCGCCGGTGAGTAGTGGCGCCGCGGCCCTGGCGCCGAGGGTCATCCTCGGCGGCGCCAGGGCGACCAGGCGTCGTACGAGCTCAGGCTGCAACCTGACGCGCGCGTCGTCCACGGCCGCCCCTTGGAGGGCGAGCGCGACGCGCGCCTTCTCTGACGGGATCGACACGCCCACCTCGGCCAGCACCTCGAGCGCCGCGGCGTCGAGCTTTTCGAGCTCCTCCCGCGAAAGGATCGCAAGACGGCCCGCCGTGCCGATGGTGTGAGTGAGGGCGTTCGTCATCTCCGGGTCTCCACTTCGTGCGCGTCGCCGCTGCGACGGCGACGGCCGCCAGCGGGGGCTTGAGCTGCGCAGCGAGGTCGGCGCTGCGGATCTTGAGCATGGTCGTGGTCGTGCCGCCGCCACAGTACACCACCTCAGGCACGAAGACACGCGGATCGGCGACCGCCGGCAGCGACGTGCTCAGCCCGCAAGGGACACGGCGCCGAGGCTCTATTTGGTCAGTTCCAGCACATCCCGGCCGCGTACGAACGCAACGTCACGGACGCCTCGTGCTCGTGGGAGAGCGGCCGTGTCGACGGTCGCGTCGCCGGGCGCGAGGACCAGCGCGGGGCGCCGTCGAGATAGGAGACCATGGGGACAAGTTTGTCGGGTTCGGGAGCGACGGGTACCATGCTTGCATGGGAGCAACGGACAAGGAAACAGCGGGCGCCGCGGCTCGTCCCGGCCAGAGCCGTTGGGTGCGCCGGCTGGCCGACATTCTTCTGATCGCCGGCGGACTCGTGCTCGCCTACCCGTTCTGGTCGGCCGGCTATGCCCAGGTGCAGCAGAGCCGGCTCGATGCTACCTACCGGGACCAGAGCGCTGCCTTTTCAACGATGGCGGCGGCCAACGCCGCCGCGCGCCCGCGAGATCTCCCCTCGGCGGAGATCGTGCGCCGCTTGGCGGTGCTCTACGGAGATCGGCTGAAGACGGGCGACCCGATCGGACGACTGCGGATCCCCCTCATCGACGTTGATCGTCTCGTGCAGCAGGGCGCCCGCGGCTCCGCAAGCCTCGACCCCAACGCCGACCGCGGCCTGCTGCGCAACGGCCCGGTGCACTACGGCCTCACGCCTCTGCCGGGAGCCGGCGAGCCGTTTGCCGTCGCCGGCCACCGTACGACCTACGGCGCGCCCTTCTACAAGCTCGATCGGCTGAAGCGTGGCGACCGCATCTTCCTGGATACGCCGTACGCCCGGTTCCGTTACGAGGTCGCGAAGACGACCGTAGTCCTGCCGGACAACGTTAGCGTGCTTCGCGACCGCGGCTTCGGGCTGGTGCTCACGACCTGCACGCCGCCCTACAGCGCCAGCCATCGCTTGATCGTCTGGGCCGTGCTCAAGCGCGCTACGCCTCTGAAGAAGACCTCCACGGCTCTACGGTAGGGCGCGCTTGACGCTCCTGGCGTCCCGGCCGCGGGGCTCTCATGAGTTCACGGCGGGCGCCACCGGCCCACCGGGGAACGGCGGGCGCTCCGTGGCGCTGCCTTCGAGCATCATGACCATGAATTCGGCCCCGGCCTCCGCGCCGGGGAACTCCGGCGGCACGAAGGCCAGCCCATCCGCCAAGGCCATGGAGCGCAAGATGCCCGAACCCTGGGGCCCGGTGGTAGTGAAGCCCAAACTGCGCCCCCGATGCAGGAGCCGGCAACGGCGCGCCTCGGTGCGCCCGCGCGAGCGCTGGACGGGCTCCTCCGCGGCGGCGAAGACGTAGGGCCGGTAGAGGTCGGATCTGCCCTGCAAGGCGAGGAGGGCCGGCCGCACGTACATCTCAAAGCTGACCATCGCCGCCACGGGGTTGCCGGGCACGCCGAACACGAGAGTGTCGCCGCGTGTTCCGAAGGCCAGTGGCTTGCCCGGCTTCGTGGCAACGCCCCAGAAATGTCGCTCCACGCCGAGCTCGTCCTGCACCTGCTTGACGAAGTCGAACTCGCCGACGGAGACGCCGCCGGAGGTGATCACGACGTCGTGCTCGAGCCCGTCGGCAAGAAGCCGCCGTGTTTCGTCGAGGTCGTCCCGCGCGATGCCGAGCAGCACGGGCTCGCCTCCGGCAGCCAGCACCTGGCCGTAGGCCGTGAACGAGTTCGAGTTGCGGATCTGCCCGGGGGCCAGCGGCGCGCCGGGCAGCCTGAGTTCGCTGCCGGTGGCGAGGATGGCGACCCGCGGACGACGGGCCACGGCGACTTCCTGGCAGCTCACAGACGCCAGCAGGCCGATCTCGGCCGGGCCGAGCCGAGTACCGCGCGGGAAGAGGACGTCGCCGACGGCGACGTCCTCGGCGGCGCGGCGCACGTTGGCGCCCGGTTGCACCGGCTCCCGGACGACCAGCGTCTCGCCGCGCTGCTCCGTGTACTCCACTTGCACCACGGTGTCGACTCCGGGCGGCAGCGGAGCGCCGGTCATGATCTTGGCGGCCTCACCGGCGCCGACCTGGTCGCCGACCCAGCGACCGGCGGGTATGTCCACGACCACGCGGAACTCGCGGCGGCCGGCCTCGAGCTCGGCGCCGCGGACCGCGTAGCCGTCCATGGCCGAGTTGTCGAACGAAGGTACGTCGTCGGGCGAGACGATCTCGGCCGCCGTGGCGCGGCCAAGCGCCGCGAGGAGCGGTATCTCTTCAGCCGGCAGCGGGCGCACGGCGCCGATCACGGTGTCGATGGCTTCGTGGATGCTGATCACGTGGGTCTCCAGTGCTAGTGCAGTCTCATCTGCTTACGCATCTTAGTAAACTCTGCGGCCACGCGACCCGATTCTCTTGGGCGGGAGAGGTCAAACGGGAGGCGCCCAGTGAGCCGACAGGATTCCAGGAGCCGCGTGGACCGCGACCCGACAGGGACTCGCAAGAGCCGCGTCACCGCCCTGCGCGATCTGGTCATGCAACGAGTCTATGACGTCCCCGCGGAGGACGTCGCGGCGAGCATCATCCGCGACGCCATCGTGGTCGCCGCCCCCGCGCCCGCGCCGCGGCACTGAAGACCACAAGGCCCAGCGCGACGCCGGCGGCATCGACGAGCGCGTCACCGAACTGGCAGTCGCGGTAAGGCAGCGGCGCCTGCACCAGCTCGATCACAACCCCCAAGGAAACGGCGAGCACTGCTGTGCCCAGCATCGCGCGGCGGCTGATTCGCCAGTCATCGAGGGCCACGGCGAGCACAAACGCGAGAACGGCGTACGAGGCGAAGTGCCCCGCCGAGGTGAGCAGGTCGTCCCGACCCTCGGCGATGGCATGGACGACGCCCTGGGTCGGCAAGACCCCAGAGACGACGATCGCCACGGCGCAAGCCACGGCCGCCACCCGCCAGGCGGACGGGCCACGCATCAGGACATCGCGGACCGGCCGCTGCGTCGCGCGCCGCCAAAGGCCTCGTCACCGTCCTCGACGAGCACCCCTACCACGCCCTCATGGACCACGATGCGCGCCGCTGCGACCACGGCATTGCCCAGGCCCAGGCATGCGTCCCGCGGCAGCACGCCGCGGTCGAGCGCATAGTCGAATCCTTGCAGGGAGACCAGCGCGTCGCCCTGCAGTGGCACGACGGAGACGCGCGTCGCGGTCGGTGCGTCGAGCCGCGCTTCACCGGGCGCCGCGAGCACGCGCACCGTGAGCCGCGGCGCCGCCAGGCGCGCGGCCACGCCGCGCGTCGCCAGGCGCTGCAGGATGGCCAGGTGGCCGAGGGTGTGATCGAGGGCACCGAGGGCGCCCGCGAGCACCAGCTCGCGGGCGCCGCGGCGCAGCGCCTCGTCCGCGGCCATCTCCCCGTCGGTGCGGTCCTTGCGCACGGGGTGGCGAAGCAGCTCGACGCCCGCCGCTTCGAGACGCTCCACATCGTCCGCCGGCAGCGAGTCGAAGTCGCCCACCACCACATCGGGGCGGATCCCCTGCTCGAGCAGGAAGCGAGCGCCGCCGTCCGCGGCGACCACCACGTCGGACTCAGTCGCCCAGCCGCGGAAATACACAGAGTCGTCGTAGTCGCCGTCGAGGAAGACTGCGGCGAGAGTCTCGCGGGCCGCCTCCGCGTCGCTTCCGCGCAGACCCCCGTCCGCGCCGCTCACGACTCCGCCCGACGGCCGCGCCCCGGGAAGGCCGCGTCGTAGGCCTTGAGCAGCGGCCAAAGCAGGAGTGTCGTGAGCACACCCTCGGGCGCCAGGTACAGCAGGTTGTAGGTCGCGGCGTACAACCACGGCGCCTCCCATCCGGGTGCGTAGGCGGCGAAGAAGATGAGACCCGAGAGGAAGTGGCAAACGAAGCGCGCCAGCAGGGCGACGGTCACAGCCAGGGTGAGAGAGCGCCAGCCGCGCACGTCCACGAAGCCGGCCACGGCCAGTGACATGAACGCCAGCGGGTAGTCCAGCGCGGCTTGCGCCGGGTGGTAGACGAAGGCCCCCGGCAACCCGAGCTGGAGCAGGCCGTAGAGCAGGCCGGCTGTGGCCGCCGGGACTACGCCGCGACGCACCGCGAGGAAGATGATGGGCAGCAGCTCAAGACTCACCGAGCCGCCCTGCGGCATCACGAAGATGCGCACCTGTCCCAGCACGGCCGCAAGGGCGATGGCGACCCCGATCTCCGCGACGGCCTGCACGCCCCAGTGGGCGGGGTTCAGGTTGAGCCGCGCGCGCGCATCGAGCGCGGGCGCTGGGGCCGAGGCCAATGGAGTGCTCATCGTTGGATCTCTCCCTTCGCTGGCATTACCCAGCGGCGCCCGGAGACGCCGCCACCTCAAAGGTGGTCAGGTTCGACGCGTCGGCGCTAGGAAGCGCCTTCTCAGCTCCTCCGCCAGGAGCTCCGCAGGACCCCCACAGTGTACCGCAGGCATGACAGCCGGGCTACGACATGTTTCACCCTGCCCGGCCGTCGTTCACAGCCCCCTGTGGAGAGTGTGGATAAGAATCTTTTCTCTCGCTTGCAGGCTCACAACCGCCGTGGATAAGACGTTGACGACCACGACTTCCCTTGACGCGACGCTCAGGCTCTACTCACACACGGAAATCGCTGTTTAGCAGGTAGTTCCCACTCCAGCCCGGGGACTGCGGAGGCTATAGGCCCGGGTCTACGCACGGGCTCATTGCGCAGCCGGGCCGGGCCGTCGTCCACTCTTGTGTGAAACCGCACTTTCCACAAGTCCCGCAAATTGGGCACGTCTCGGGACCACCGCCAGACCACTCTCCACATATCTTGAACAGCCTGTCGATAACCAGCGCGATTCAGCTGCAAAATCGCATTTCGCGCAGTCTCGGCTAGTGTTTCAGCGGCCCGAGGCCCTCTGCTATAATCGACGCCCCCATGGAGTCGTTCCTCGACAGGCTACTCGCCGATGAGAGGGCCGCCGCCCCGCAGCCGGCATTGCAGGCGGGAGTTACGGCCGCCGCACCACCCGCTCGACCGGGTCTCGACGGCGAGCTTCCTAACGTTCCGCTCGGGCCCGAGGCTCCGCGCATCGCGATCTACGACACCCTCACATCTCCACCTCGCGTGATCGCCGTGGAGGAGGGGGACTTGCCGGCTCTCATCGCCTCGCTGGCGGAGAAGACCTATCACTACTGTCGCGAGCAGGGCGGCCAGATCCCGTACACGGTGCTCCAGGAACTCATGGAGAACCTTCTGCACGCCTGCTTTCGCGACGTCGTCATCACCATCCTCGACAACGGACAGACCATCCGCATCTCGGACCACGGGCCCGGCGTCGACGACAAGGACCGCGCCTTCCAGCCGGGCTTCACCACCGCTACCGCGCTGCAACGACAGATCATCCGCGGGGTGGGCTCGGGTCTTCCCGTCGCGCGCGAGTCGCTCCAGTTCCTGCGCGGCGTGCTTACTGTGGACGACAATCTCGGCGGCGGCGCGGTGTTCACGATCAAGATGGCGGCGCACGCCCCCGAACCGGCGGCCAAGCCGCGCGCGCCGGAGATCGAGCTCACGACGCGCCAGACCAAGGTGCTCGTGCTCCTCATGGAGTTCGGATCGTCGGGCCCCACGGCGATCGCAAAGGAGCTCGACATCTCCTCGGCGACGGCCTTCCGGGAACTCGTTGTACTGCAGGACATGGGGTTGATACACTCGCTTGGCGACGGCAAGCGAGCCTTGCGCGAGGAGGGTCTTCGCCTCCTCGAGAGCATCCTCTGACTGACGGTCTCAAGCATCCCCGGTGGGCCGCCGCATCCCCCGGGGACCAACACGACGGGGCGCGCACGGACGACCAACTCACACTCATCTGGGATGAGGCGAAGAAGCACCTTCGCGGCCGCCTCAACGAGGCGGCCTTCCAATTCTGGTTCGACCGCACGCTGCCGCTCGGCCTGGACGACGGCGCCTTCGTCATCGGCGTACCCAACGACTTCGCCCGAGAGTGGATCGAGAAGCGCCTGGCGGGGCAGGTCGCCGAGGCGCTCGGCGAGGTCCTCGGCGACAAGATCGACGTGCGCGTGGTCGTCGACGAGCGCGCGGCGGAGCTGCCCCAGCAGTCGGCGACGGCGGATCTGCCGGCCGACGTCGTAGAGCCGGCGCGGCCGGCCGGCTCGCCGGCCAAGCCCCGCCGCGCCTCCGGCGCGCGCGGCGCTCGGGCCGCGAAGGCCGCGAGCGATCTCAACCCACGCTACGTGTTCGACCGTTTCGTCACCGGCCCGCACAACGAGTACGCGACGGCTGTTGCGCGCAGCGTGGCGGAGTCGCCGGCCACCGCCTACAACCCCGTCTTCATGTACGCCGACACCGGGCTCGGAAAGACCCACCTCATCCAGGCCATCGCTCACGCCGCGCTGGAACAACACCCGGACCTGCAGATCAAGTACGTCACCGTCGAGCGCTTCACCGACGACTTCATCAACGCGGTCACCGACAAGAACCGCATCGACGGCTTCAAGCAGTCGTACCGCGAGAACGACGTGCTGCTCATCGACGACGTGCAGTTCCTCGTCGAGAAGCAGCAGACACAGGTCGAGTTCTTCCACACATTTAACGCGCTCTACGAAGCCGGCAAGCAGATCGTGATCACCAGCGACCGGCCGCCGCGCGAGCTGGAAGAGCTGGAGGAGCGCCTGCGCACGCGCTTCGGCCAGGGTGTGGTGGTCGACATCAGCCGTCCGGACCTCGAGACGCGCATCGCCATTCTGCGCAAACAA
>JADGPQ010000149.1 GCA_017882325.1 Thermoleophilia bacterium
TACCAACGTCTGGTTGCCGACTGGCACGCGAGTGCGTCAGCGCGCAGGGGCGCGGGCGCCGCACCGGGGCGCGCATCAAATGGGCCCTCGCAGGACCAGCCAGCGCGGCAGGCTCAACAGCCCCATAGGTCTGCGCTTTAGCTCGCGGTCGCCCGCACCCGATGACAACGCTCGCACAGGAGGCTGCAGCTGTCGAGAGCACTTGACTTTCATCCGTCGGCATTGCGTCGGCAATCAACCCCATTCTCCACGTCGCTACAGTTGCGGGTGCCTGCCAAGCACGCTCCGGCACCCCACGCCCTCCGTGTCCCCCAAGGCTCCAGACTAGCCCTCGCGAATAGCCAGCACTTCCGCAGCGCGCACACTCAGGTACGCCTCCGCTTGGCCACCGCTGCTCGCAAGGTCGAGATGAGTGAGGCTCTCAATGCGCGCCAGTCGCTTGCGCAGTGTGTTGCGATGTACGAAGAGGACGGCGGCGGCGGCGCTGACCGAGAAGCTTTCGGCTAAATACGCCTCGAGTGTGGGCAGGAGCTCGCCGTCGTGCTCGGCATCGGCTGCGGCGAGCGCGCCGACCACGCCCTCGCGCAGTTCGCGCAGGACATCGTCGGGCAGACTGTCCAGGGCCTTGTAGCGCACGCCCAGTTCGTCGAAGAGCATGATCGGCGTGTCGCCGCGGGCGACCCCGTGCCGCAGGGCGATCCTTGCCTGACCCACGGCGCGTGGCAAGCCATCCAGAGCGCTGCAGGACGCCGACACGCCCGCCACGATGCGAGCGCTGCGCAACCTGGCCTGGGCTGCGGTGAGCGCATCCAGGAGGAAGCCGCGCACCGCGTTCACATCAGTGTCACCATGCAGCGGGCTCAAGACTAGAACCTCGCCGTGCCCGCTCCTCGAGACGAAGGGTACATCGCTCTCCTCGAACACGTGGTCGACGGTCGAAAGGAACTCATTCGTCACTGTTTCTGCGAAGCCTACTTCGACGGCCACACCCCGTTTTTCGGACGTCTCAGGCTCGGACGGCAGAGCCGTGAAGGCGATCATCCGCCAGGGCTCGCGCGGCTCAATGCCGTGGTAGAGCAGCCGCTCAGCAAGTTCCGTCTGGGTTCCGCGGCTTCGCAGCAGCATGTCGAGCAGGCCGGCCCTTGTACGTCTGCGCACCAAACTCGCGCTTTGGCCGGTCACAAGCTCCACCTCGAGCAGGCGCTGCGCGAAACTCAGTGCCGCGTCGGCGAACTCCGAGATGAGGCTGCCCTCTGGATAGATCGCCATCAGTACCTGCTCGGTCTGGCCGTCAGCGCGAATCTCGCGAAAAGCTATTTGGCGGTCGCCGACGTCGACAATCACTGATCGTGGCACCCCAGCGCCAAGCACTCTCTCGTACTCAGCCCATGCCTCCTCAATCAGCTTCTTGGCGGCCGGCCCACGAGGAACCGCGCCTCCGGCGAGGCTGCCCCGGCCGTCCAGCAGGACCATGTCGGCCTCGATCAGCTCGCCCAGCCTCTTGATAAGCCCGGACGGCGTCTGCTCAGCGAGCATGGTATCGAGGAGGTGCTTCTGCAGAGCCACGCTGCGCCGCAGGCGATGCATGTCACGCGAGGCGAGGGCGTTGAATACGTAACTCGTGATCTGGCGAAAGGGCGTGCCTTCGGGCACCCTGAGGAGCGGCAGTCCCGCTTCATCGGCGGCATCGAGCATGACTGCGGGAATCTCGCGGACGTGCGGCATGATCGCAACGCCGATGCCCACCATCCGGTTCTCTTTGAGGAGCCGCACAAGGCGCGCGCCACTCTCTGCATCGCCCTCGAGGCGGGGCTGGGTGGTCAGCAGGAGGCTACCTTGCACCATCCACGGTGTGGGGTCATCGAGGTCGCCGATGTAGACGGCTTCGATGACGTGGTCCACGCCCGAGCGTCCCGCGACCACCTCGAGCTGCAGGTCGCTCTTCTCAACCAGCTCGCGGATGGTGAGCGCTTCCCCCACTGACTGTTCGGCCACCTGGAACTCCCTCGCGGTGTACGTTCGCCTATCGCCCATGCTAGCAGCACGTGGCCGGCGCGGCGCTCTCTGGGAAGAGAGGCCGCTGCGCCGGCACGCACGCGCCTCATCCCTGCGGACCTCAAGCCCTATAGGCCCCACGGCGGCGTCCGCCGGCACGGTGCAGGCGCCCGCGCTGCTCGCGGAGGACCCGTACCGCGACAGCGACGTCCACAACGCGGGCTAGCAGCCTTAGATCTTCGCAGATCCGGATTCGAGATCGATCTCCGTCAGCACGTTCTCACTCGCATTGATGGCGCCCTGTTCGGCGGCTACGTCGAGGTTGCGGGTCAACAGCCAGTAGGCAACCCCCGCGAACACCGCGCCGACAATCCAGGCGATGTCTACGCTGTTCATCTTCGAGGCCAGCGGGCCGGTGTAGTAGCTCTTCAGAGTGACGAGGTTGAGCAGCACCATGAACGGGATCTCAGCTGCGAACCCGATGCCGTAGGCCAGCAGACCGCGCGGCGACCACACGCCGTAGATGCCGTTGGGCTTGAAGATGTCGATGATGGAATAGTGCCCCCGGCGGACGAAGAAGAAGTCGATCAGGTTCACCGTGGTCCAGGGCACCAGTAGGTAGAGCATGAGCGTCAGAGAAGTGAACACGACGCCTACGGCACTCGTGGAGATCGATTTGGCGACGACGAACCAGATCACCGTCAAGACAAGAATCGTGACCACACGTGCCCGCCGTGTCGGCGTGATCTTGCGGAACGAGTCGACGCCCGCCAAGGTCGTCAGCATACCCCCGTAGGCGTTCATTCCCATCGTCGCCGCCAGCGCCGCAGCCGACACGAACGCGGCCGCAGTGCCGAGGTGACTGAATACGTGGTTCCCGGCCGTCTGCAGGCCCACGAGGCCGTCGACCGCGCCCAGCCGGATGGCCAGCCAGGCGCCCAGCGCGATCAGCCAGACCGCCGGCGTCGCGGCCCCGGCGAACACCCACGCGATCACCTTGCTTCGAGAGGTGTTGCGTGGAAGGTAGCGGGAGTAGTCAGACACGTAGCACGCATAGGTGATGTTGTAGGCCGCCGCAGCGGAGAGCTGTGCCATGAACCCGGTCCAGTTGAAGCCGTAGGCGGTGTGGGGCGCGACGCCGCCGGCATGGCCCGTGATCACCCCGACAGTGATGATGGCGATGAGGGGAAGCAGGATGTACAGCATCCAGCGGAACATGCGGTGCACCCAGTCGTAGCCGTAGATCGCAAGCAGAGCAGCACCGCCGGTCGCCACGATTGCGACAGCGTTGGCGTTCCAGCCAAACGCACCGTGCAGCCCGTCAGCCAGCAGCACCTGGTCGGCGATGTTGAACGCCAGGTAGGTGAACAGCGCCGCAAACAACGCGACAACCACGCCGCGAAAGCCGAACTGCGCCCGAGACTGGATCATCTGCGGCAGGCCGAACGTGGGGCCCTGAGCCGCATGGAATGCCATGAACACGGTACCGATGAGGATGCCCAGAGTGCCGGCCAGGATCGTCCACCACAAAGACAGGCCGAAAGCCGGACCCACGAAGCCGATCGGAATCGTGAAGTACTGGAAATTGCCGAGGAACCAAAGTGGTCCCTGGTGCCACACCTTGCCGTGCCGTTCGGTATCGGGGACCCAGTCGATCGAGCGGATTTCAATGCCGCGGATACCGCTCGCCTCGCCGACCGGAGTGGTCTCAGTCGCCATCGCAGACCCTCCTCTCGCTCGCCATGCAGGATTGCGTGTGCAGGGACACCATTCACTTCCTTTCTGGAGGGGACGCTGGAGTGACCGGCGTCTTCGCCGGCGCGCTGACTGCTGCGTAGAGCTCCGGCCGGCGGTCGCGCAGCTGCGACCCGTAGCCAGACCTCGTCTGTCGCGTCTCCTCGTAGTCGACTGTCCCGACGAACACGCCGTCCTCTTCCTCGTCCAATCTGGCGATCGGTCTTCCCAGACAGTCGAGCACGCAGGAATGGCCGGAGAAATGCACGTCGCCATCGGCGCCGGTGCGATTGACGGCCACCATCGGCGTGACATTGTCGTACGCCCGAGCACTCATGACGAGGTCCCAGTCGCGCACATGCGGGTCCTCCCAGGCGCCGATCGTCACGAGCAGGTCGGCACCCGCGAGCGCGTGCGTGCGTGCTACCTCAGGGAAGGCCGCGTCCCAGCAGATCATGACGCCGAGGCGGCCCACTGACGTCGTCACGAGCGGCAGGTCATCGCCGTTGGCAAAGAAACGCAGCTCGGTGTCGAGACAGTGAGTCTTGCGATAGGAGATCAGCGGTGTGCCGTCGCGCTCGAACACTGCAGCCGAGTCGTAGATGACGTCTCCCGCGCTCGCTTCTGCGTAGCCTGCAACGAACACGACGCCCAACTCCGCTGCCAAGTTCGAAAGGCGACGTAGGCCAAGGCCATCCGGCCAGGACTCAGCCACGTTGAAGAAACGCTCGCCGATCGAGTAGCCCGTCACGCCAAGCTCGGGAATGACGAACAGCTCGAGCTCCGGGTGAGCCCGCTTGAGGGAGCGTCCGAGCCGCTCAATCCTGGCGAGATTCGCATTGGGATCGCCGGGCTCCGACGCGAGCTGGACGCCGGCGACGAGGACGGCAGAACGCGGTTGCCGCGAGGGACACATGGGTCAGTCGTCCCGGAGCAGCGGGAACGTCATGCAGTGCGGGCCACCGCCGCCTTTGAGGATCTGGGTGATCTCAGGAGCGATAACTTCAAGGCCGAGGGCCTTGAGCTTCTCGTTGACCTTGGCATTGCCAGCGAATGTGAGGACGCGGTCGTCGCCCAAGCACTGGATGTTGCAGTAGTGCTTGAAGACGCCCTCACTGGGCACCTCAATGAGTTCGAAGCGCCGCTTGCGCAGCATGCGCAGGAAGAAGTCGGGCATCTGCTCCGTTGCGCAAACGGCAAGGCCGGGTGCCACGATATTGAAGGCCATGTCGAGGTGCAGGTTCTTGCTGGCAAGTTGCACGCCAGTCACGGTGTAGCCCAACGGCTCGAGGATCTGGGAGGCGTTGCGCAGACCCTCCCAAGTAGTGCGGGCAACGACGCCGTGGACGATTGTCGCATCGTCGAGGAACCAGAAGTCCCCACCCTCGAAGGCGCCCCGCGTGACCTTGCCGATCACCGGCACGCCAAGCTCCCGCACGCGGCGTTCGTAGTGGAGCTCCTCGCCCTGTCGGACCGGTTCCTTGAAGCTGCCGATGAGAGCTCCCTCTGCAATGCACGCGCCGAAGTCACGAGCATAGACCATGTAAGGCAGGTCGGGCACGGGGTCCATGAGCTCGACCTCGACTCCAGCCGAACGGTAAGCCTCCACGAAGTCGGCGTGTTCGCGTGCAAACGTCTCGAGATCTGGCTCTTCGCCGTTAGCGAGTACCCTGTTGGTGATCTCGTTGATGGGCTCAAAACGAAAATGCGTTGGTGGGCAGAGCAGAACCCTGCGCAGCCTCCCCGTGGAATTGGGAACGAATGTCATGCCGCAGATCCTCCCGGTGTGGTCACCTGAGGCGATTCCTCCGCCTTCATTCGGCGTACGCCTTGGTGAAGAGTTCCAAGTAGTCCTCATAGCCAATATCGCGTGCGTTATCGGGAGAGCAGACGTGCTCAGCTGACAGGCGCGCCATGGTCTCGAGGTCGTCGCGACTGAGCGCCTGCAGCTCGCGTAGTTTGGGGGTCCCGATCTTCGCCATCAGCGCCCGGGTGGCTTCCACGCCTGAGCGTGCCACCTCTGCCTCGCCCATATCCGCACGGCCCGTGCCGAGGGCCCGCGCGACACTGGCATGCTTGGCGAGGTCGGCTTCGAGATTGAACTCGAGTACGTAAGGAAGGAACACAGCGCAGGCGACTCCGTGAGGCGTGTCGTAGAGGCCGCCGAGGCTCTCGCCCATGCAGTGCACGGCGCCGACGTCGGCGTTGCCGAAGGCGAGACCCGCGAGGAGGCTCGCGAGGAGCATGTCGCAGCGAGCTGCGGTGTTCCCTCCTTCCTTGACGGCGACCGGCAGCGCACCGGCGATCAGCGTGATGGCCCTGAGTGCCAACGCGTCGCTGATCGGGTTTGCTACCTTGCAGGTGTACGCCTCGATTGCGTGGACCAGTGCATCCATGCCTGTCGCGGCGGTGATGCCTGGCGGCAACGTGAGAGTGAGTTCGGGATCCAGAATCGCGACGTCTGGAGCGATGCGCTGATCCAGAAGGGTCATCTTGTAGTGGTGCTCCTGGTCGGTGATCACGGCGACCCACGTCACCTCGCTCCCCGTGCCCGCGGTGGTGGGAACGGCTACGACGGGCAGCGGGTCGCTCTCGAGCCGCCGCGGATCCTCCCAGTCTTTGACGCGACCGCCATTGGTCACCAAGGCGGCGGCGGACTTCGCGGTGTCCAGGGCGCTCCCTCCGCCCAAGCCGACGATGGCTTGGGCGCGGAAGGCAAGCGCGGCCGCGGCGGCTTCGCAACACTCCTCGTCGCGGGGGTTAGCCGAGATGTCTGCGAAGACCGAGGACTCGAGCCCCACGCGGCCGAGAGCCTCGGCTGCCTTATCGGCGATCCCTGCCGCAACGATTCCCGAGTCCGTGACCAGCAGGACGCGCCGGTCTGCGAAAGGTCGCGCTTCCTGGCCAAGGTCCGCCAGTCTTCCCGCTCCGAAGATGATCTTGGTTCTCAACTCATAGGTGAAGCTCAAGCTATCCACGTCACGACCCCCATGGAGGCGTCTACTGAGTTCGAGTCCCTTGGACGCAGTGAACCGAGGCCGACAGCCGTCTCGCACTCACACCATGGTCAGGGCGAGGACCGCCTTCTCGGAGTGCATGCGGTTCTCGCCCTGGTCCCAGAACACGCAGTACTTGCTCTCGATGACCTCGTCCACCATGTCCTCACCACGCGTGCCCGGCAGACAGTGCATGTAGATCACGTCCGGCTTGGCCATCTCGATCACGCGCATGTTCACCTGGTAGGGCGCGAAGTCGATGAGCCGCTGCTCCTTGTTCTCGGTCGCCATCGAGTGCCAGGTGTTGCCGTAGATCACGTCGGCGTCGGTGGCGACCTCCTCGAGGTCCTTCGTGTACACGATCCTGCTGCCCGAGAGTGCCGCCCACTTCTGCGCCGTGGCGACCTGCTCGGCGTTGGGCTGGTAACCCTCGTTGGGCTGCGCCGCGTAGAAGTCCATGCCCATCATCGCGGCGCCCATCATGAGCGAGTGGCAGACGTTCCAGATGTCTCCGAGGTAGCCGATCTTGAGGCCCTTGTAAGTGCCCTTCTTCTCCTTGATGGTCATCAGGTCGCAGAGGCCCTGGCAGGGGTGCGTCTCGTTGGTGAGCGCGTTGATCACCGGGTTGCGCATGTACTGGGCGAACTCCTCCACGACCTCCTGGCCGAAGGTGCGGATG
>JADGPQ010000150.1 GCA_017882325.1 Thermoleophilia bacterium
TGCGCCGCCCCCTTACATTTGCCGTCGCGGCGGCGGCTCCTGCGGCGCCCGCGTGACGACTGCGCCAGAGGCGGTCACTGGCCGTTGGCCCTGGCCTTCGCCTTATCGACCAGGAACTGTGCGTAGTCCTTGGAGAAGTAGTGCCGCCCGGTGCCGTCGTTGCGAGCCACGTAGTAAAGGTAGTCGACGTGCGCGGGGGCCGCGGCCGCCTGCAGCGCCGCCAGCCCGGGGTTGGAGATGGGCGTCGGCGGCAGCCCTGGATGCTTGTAAGTGTTGTACGGGGAGTCGATCTTGAGGTCGTCGTACGTGAGCACCGGCTTGGTCTTGCCCAGAGCGTACTGGATGGTCGCGTCGATCTGCAGGAGCATGTCGCTGCGCAGGCGGTTCCAGATGACGGCCGCCACCATCGGCCGCTCTGCCGGCACCAGGGCTTCACGATCGATCATGGAGGCGATGATCACCACATCGTAGGGCGTGAGATTGGCCTTGAGGGCGCGGGTCATGTGGACCTTGGCGAAGTTCTCATCGAAGGCCGTGAGCTGCTTCTCGACGAACGCCCGCGCCTTCGTCTTGGGGAGCACTTCGTAGGTCGCCGGGAAGAGCATGCCCTCGAGCGTGGTCCCGGACTTGTAGCCGTCGAGCCGGAACGGCGGCGGGTCGTCGCGAGCCACGGCCACGTAGGCGGACGCGGTGATGGTGCCGACCTCGGCTGCCACCAGGCCTCCGGCCTGTCTGAGCGTGGTGCCCTCCGGGATGCTGACCTTGACCGTGGGAGGGTTCACCCCGCGCGAGAGCAGAGCGACAAGCTTCTCGTAGGGCTCGTTCTGGTGGAAGGTGTAGGTGCCGGGCATGAACTTCGTGGCGTAGCCATCCGACTCGGCGTGGATCACGAAAGCGCGCGCGTGTTTGACCACGCCTTTCGCTTCGAGCTCACCGGCTATGGTGCTCAGGCTCGCGCCTTCGGGTACGACCACGGTGACTCTGCGGCCGAGGTCGCCCGAGGCGAAGTAGCCGCGGGCGTACCCCGTGCCCAAGCCGAGGATGAAAGCGAAGACCGCGACCAGCAGGAACCCGAGAAAGCGGGGGCGACGCTGGCCGGGCCGGGGGTGGCGGGTGCTGCGCCGATGGGTAAACCCAAGATCGTCGCCGGTGAACGACGGTTCCAGGTCTGCCCAAGCATCGGAAGGTCTGCGGCCGGCAGACGTGGTGTGCCGCCTCGAGGTACGCTGCGGGGGCCTGGTGCTGGTGTCGTCAGGGCTGCCTGTCACCGATCGTCCTCAGGTAGTCTTCGAGCAGGGTCGCCGCCGCCCGCGCGTCCCGCGCGGCTTTGCCACCGCGCTGATCGGCCAGGCGCGACGTGAACCGCTCGTCGTACAGCTCGACGGGAGTAGCGATGACGGCGGCGAGGCGAGCGGCGAAGGCCCGCGCGCGCCTCGCCTGAGCGTGTTCCCGCCCGTCGAGCGACACCGGCAACCCTACCACGACGCACCCGGGCGCCTCACTCCGGACCAGGGCGATCAGCGCCGCGAAGCCGGCGTCCGTCTCGACCCTGTCGAGCACGGCAAGCGGCCGTGCGAGCGTCGCCGTCTCGTCCGAGATCGCCACGCCCGTGCGCACGGCGCCGTGATCGAGCGCCAGGATCCGCACTCAGGACCCGAGCAGCTCGCGGACCCGGGCGAGGCCTGCCTCGAGGCCGGCGGGGATCCCTTCGACCGCGGGGCCGCCGCCGCGGGCAAGGGCCGGTTTGCCGCCACCCTTGCCTGCCACGGCGGGCATCATGGCGCGGAGCACGTCTTGCGCGTGCAGGCCGCGGCCCACGGCCGCGTCGGCGGCCGTGACCACGGCCGCCACGCGGCCGTCCACCGCGGCCATGAGCAGCAGTACGGAGTCGGCACGCCGCCCACGCAGCTCGTCGGCGAGTGTCAGAAGCTCGTCGGCCGCGTCCACCTGCGGCGACGCGGCCACGACCGTCGTGCCGCCGATCTCGAGCGCCTGCTCGAGCAACTCACCGGCGAGATCCTTGCGCTCGCCGCTCTCGGCGGCCGTGAGCTTCCTCTGCAGCTCGCCCACCTGGGCTTCGAGCTTGGCGACCGTGGCAGACACGCGGCCCGGCTTGACGCCAAGCGCCGCGGCCATGTCGTCCCAGGAGCGCTCGAGCTCACGGTAGTGCTCGATAGCGGCGGCCGAAGTGATCGCCTCGATGCGGCGCGTGTTGGCGCCTACCGATTGGCTGGCGGTGATCCTGAACAGGCCGATCTGCGAGGTGGACGAGACGTGCGTCCCGCCGCACAGCTCGCGGCTGAAATCGTCGATCTCGAGGACGCGCACGAACTCGCCGTACTTCTCCTCGAAGAAGGCGAGCGCGCCGATCTCGGCGGCGTACTCCCTGGTCGTCACGAACGGGCGCACGGCGTGGTTCTCGACGATGCGCCGGTTGACCAGGTCCTCGACCTGGCGCAGCTCGGCGGCGGTCGGCGCCCGGCGCACGCTGAAGTCGAAGCGCAGGCGCTCGGGTCGCACCATGGAGCCGCCCTGGCGCACGTTTTCACCGAGCACGATGCGCAGCGCGTTGTGCAGAAGATGCGTCGCCGTGTGATTGCAGGCGGTCTGGTGCCGGCGCACGGCGTTGACCATCGCCTTGGCGCGCTCGCCCGCCACCACAGAGCCCTCGGTGCGGCGGGCGACGATCACCTGGTCGTTCTCGAAGCGCAGCACTTCATCGACCTCGAGCTTGCCCGAGTCCGTGTGGATCCAGCCCGTGTCCGCCACCTGACCGCCGCCCTCGGCATAGAACGGCGATTCGGCGAGCTTGACGGCGACGCGGCCGTCGGCGAGCTCGCCGCACACGCGGATCACGGTGAAGACCTCGAGTCGTTCGTAACCGACGAAGGTCACGGGCAAGCCCGCGTTGTCGCGTTGGAACTCCTCGAGCTCACCGGGACCGGCGTCAAAGGCGCCCGCCCTCTGGGCGGCGCGGGCGCGCTCGCGCTGCTCTTCCATGAGGTGTTCGAAGCGCTCCTCGTCGACGCTCATCTCCCACTCGGCGGCGATCTCGCGAGTGAGGTCGAAGGGGAATCCATACGTATCGTGGAGCTCGAAGGCGACCTCAGCCGGCAGCTCGGCGCCGGTATCGCGGGCGCGCCGCAGCGCCTCGTCGAGGATGCCCGTGCCCTGCTGCAGCGTGTGCCGGAAGCGGACCTCCTCCTCGCCGATCACGCGCAAGATGTCGGGGCGCGCCGCCAGCAGCTGCGGATAGGCGTCGCCCATCTGCTCTACGACGCTCTCGGCCAGCGTCGCCAGGAACGGCCGCTCGAGGCCGATGGCGACGCCCTGTTGCACGGCGCGGCGGATGATACGCCGCAGCACGTAGTCGCGCCCGTCGTTGCCCGGCAGAACGCCGTCCATGACGAGGAAGGCGGCACCGCGCGCGTGCTCGGCCATGGTGCGGAGGGCGCGGGTGACGGCCGGTGAAGCCGAGGGCTCGACGCCGGCCAGCTCCGCGCCTCGGGCGACCAGCGGCGCGAAGAGGTCGTTGTCGAACACATTGGTGACGCCCTGGGTGATCATGGCGATGCGCTCGATGCCCATGCCGGTGTCGATGCTGGGTTTGGGCAGCGGCTTGAGGGTGCCCCCCTCGTCCATCTCGAACTGCACGAACACCAGGTTCCAGTACTCGAGGAAGCGGTCGCAGTCGCAGCCGGGGGCGCAGTCGGGGTCGTCGCAGCCCATCTCGGGGCCGAAATCGTAGTAGAGCTCGGAGCAAGGGCCGCACGGCCCGGTGGGCCCCGCGGGCCCCCAGAAGTTGTCCTTGCGCCCGAGACGGATGATGCGTCCGTCGCTGAAACCGTGGGACTTCCACAGCTCGACGGCCTCGTCGTCGGCGGGGACCTGGTCGTCGCCGCCGAAGATGCTGACCCACACCTTGCCGCGGTCGATGCCGAAGCGATCGGAGAGTTCGAGGGCCCACTCGAGGGCCTCGGTTTTGAAATAATCACCGAACGAGAAGTTGCCGAGCATCTCGAAGAAGGTGAGGTGACGCGCGGTCTTGCCCACGTTCTCGATGTCCGACGTGCGAAAACAGCGCTGGCACGTAGTGATGCGGGTGGCGGGCGGCGTGTCGACGCCCAGGTAGTAGGACTTGTACTGCTGCATGCCGGCGGTCGTGAAGAGGACGCTGACGTCGCCGGCGGGGACCAGGCTGGCGGGCTCGGCGGCGAGATGCCCCTTCTCGACAAAGAAGTCTCTGAACAGGTCGCGGATGTCGGCAGAGTTCACGTGGGGCCTCGCGTGGTCTGGGGTTGGATCGTCTACCGCGGGTCGTCGGGAGGCCGCATGATCTGGGGATTGTCGAGCTCCCCGATCTCCTCACGCAACTTCTCGAGCGAGCGCCTGATGAGGCGCGAAACGTGCATCTGCGAAATGCCTACGCGCTCGGCGATCTGGCTCTGCGTGAGACCCTCAAAGAAGCGCAGGTGCAGAATGTAGCGCTCGCGCTTGTCGAGCTTGGCAAAACCCGGCGCCAGCGTCGTGCGGTCTTCCATGGTGTCGTAAGCCTCTTCTTCCCCGCCGAGGTAGTCGATAAGACCGGCGTCCTCCTCGCCGCCCTCGCCGTTGGGCGAGGCTTGCAGCGAAACGGAGTTATAGGCCTGGCTGGTCTCGAGCGCCTCGAGCACCTGTTCCGGGGTCGCGTTGGCCGCCTCGGCGAGCTCGTTGATGGTCGGCGAACGCTGCAGCTTGGGCACGAGCTCGTCGATGACCTTGTTGAGGCGGATGTTGAGCTCCTGCAAGCCGCGCGGCACGCGCACCGACCAGCCCTTGTCACGGAAGTAGCGCTTGATCTCGCCGACGATATTGGGCGTCGCGTAGGTGGTGAGCTCGACGCCGCGGCTCAGATCGAAGCGGTCGATGGCCTTGATGAGCCCGATAGCGCCGACCTGGACGAGATCGTCGAACTGCTCGCCGCGCGAGGCGTAGCGGCGCGCGAGGGAGCGCACCAGCGGCAGATACATCGTGATGAGCTGCTCGCGCGCCGTGCGGTCGCCGTAGAGGTGATAGCGCCGCAGCAGGAACTGGTCGAGCTTCTCGGCGTCGTCGCGCCCGCGACCCTGAGCGTCGGCGGCGGGACCGACTGGCGCGACAGCTTCCTCCTCGTCCTCTCCGGTGAGGGCGCGCGCCTGGCCCGGCGGCGCCTCCAGGTCGAGCGGGTCCTTGAGCCTGCGCTCGTCCGCGCCGCTCACGCCGGGCCACTTCTGCGCCGTTTGACGAGGACGATGCGGTACGCGCCGCCTTCGTCCTCGAGCACCACGTCGTCGACCGTGCTGCGCAAAAGCATGCAGAGGTCGAGGCAGTCCTCGGCGTGCATGGTCACATCGGCGCGCAGCTTGGCGGACTTGAAGGTCCCCGCCGTGAACCGAAGGACGCCGCCGTCCAGCAAGACCTTTACGCTCAAACGGTCCAGGGCATCCGCGTCAAGCGCGGTGCGCAGCAGCTGGTCAGTCGCCAGATAGATGTCCTCGAGATCGTCGAGGGAGAAGTCGAGACGCGCCCCGAGGCCGCCCAGCACCAGACGCACGGTCGAGAGGGCGTTCAGGGTGGCCGGCACCTCGAGGTCGATCCTCTCGGCCATGCGCCGCCTCAGCCGTCCGCGGACGGCGGCGCGCTGGCCGCCGTCAGCTGCTTCGTGAATTCCGAGTCGCGCTCGCGGGCCGCCGCCTTGCCCTCTTCGAGGGCCAGGGCGGCCCTGCGCTTCGCGTCGACGGCCCAGTGCTGGGCGTCGGACGGCAGCTGCCTGAGGATGTCGAGGTAGCCTTCGCCGGTGCGTGCGCGGCGCTTCTGCACGTAGTAGGCCAGCGCCGCCCCGGCGGCGATGCCGCCGACGACGAGCTTGCTCGTGAAGCCCATGTCAGGCCCCGTCGGGCCTTGCGTCCGCGGCGGCGTCGGCCACGGCGTCGCCGGCCGCCGTGGCGGCGTCGCCCACACCCGAAGGCGTCGTGGCAGCCGCGTCGCCGGCCGCTTCGGCGACATCCGCCGCTGCCTCGGCGGCAGGGGTAGAAGCCGCGTCACTCGCTGCCTCAGGAGACGCGGCCGCGTAGCTCCAGCCGCTGGCCGCTGGCGCTTCGGCTTCAGCCGCGCCGGCAGACCCTGCGTCGGACCCGCCGGATGCGCCGTCGCCGGGCTTGTCGCGCTTCATGAAATTGGAGACGGCGGACTGGACGCCGGCGCTGAACGCAGCCGCCTTGCGCGCGGGGGTCGTGACCGCGGTTTCCACGGAACCGGCCATCTTGTCGAGCTTGTCGGTGATCCCGGCCACGTCCTTGGTGATCTCGTCGACGTTACCCAAGTTGGCGTTGACGCCGTCGAGCGTGGTGCCGGCCTTCCGCATGAGCGGGACGCCGTTCTCGTCGACGTCCGCGAGGACCTTGTCGGCGCGTTCCAGAGCCTTCGCGGCCTTGAACAGCGCGTAGGCCAAGAAGATGGCCACGACCACGAAAAAGAAGGCGGCGGCGTACCGCAGCACCAGGGACGGCGTGCTCATCGCGGCGGTCACGAACATGGTGTCCATACACCTCTCCTTCCAGACCGAGTCAGTCTCCTACACATGCACGAAGCGTATCATACTCCCTCGCCCACTCAGGCTGAGGCCGGGGCGCTCAGGCGGGGCCGGCCAACACGCCGCCCCCGACCACCACATCATCGCGATAGAACACCGCCGACTGCCCCGGCGCCGCTCCGGCGAACGTCTCGCCGAGCCGCACCAGGACACGCTCCGCGCCGTCACGCTCGAGCGCGGCGACGGGCACCGCCGGTGAGCGATAGCGCAGCTGCAGGCGCAGACCGTACCCGTCGCCTAGCCCGCGGTCGACGAGGTCCCGTACCGTGACCTCGTGCACGTCGAGCTCGTCGCGGCGGCCGACGACGACTTCGTTCTCGGCCGCCCGGCGCTCGAGCACGAACAGCGGCTCAGCCGACGACACGCCCAGGCCGCGCCGCTGGCCGATCGTGTATAACCAATGTCCGCGGTGCCTGCCAAGCCCCGCCCTCGCGCGATCGACGATGGCGCCTGCCCGAGGCACCACCCCGCGCTCCTCGAGGAAGCGCTGATAGCCGTCGACGGCGAAGCAGACCTCCTGGCTCTCGGGCTCGGCCGCGGCGGGCATGCCTGCCGCCTCCGCGGCGGCGCGCGTCTCGCGTTTGGTCGTCTCCCCGAGGGGGAACTCGAGCCGCGCCAGTACCTGCGGCGGGACCGCCCACAGCATGTAGGACTGGTCCTTTGCGGGATCGGCGCCGCGCGCCACGTACGGCTCGCCGTCGCGCCAGACGAGGCGTGCGTAATGGCCGGTGGCGACGCGCGCCAGGCCCAGCTCGTCGGCC
>JADGPQ010000151.1 GCA_017882325.1 Thermoleophilia bacterium
TTCGCGGGTATGCTCCCTGCGAGATGGACGCCGTCACCCGACCAGCCGAGGGTCTGATCCGCCAGGCCCGCCTCGCCGAAGCGCTGACGCTCGCGTGGATGGCCGTCGAGCTGGTCGTGGCGCTGTGGGCTGGGATCGCGGCGCGCTCCGTCGCACTGACCACCTTCGGCGTCGACAGCGGCATCGAGCTGTTCACGGCAGCCGTCGTGCTACGACTGTTCGTCCTCCATACCGAGCGCGCGACCGAGGAGGAGCTCGATGCCCGCGAGCGCCAGGCGTCTCGCCTCGTCGGCTGGGGCCTCTACGGCCTCATCGCCTACATCCTCGCCACCTCTGTTTGGAGCCTGGCGAGCGGCAGCCGCCCGGAGTCGTCGCGCGTGGGAATCGCCCTCGCGATCGCGGCCCTCGTCATCATGCCGCTGCTGTGGCGCTGGCGGCTCTCTCTGGCTCGCCGCCTCGACAGTCCGGCGCTGCACGCCGATGCCGCCTGCTCGCTCGTCTGCATCTACATGTCGGCGGTGCTGCTCGCCGGCCTCGTACTCAACAGCCTTTTCGGCTGGTGGTGGGCCGACCCCGCCGCAGCCCTAGCGATGATCTGGTGGATCCGCGGTGAGGCGAGAGAGGCGCTTGAAGCGGCGCGGACCGGGCGTCACGACGATGACTGACGCTGCCGACGGATTGCCGACGAGACGCCTCGTCGCGGCCCGTCACGCTTGAGCACGGTCGAACATCCAGGCTGGCTAGAACCTCGGACCGTGTAGCCCTTTCGCGTACGGGGCACTACGCGCAGTCATGCCTCCCGCTGTTTCCCAAAGCTGTGTCGTTGGTCTGAGACCGGCTTGGGGCACGCGCTAGGCTAAGAAGCCAACAATCGCTGGAGCTCACACCGAAAGATCGAAAGCTGTCTAGTCAGGTCCATACTCGACGCACCCGCGGCCTCGACGTCTCGGGTCGTCTCAGAGCACAGCATTGAACCGGAAGGTGCGCAGCATGATCACGCGCTCGCCAGCCCCAGGCCGGAGCAGATGGAAAGCAATGCATCCTTGAGGTCGCCGCGATCGCCCTCGAACACCGGCAGGCACCGCTTCGGCTCGGTTTCGCCGCGCCAGACCGCCCACGCGAAGGCCGTGCACGAGGGTGCGCCGCAGGCCTTGCAGTTGGTGCCCGGCAGGCGCTTGTAGATCTCCAGCGCCGGCGGCCTGCGTCTCAACTCGAACGATGGGGTGATCGCATCCCGGCGTGACCAGACATCGTTCACCATGCAGCGGAGTCGCTCGAGGCTCGCCCAGGCATCGACGATGTCATCCGCCTTGGCGATCCCGACACGGTCCCGGAAGAGCGACAGCATGCGGTGGCCGTCCATGAAGGTGAACACGGGCAACTTGGAGACATACGAACTCTGCGCCATCTCGGCATTGAGGTACGGCAGAGCGTCAGCGACGTCGCCGGACACGTGCGCCGTCAGGCGCAGACGATCATGGTCGGCCACGCAGGGCGCCAGGACCACGATGGCGACGCGGCCGACGATGTCCTCGTTGTACTCCGGTGGCGTCTCGTCTGGTACAGGCTGCACCGGCTGCCGGAAGTCGACCCAGCCGGTGCTCAGGATGTCGGTGCCGGCGCTCTCAAGGAACGTCGCTTTCGCTCGGTCCCTGAGCACCACGGCGGGACACCCCACACGCCGGTAGGCGGGATCGGGGGAGATCAGCGTGTGGTCGATCCCGTGCGCGTCCAGCAGGGCCGCGGCGCGCTCGAACTCGCGTGGGTCGGTGAAGGTCGTCAGGGAATCCAATTGCGCACCGTCCCTACAGCACCAGGTTGAACAGGAAGCCGACGCACATGATGCCGACGCCGACGACGCCGAGGAAGGTGAAGATCAGCGGCCACTTGAGCACTTTGCGCAGGATGATCGTCTCGGGCAGCGAGAGCGCGATGACCGACATCATGAAGGCGAGCACGGTGCCGAGGGCAGCACCCTTCTCGAGCAGGGCCTGCACGATGGGGATGATGCCGGCGGCGTTCGAGTACATGGGGATGCCGAACAGGACGGCGAGCGGCACGCTCCACCAGGTGCCTGCGCCCATCATCCCGGCCATGAAGTTCTGCGGCACGTAGCCGTGGATGAGGGCGCCGACGGCGATGCCGGCGAGCACGTAGGGCCAGACCTTGCCGACGATGTCCCTGACCGCCTGCCAGGCGTAGGCCACGCGCCCGTTCCAGTCGAGGGCCTGCGTGTCCTCCGCGTCGCCCATGCGGATCTCGCGCACCCAGTCTTCGATGAAGCGCTCCATCTTGAGGCGGCCGATCACCCAGCCGGCGACCATGGCGATGAGGAGGCCGGTGACGAGGTAGAGGGCCGCCACCCACCAGCCGAAGAGGCCATAGAGCAGCACCAGCGCCACCTCGTTGACCATCGGCGCAGCAATAAGGAACGAGAACGTCACGCCCAGCGGGATGCCAGCTTCCACGAAGCCGATGAACAGCGGCACAGCGGAGCAGCTGCAGAAGGGAGTCACGATGCCGAGGCTGGCGGCCATCACGTTGCCGGTCGCCTCACGGCGGCCGTGCAGCAGGGCGCGCGTGCGCTGCGGGCTGAAGAACGAGCGCACGATGCCGACGCCGAAGACGACGATCGTGAGGAGGAGCAAGACCTTGACTGTGTCGTAGATGAAAAACTCGAGGGTCGAGGCCAGGCGCCCGGCGCTGAGGTGCAGCACGTCGAGCGTGATCCACGTCGCCACCGGCAGCCAGAAGTGGTAGACGAGCGCCCAGAGCCCGACGCCGGCGGCGACGCGCAGCCAAAGCGGGAGGCGCGAGAACAGGCGCGCGAGCATCCTGTGCGGCGCCCGGGAGGGCGCTGGTGTGGCGGCATCCGACGACTGCTCGTCCGCGGCCACGACCGCGGGCGATGTGCCACACGCGCAGGTCGGCGCCACTGGCGCCGTGACCGGTCCCTCGGTCTCGGTCGCCGGCGGGGACTCGATGGTCTGCTGCGTCATTGCCACTCCACTCGGTTCACGATGCCGGCGGGGCCGCGAACCCGGTGATTAGTGGTGTCGTCGCCAGCAGCTCAGTCAGCCTCTCGTAGTCGTAGGGGACGCGCACGAACTCGACGAACGGCTCTCCCGCCGCGAGCTTGCCGGGGTCGACGATCGCGTAGCACGCGCGCCAGTCGCCGTCTTTGGGACGCCCGCCGCTACCGACGTTGACGAACGTGGTCTCGCCGACCGGGCGCGCGTAGGGGATGTGGGTGTGACCGAAGAGAATCGCCGGGTAGGGGTACTCGCGCGCCATGCGTTCCATCGCCGTCGCCGGACGGTCCTCGAAGAGGTACTCGTTGATGCGGCGCGGGCTGCCGTGCACGGCGAGGATGTCGCCGGCGGGGGTCTGCAGCAGGAAGCGATCCTCGAGTGTGCGCAGGTAGGCCTTGACCTCAGCGGTCGCGACGTCCTGGGTCCACGCCAGTGAGACGGCACCCTCGGCGCGCTGCTCGTCGGTCTTGTAGACGCAGCCGCAGTCGCCGGTCTCGAAGCCGATGCCCTGGTCGTAGTTGCCCATGAGCGTGGGGATGGCGCGGTCGCGCACGAGCAAGGCGACCTCGTTGGGCGAAGGCCCGTAGCCGACCAGGTCGCCCAGACACAGGGTGCGGGCAACCTTCCGGCGCTCGATGTCGGCGAGGATCGCCTCGAGCGCCGGCAGGTTGCCGTGCACATCGGAGAAGACGGCGAACGGGTCCTTGATCTCTATCGTCTTCACGGGGCCTGCTTTCATGCGTAATCGTTTATATCAAGGTATCTTGACCATCAACGCTTGTCAATGTAATGTCATGGACATGAAGGGCGCTCGGCGCCCGATGGCATGGTCCCCATCCCCCAGGAGTCGACGAACATGGCCCAAGGCACGATCAAGCGTCTCTCGTTCCTCGACCGCTACCTGACCGGCTGGATCTTCCTCGCCATGGGCGTGGGCGTGTTCATGGGCTGGGCCTTCAAGGGGCTGCCCAGCTTCATCAACCAGTTCAACTCGGGCACGACCAACATCCCCATCGCCATCGGCCTCATCGTGATGATGTACCCGCCGCTCGCCAAGGTGCGCTACGAGGAGCTCGGCGACGTGTTCCGCGATTACAGGATCCTCGGGCTGTCGCTGGTGCAGAACTGGCTGATCGGGCCGTTCGTCATGTTCTTCCTCGCGATCATCTTCCTGCACAACTACCCGGAGTTCATGGTCGGCCTCATCATGATGGGCCTGGCGCGCTGCATCGCCATGGTGATCGTGTGGAACCAGCTGGCCCGCGGCGACACCGAGTACGCCGCCGGCCTCGTCGCCTTCAACGCCGTCTTCCAGGTGCTCTTCTACAGCGTCTTCGCCTGGGTCTTCGTCACCAAGCTGCCGCCGCTCTTCGGCCTGCAGGGCGCCGCCGTGGACATCTCCATCGGCCAGATCGCCCGTAGCGTCTTCATCTACCTCGGCATCCCCTTCCTCGCCGGCATGCTCACGCGCTACCTGGGGCTCAAGTACAAGGGCCGCCAGTGGTACGAGCAGAGGTTCATCCCGCGCATCAGTCCGCTCACGCTCATCGCCCTGCTGTTCACGATCTTCGTGATGTTCAGCCTCAAGGGTGACCTCATCGTGAAACTGCCGCTCGACGTCGTGCGCATCGCCATCCCGCTGCTCTTCTACTTCGTCATCATGTTCTTCGTGAGCTTCTACATGGGCCGCCGCATCGGCGCCGACTACAAGAAGACCGCGACGCTGAGCTTCACGGCGGCGAGCAACAACTTCGAGCTCGCCATCGCCGTGAGCATCGCCGTGTTCGGCATCAACTCCGGCGAGGCTTTCGCCACCGTCATCGGGCCGCTCGTCGAGGTGCCGGTGCTCATCGGCCTCGTCAACGTGGCGCTCTGGATGGGGCGCAGGTACTGGGGCGTGACCGACGCACCCGTGCCGGCGGCGGTCGCTGCTGGTGTCGACGAGGTCGCCTGCGATCCCCTCAAGGAGCGATGATGACAAACCGCAAGACTCAAACGGGAGGCGAGATGAGCGTCGTGAGTGAGCCGGCGAAGGCCGAGACCATGACCGATTTCGTGCCGTTCTTCAAAGCGTTCTGCAACTCGACGCGGGCCCAGATCATCGAGTTCCTGCTCGGCGGCGAGCGCTGCGTCTGCGAGATGACGGGTCCGCTCGACCAGAGCCAGCCACTCGTCTCGCATCACCTCGCCTTCTTGCGCGACGCGGGCCTGGTGCGCATGCGCAACGAGGGCGCCCGCACCTACTACTCCATCGACTGGGAGCGCTTCGACGGCGACCTCAAGGGATTCCTTGACTACCTGGAACGCCTGCGCAGCGCTCCGCCGGTCCACCACGATGCACGCAGCGCCTGCGCGGTCGGTACGAAGGCCGCGAAGAAGCGCAGCCCTTGATGACAACAACGAGAAGGAGAGACACGTGAAGCTCGAGATCCTGGGTTCCGGCTGCGCCAACTGTCAGAAGCTGAAAGCCATCACTGACGACGTAGTGAGCGAGCTGGGCCTAAGCGACGCCGAAGTCGTCAAGGTCGAGGACTACCCGAAGATCGTGGCCTACGGGGTCATGTCGACGCCGGCGCTGGTCATCGACGGCAAGGTCGTGGTGAGCGGCAAGGTGCCGTCAAAGGCTGAGGTCACTTCGTTCGTGACGACAGCTCTCGCCAGGTAGGGCTGATCCATGGTGGCAAGGACGTCGGCTTCGTGTCTGCATGGGGCCGAGAGCGCCTGCGCGACCGTCGCGAAGAAGCCGGCGCGGCGCAGCGCTTCATGAGGTCCAGAGGAGGAGGGCCCGTCGCCGACGAAGGAGTCGACGTGCACGGCCCTGACAAGAAAGCGTCCACGCCGCAGAGCTGCTGTCCTCCAACGTCGCAGGCCGAAGGCTCGTGCTGCGGTAGCACGGTGAAGTCCGCGCCCCCCGACCAGCGGAGTGTGTGCTGCGCGGCACCAACGCAGCACCAGGAGCCAGCGCGCCGACAGAACTCCTGTTGCGGCGCCTCACCGGTGGGCCCGGCCGACTATCCTTACGGCCCCGCCGCCTTCGTCACGGGCACTCTGAACACGCCCGCGGGACCTGTGCCGCAGGTTTCCCGCGACATCGCGCGCGCCGATAGCCTCGGTGCTTGGCGAATGCGCTGGGGCTTCGGCCGCGGCGCCTTCCGCGTGAAGCCCGGTCTGTACGCCCTGGGAGCGCCGGTGGCGACCTCCTCTGTGCTCGTCACCGCTAACTACAAGCTGACGTTCGACCAGGTGCGCTCTTCGCTCAACGAGCTCGACGCTTGGCTTCTGGTCGTAGACACCCGCGGGATCAACGTCTGGTGCGCGGCCGGGAAGGGCACGTTCTGCGCCGAGGAGGTCAGCCGCGTCGTCCTCGAGACGCGGCTGGCTGAGATCGTTGAGCACCGACGGCTGATCCTCCCGCAGCTCTCCGCGCCCGGAGTCGCGGCCCACCGAGTCAAGGAAGCCTGTGGCTTTCGCGTGACCTTTGGGCCGGTGCGCGCTGCCGATCTGCCGGCGTTCCTCGCCTCCGGCATGAAGGCCGACGCAAAGATGCGCAGCGTCACCTTCGACGCGCGCGAACGCGCCGTACTCACACCGGTCGAACTTGCCGTCGCCTGGGATCGTCGCATGTTGCTGGCGTACGGCGGCATCCTGGCGGCTTCGTCGATCGGTGCCGACGGGGTCTCGCTAAGCCGGGCTCTTCGCCACGGAGCGCCGGTCATCGGCGCCGCGTGGCTCGCCTTGCTGGCCGGCGGTGCCGTGACGCCACTGGCGCTGCCGTGGCTGCCCGGCCGCGCGTTCTCGCTGAAGGGCGCCGTGGCCGGAGGCCTTCTGGCGGCGGCTGCCACGGCGACGTTCCGCCACCGGCTCTCGCCCGCCGCCAGACTCGCATTGCTTGCGGGCGTGCCGGCCGTCTCCTCGTATGCCGCGATGAACTTCACCGGCTCCTCGCCGATCACTTCGCCCTCCGGCGTCGAGCTCGAGATGCGCCGGGCGTTGCCGCTGCAGGGGGCCGCATCCGTCATCGCCGTTGGCGCCTGGCTTGCCAGCAGACTGGGAAGGTGAGTGCGATGTCGACACTGCGCTACATCGAAGACGCCGTCACCCTGCAACTCGACGTCGCCCGCTGCAACGGCTGCGGACTGTGCGTCGCCGTCTGCCCGCGCGGCGTCTTCGTCATTGCCGACGGCCGCGCCTCGCTCGCAGACCGAGGCGCCTGCATCGAGTGTGGTGCCTGCGCCCTCAACTGTGTGCCCGGCGCCATCAGTGTCGATCCGGGCGT
>JADGPQ010000152.1 GCA_017882325.1 Thermoleophilia bacterium
TCGCCTCAGTGAGGCGCATGCATTTGGGTTGCACACTGGTTGCAGACGGCGGTCCGGGCGGAGGGGCGACCGCGCTGGTCCGCACCCCCGCAAGCTGAGGATCGACCACCGGAGCCTCACCGTTCACGTCGGCCAGCTCTGCTCGGTGACCCGCCAGCCGATCTTGCCCGTGACCTCGGAAGCGCCGACGCCCATGGCTCGGGCGCCGTCTCAGACGGTGACGGCGAGCTTGCCGAGCGCGCCGGCGCTGAAGTCGGCGAGCGCCTGCGGAGCCTCCTCGAGCGGGTAAGTGCGCGTGATCGGCACGCGCAGCGGTCCACCCACGACATCGGCCGCCACCCGCTCCAAGGTTGCCCGGTCCGGAATCGCCATCACCGCCGTGGCGGCGGGGTGCTGATCCGGGCCGAAGCCCAGAGTCGAGGCGATGCGTCCACCCGTGGCGAGGAGGCCGGCAAGCTGCCCCGCGTCACCGGCCAGATGCACTATGGCGGACACGCCGTCGGGCGCGATCCGTCGCACCTCAGCGGTCAGGTTGCCGGCGTGGTCGCCGCCACCGCGGACGCCGCCCCCGATGCCTGGCGCCGCCGCGTCGCCTACATGACCCAAGCCTTTGCTGCCGACCACGGCGACGTGCTTCCGCCGGCCCCCACTGGAGAGTCGCTCTACCGGGCCATGCTGCGCCTCAGCGTCAAAGGCGGGACCTACGAATCGGCGATGGCGTCTGAGAGCTCGAGCCCGGGCCGTGGTCCTGCGGAGCGAGTCTCATGACGGCGACGTCTCCTCCGCGTCCTCCGTCGGCTCCACCGACAGATGCGGCATGCGCCGATCGACCGCGCGCGGCAGCCACCAGTTGGCCCGTCCGAAGAGGTGCATCACGGACGGCACGAGCACGGTCCGCAGCACGAAGGCGTCGAGGAAGACTGCCGCCGCCAGCCCGATGCCGAACTCGGCGATCACTCGCTGGCCACCGAAGACGAAGGCGGCGAACACGCTGATCATGATAGCGGCTGCGGCCGTGATCACGCGCCCTGTAGTCGCCTGCCCGAGGATGACCGAGTGCCGGTTGTCGTGTGTGTGTACCCACTCCTCATGCATCCGGCTCACAAGGAAGACCTGGTAGTCCATGGAGAGACCGAAGAGCACGGCGAGCATGATCACCGGCAGGAAGGCTTCCACCGGCCCCGGCCGGCCCAGCCCGAGGCGATCAGAGCCCCAGCCCCACTGGAAGAAGGCGACGATGACGCCGAACGAGGCCCCGGCGGCGAGCAGGTTCATCACCGCCGCCGTCGCCGGCACCAGGAGGCTGCGGAAGGCGATGAGCAGGAGCAGGAACCCGAGGCCGACGATGACGCCGATGAACAGCGGCAGCTTGGCGCTGATGATGGCGGCGAAGTCATCGAAGATCGCCGTGGCGCCGCCGACGAGCACGCGCAGGCCGCTGCCCTGCTCGGCGGCCGGGATCAAGGTGCTGCGCAGATGCTTGATCAGGTCGCTGGTGCGCACTTCCTGCGGGGCGGTCGTCGGTATCACCTCCAGGACCGCCACCTTGGCACCCGGCTTGGATGGGAAGGGCACCACTGCGGCCACGCCCGGCACGCGTTGCAGGGTCTGTGCCAGCTTGCCAAGCGCGGCCGTGTCGGCGGGCGTGCCGACCTGAGCGACGAGCAGCAGGGGACCGTTGGATCCCGGGCCGAAGCCGGCCGCAAGCAGGTCGTAGGCTTTGCGGGTGGTGCTGGACGCGGGGTCGTTGCCGGCGTCGGAAAGGCCGAGGCGCAGGTTGAGTACAGGGCTCGCCAGCGTGAGCATCACGACGATCGCGGCGAGGGACAGGATGACGGGCCGTCGCGAGACGAACCGAGCCCAGCGGGCCCAGAAGCCCGTGGTGTGGCCATCCTGGGGGCCGCTCTCGGTCAGCCGGCGCCGCTCGCGACGGCTGAGGACGCGCTGCCCCATGAAACCGAGCAGCGCCGGCAATAGCGTGAGCGCCGTGGCCATCGTCAGCACGACCGTGATGACCGACGCGTAAGCCAGGCCGTCGAGGAAGCTCAGCCTCAGCACCAGCAGGCCGAGAAGTGCGATGCACACGGTGCCACCCGCGAAGAGGACGGCGCGACCAGCCGTGTTCAAGGCGCGCACCGCTGCGTCCTCGGGCGAGAGTCCCGACCTCAGCCCATCGCGGTGGCGGGTGATGATGAACAGGGCGTAGTCGATGCCCACGCCGAGCCCGATGAGCGCGGCCAGCGTGGGGGCGATGGTCGAGATGCTGATGAGATGTGAGAAGAGATCGATGGTGAAGGTCGCAGTTCCGAGCGCGACCACGGCCGCCAGCAGCGGCAGCACCATGCCCAGCAGCGAGCCGAAGGCAAGCAGGATGATGATGGCCGCGGCGACGAGACCGATGGCCACGCTGTTGGAGGGCGGCGTCTGGTTGACCTGCTCGATGGCCTGTCCGCCGATCTCGACCTGCAGGGACGACGAGCCGGCGCCCTTCACCAGATCGATCACGTGCCGCACGTCGCCTTTGGGGATCGACTGCGCCAGCTTGGTGAAGGCGATGGTCGCGTAGGCGGTCCTGCCGTCTCTGCTGATCTGCGCCGCGCCGCCGGGGCCGTAGGCGCTGCGCACGGCCGCGACCGACGGCGCCGCCGCCACCTTCTGCAGCAGCGCCTTGATGCGCGCTTGAACGCCAGGGTCGTTGATCGACCCGTTGCGCACGTGCCAGACGATGGTGTCGGAGTCGCCGGCCTGCTTGGGCAGGGCTGAGGCCAGCAGGCTCTGCGCGCGCGCCGACTCCGTGCCGGGCAGCGAGAAAGTCTCAGAGTACGCACTACCGACCGTGCGCTCGATGCCGATCACCGAGACCAGCACAGCGAGCCAGGCGATGACGACGATGACGCGGTGCCGGTAGCACGAGCGGGCGAATAAGGCCACGTTCTCTCCTTGCGGTTCGTTTCGGTCCGCCGTGACGAGGATGTCGCAAAAGCGGGACTCTTGCCCGGCCGGCGCGTCCGACCAAGCGAAGCCCCGCGCAAAACGTCAGCGGCGATACGGTCTCGGTCCATAGTACCCACGCGCGAGAACGATACGCATGGCGCCGTGTCCAAGAAGTTGGGTTGCATCAGCGGCAGACCGGCGGGCACGCGACCCAGCTGCTGAAGAACGGCGTGCACCCCAAGGTCGTCTTTGAGCGCCTCGGTCACGCCTCCCCATCGGTACTACCCTGGACACGCGCAGCCACGGGATGCCCGGCATGCAGGAGGAGGCCGCGGAGAAGATCGACGCAGGACCAAGGAAGGCGCGGGCAGGCTGGCGACGACGGGCGTCCAGTCGCAGCAGACGCACGAGACGCCCACGACGCCTGCTGGGGGCCCGATCCCCAGTGTATGGTTGAAGGGACCTGCCCGACGAAGGGGGGAGCGATGGCCTTCGATCCGAGTGACTGCGTCGAGGTCTATGAGACGACGACGTCGTGGGAGAAGATAGCGCCGCTGCGGCAACGCTGGGTCCTGCTCGACGAGCGTTTCGCCTCCGTCGGCGGTCTCCCGGACGAACCGGGGTGGCCGGACGATGGTCGAGGCCTATCGCTGGCTCCGGGACACGGAGGGCGCGTGCGACAGCCTGCCGGAGGACGGTGCGTCGTCGACGTGGAGCTCATCCTTGGCGAGGCGGATACGCCGAGGAGGAGTGAGTGCCTTGGCCGCTCCTGACTCACAGAAGCCCCCAGAGCGCGTCACGCATGAGAGCCGAGGGTTCTGCCCGGTCTGCGGGGCTGAAGTCCTCTGGACGCCAACGGCTCACCTGTGGCCCACCAGGAGGTCGGCGCATTCCGGCCTGCCCAGTCAGAGCGGCACCTGTTCACACTGTCACCGCGTCCTCATGTTCACCGTGGTATACGGCCCGGCAGGGGACACTGACAACCAGACGAGTTAGACAAGCCGAGCTCCGGGGATGACGGCTCGGACACCGAGCAAGCAAGCTCACCGAGACCCTGGTCTTTTTCCGGCGCTCGCGGGCGTCCAGTCGCAGCCGGCGCACGAGACGAAAGCAGCGAGGGGTCCGTCTGGTCGCGTTCGTCGCTTCGGTCGCCGGGACACGGAGTCGAAGAAGCACCAGGCAAGACACCGGCGGGCTACTGAAACAATCGCCAGAACCGACAATTCAGCGCCACTCCGCCGGCTGACTGGGCTTCGCCCGATCCTGGCGCGGGACGTCGGGCGTTCAGCTGTTGCGATGCCGAGGCCGACCGCGCAGGCGCTGCGCACCCCGCGGCCGCACCTTGTCCCGCTCCGCGGAGTGGCCGTGGCCGCGCTGGAGCAGATGAGCAAGCAGGTCGCCGCGGCGCGCGAAGGCCTCCCCGCAGGTGGCGCAGCGAAAGGTGATCGGGGTGCCGAGGCGCGCCGCGCCGCACTCGTCGTGAAGCAGGCACATGTGGTTGTCGAGGTCCCGCTGCGACTTCAGGACCGCACTGCACATCTCGCAGTCGTACGTCTTGGGGAAGGTGCGTGCGCCCACGTGGCATCGTCCTCTCGATGACTGGCCGCGTCCGCCGGCAAGTCTGCTCCCGCCGGCCCAGGACGCCACGGCCGCTTGACCGAGCAACTATCTATTCCCCCAGGCGGGGAATAAGCCACCTCCCGTGGCGTTCCCCAAGCCCTCGCGCTGACATCGGCGAGGCCCTGCGCTGCCTCGAACGCCACCTGGCACGCACCGTCTGGCAGTACAATCTGGAAGCGGTCAAGAGGACCGCGGCATCCAAGTGGACGGTCGACGCCAAACGCGGGGCAGCGCAGAGGTCCATCCTCATGGCGCCGAGCGGGAGGACACCGTGAGCACAACGCGTGGCATGCTTGATGAGATCCGGGACGTCACGGCGGGCCTCTGGTTGTGGCGCGTCCGACATCCTGATTGGAGTCCGGGACTTGAGTGGGAGCCGCTGGTGACCTCGACCTGCGTCGAGGCGGGCGGCGAGGTCGCCCTCCTGGATCCGATCGCGCCGCCGGACGATGCGAACGCCCTCTGGCAAAGGCTCGACGCCCATCCACCGACGCTCGTGGTGGTCCTCAAGCCGGACCACGTCCGCGATGTCGACCTCTTCGTCCGACGCTATGGAGTGCGGGCCTTCGGCCCCAGCCTGTTCTGGCGCGACGACATCCCTGAGACCGACCTCGAGCCCATCGAACCCGGCAGCCAGCTTCCTGGCCATCTCGTCGCGCTCTACGACGGCCGGGGCCGCAACGAGACACCGCTTTGGCTGCCTGAGAAGCGCGCGCTGGTGTTTGCCGACGGGTTGATCGAGCGAAGCGGTGAGCTGCGCGTCTGGTGGACGCCGTGGCACGAGCAGCGCGTGCTTCCCGCCCTTCGGGCGCTCCTCGATCTCCCGTTTGAGCGCGTGATCGTCTCGCATGGGGAGCCCGTGCACGATCGGGCCTCCTTCGAGCGAGCACTCGACCTGCTGCCGTGGGCCGCGGACGCACCGTGATGGGAGAGCTGGGCTGTTGACGCTGCAGCCGACATCCAGCTCGTCTAGAGCGCGGGCGCTGCTCGCCAAGGTCGGCGGCGTACCGCGGCAGACGACCGCGCGGCTGCCGCGGCAGGGGTTCAGGTAGCGGCCGGCTGCCCCTGAGCACTGCCCGCCGGAGAGGGCGGTGGAGACGGCGCCCGGGACGTCTGCCGCCGCCTGGTCGCCTACATGACCCAGGCCTTCGCCGCCGGCCACACCGAGCGACTCCCGCCGGCGACGTGAGAGTCGCTCTGCCGGGCCATGCTGAGCCTGAGCGGCGAGGGCGACAGGGATGAGTAGGAGGCCGCGTCCGCGAACCCGCACGAGGCGAGCGGCACTCGCCGGCCTTCGTCCAATCGATGCCTATCGCGTCCCGTTCCGCGCCATCTACTACCGAGCATTTGGGTTGCAGAAGGATTGCAGCCGGCGGTTCGAGCGAAGGGGATGCGGGCACGACCACCGACTTGGATCTGATGCAACGGGGGGCGGTGGCGCCCTTCGGCGACACCGCCCCCCGTCCTCGGCACCGGAGGTGTCCGGTGGCCGTCTCTGCTCTTGTTCAGGCCACTCCGCACAGCGAGTCGTCAGGGTGCTGCGCGCAATAACCCGCGGACGCGAGCTCGCCGGGCTGCCGGCGGCGGCGGATCAGTGCCCACGTGGCGATGCCGACGATCAGCACGGCCGCGGCCGTGCCGACGATCCAGGCGGTCGTGGAAGACGTGGTGGACGTGGTGGACGAGGCGGGCTGCGTGCCGGACGCCGGCGTGAAGGGCGCCGCGTTGACGCCACCCCTGCCCTGCGTCCCGGCCGGGGCCGTCGCCGCGCTCACGGACGCCACGGCGCCGTGGTGAAGTTGCTGCACAGCCGCGGACGGCAGCCCTTGCAGCTGGATGCGCGCCGTCTGGGACACGCTGGTCGAACCTCCGCCCGCCGCCCCCGTGCCCTGCAGGGTTGCAGCCTGGGCGGCCTGGACGCCGGTCGCGATTACGAGCAATGAGAGAAGCAGCAGACCCGCAAAACGCGCGAGCCGCTTCTGTACTGTGGTCTTCATGTTCTCACCTCTGGGCGCCGGTGCTGCCGTCGCGGCAGACCCCCTCGCCCTCGTTGGCCGGCGGATAGTCCCGCCTCCCCCGGCACCGGAGTACCCGTCTAACTTGCCCCTGGGAGTCACGGATAAACACGTCCCGCGCAGGGTTAACATGCCGTTGGCGGCCGGGCCGGGCCGCGGGAGCACGGCGGCCTCCGCGACCACGAGGCCGTCGCCGACGGCCTCGCGGAGCGGAGTCGCCGGGAGCCTCTCCCGCGGCGAGGACTTGGCTGAATCGGGTGAAGCCGATCACCAGGCAGATCGACGCGAGGGTGACCTGCCCCCCGACCCATGGTGAGGGGTCTCAGCGCGAAGCCTTGCAGTGCGTCGCCTGCCCACTGCGTGATCACGCGATTGGCGGGCGCAGTAGATCGACGAAACGCAGCCGGCGGGACTTCACAACGAGTCCCGCCGGGCCCCGTTCTGTGCCATCCACTGCCAAGCATGTGGGCCGCAAAGGGATTGCAGACGTCGGTCTGAGCGGAGGGGTCAGAGGGAGATATCCTTGCAAATGGCCGGTGGACGCACGTGGATTCGAACCACGCGACTCTTCCCAATCGATGCGTGA
>JADGPQ010000153.1 GCA_017882325.1 Thermoleophilia bacterium
CGGCGTGAGGCTTTCCACCGTTCCTCCCTTTGTGGCGAACACATGTTCGTATGGAGCTTAGAGCGAACCCATGTTCGTGTCAAGGGAGATGATAGGAAAGGGGTCGGACGGAAGACGGTGCAGGCGCCGCGGAGCCGCCGCCACGCGGTGCGATCGTGCTACCCGCTCACGACCCCGTGAGCAGGTCGAGCACGCGCGCCTCCAGGACCTGCTGCCGCGTGAAGCCGGTGGCCGTCAGCGCCCGCCGGGCGACGTCGACGAGCGCGGCCTCAGGCAACAGGCCCACGACCTCGCTCTCGCGCACACGGACCCCACGCGCTGAGGCGCGGCGCGCGACCTCTTCGTAGGCGGTGTGCAGCGATGTCACTCGGTAGTCCACGAGGTTCATGGAAACCTGCACGCAGTCGTCGAGCGCCAGGCCCATGGCCTTGACCTTGGGGAACCCGCCATCGCGTTCGCGGATGGCGACGGCGATCTGGCGAGCGAGCTCGACGTCGTCGCTGTCCAGATTGACGTTGTAGGCGATGAGCGGCGGGCGGGCGCCGATGGCCACGGCGCCGGCGGTGGGATGCAGGCGCCGGGGGCCTGCGTCGGGCGCGCGCCGCGGATCGGTGAGGATGGCCTCTCGCAGGCCTTCGAACTCGCCGCGGCGCACGTCGGCCAGGTCCTGGTACTCGGGGCGAAGGGCCGCGTCCTCGTAGAGGTACGCGGGTATGTCGAGCTCGGCGCCGACACGGGCGGCCAAGCCGCGCGCCAGCTCCACGCAGACCGGCATGTCGTCTTCTTTGACGGGTACGAACGGCACGACGTCGGCGGCGCCGAAGCGCGGGTGCGCGCCTTCGTGCCGCGTGAGGTCGATGAGGCGGGCGGCCGCGGCGACGCCTCCGAAGGCGGCCTGCGCGGCCGCCTCGTCGGGCCCCACAAAGGTGATCACGCAGCGGTTGTGCGTGACGTCACTCTGGCGGTCGAGCACGTGCACACCGTCAACCGCGGCGATGGCGGCGACGATCTGGTCGATGACCTCGGATCGCCGGCCCTCGGAGAAATTCGGGACGCACTCGACGAGCGTCATGCGGCACCTCCCGGTTCGCGGGAAACGTCTCTCGCGAACGGCCGGACAAGCTCCGCCGCCGGCCTGCCGTGGGTGGCGACCCCGTCCTGCACGGCCACCAGGCCCCCGACCACGACGTCGCCTACCAGGTTGACGCCGAAGTGGTACGGCAGCTCGGTCCGGTTTTCGGCGACGAGCACGCTGAAGTCGCAGCGCTTGCCCACCTCGAGGCTGCCGACATCGTCGCGACGCAAGGCGGCGGCGCCACCGGCCGTGGCCGCATAGAGCGCCTCGTCGGGCGTGAGCTTCATGCCCTGACACGCCAGCGAGATCATCATCTGCAGGTTCTCGCAGTCGCAGGTTCCGGGGTTGAAGTCCGTCGCCAGGGCGATGGTCACGCCGGCCTCCAGGAATGCCCGCGCCGGGGCGAACTCGACGCCCAGCGTGTAACTGGTGCCGGGCAGCATGACCGCGACCACGTCGGCGGCCTTCATCGCCTCGATCTCCTCCCCGGCGGCGTGGATCAGATGGTCGGCCGAGGCGCAGCCCAGCTCGGCGGCCAACATCGAGCCGCCCGAACGAGCCAGCTCGTCGGCGTGGATGCGCAGGCTCAGGCCGGCGGCCCGCGCCGCCAGCAGCACGCGCCGCGACTGCGCGACGGTGAACGCGCCCTCGTCGCAGAAGACATCGCACCAGCGCGCCAGAGGCGCACACGCGGGGATCATCTCGTCGCAGACGAGCCGGATGTAGTCGTCGGCGCGACCGGCGTATTCGGGAGGCACGAAGTGCGCCCCGAGGAAGGTGAGCTCACGCCGCAGCGGATGTGGCGTGGCTGCGGCGCGCAGCTGCTTGGCTTCGTCGGCCACGGTGAGGCCGTAGCCGCTCTTCACCTCGGCGGTCGTCGTGCCGTGACGCAGCATGCTGTCGTAGCGCAGGCCGGCGAGGCGCGCCAGCTCCTCTTCGGAGGCCCGGCGCGTCGCCTCCACCGTGACGTTGATGCCGCCGCCTCGGGCGAGGATCTCGCCGTAGCTCACTCCGGCGAGCCGCTCGCCGTACTCGGCGGCCCGCGACCCGGCGAACGGCACGTGCGTGTGCGCGTCGACGAAGCCCGGGAGCACGCAGCGTCCCTCGGCGTCGATGTCGAGGCCGTCGGATGCGAGGTCCACCGCCTGCGGCAGTTCCGCCTCGCTCCCCACCCAGACGATCACGCCGTCTTTGGCCGCCAGAGCGCCGCCGGCGATCACGCCGAGACCCTCGGCCGGCGGTGCGCTCATCGTGACCAGCTCGCGCGCGCCGCGCAGCACAAAGTCCGCCGCGACGGCAGGGCTCGACTCACTCGTGGCGCTCATGGTCACCTCCAGGAAGACACGGCGGGTACGCTGCCCTGGGACGTGGCCGCGACGCGGCAAGGATATACCCCGGCCGGCTCACGCGGACCGCCGCGCTCGCGAGGTCGTCTTACTTCTTGTACGGACCGATCGGCAGGACGACGCGCCCGTAGAGCTCGTTCCAGACCTGCGCGATAGAACCGTACACGGCCGAGAGGCCCACGAAGATGCCCTCCCAGCCGGCGATCTTGGTGATCGTCGCGTTCCCCGTCCACTCGCCGACGGCGAGCAGCAGGAACAGGACGGTCAGGCTCAGGAACACCGTCTGCAACGAGCGGTTGATACGCAGCGTGCCGACGAACATCAGCCCGGTGAACACGCCCCACGCCAACAGATAGTAGCCGAGGGCCGTGCTCGTGGCGCCGAGCTCGAGGCCGGCTGAGCCGATCCACCTCGGGAACGCGAAGATGCCGACGAAGGTCAGCCAGAAGAAGCCGTACGACAGGAACGCGGTCATGCCGAAGGTGCTGTTCTTCTTCCATTCCATGATGCCGGCGACCACCTGGGCAAGGCCGCCGTAGAACACGCCCATCGCGAGGATGATGCCGCTCAAGGGGATGAGGCCGGCGTTGTGGACGTTCAGCAGCACGGTCGTGAGACCGAACGCCATGAGGCCCAGCGGGCCCGGGTTGCCGGTGGCGTCGCGGAGCGTGGCGGTGATCGTGCCGCGTTCGCCCATTGGGCCTACGCCCAGGCTCAGTATCGTTCTTGCTTGATCGTCAGGCATCTCTCGAAGCCTCCACTCTCGGTAGACGTGTCGGAAGGATGGACGCACGCGGCCGCAACCACAGCCGCGACACAAACCTGCGGAGTTGTATCACGAACGCGGCGCGCGGCCAAGTACCGTGCCGTGCCCGAACGGCGCGCCTCACCACCTTGCGCGCGCCACAGCGGCGCACTCGCGGCCGGCGTGGGCGCCGCCCTCCGCGGCCCGGGCGCAACGGCGCCGCGGACGACTATAATGGCCGCCGACGCGCAGCTCGCCCGAAGGAGTCCCGCAAGACCCCGTGCTGGAACCACCGGTCCCCATAGCCGACCCGATGCGCCGGCACCGCATGACGCTGGCGGTCGCCCTCATCCTGCTGATCTCGGCGGCGCTGCGCCTGTGGCAGGTAGCCACGCCTCCCGACTACATGTTCGACGAGGTGTACTACGCCAAGGACGCCAAGGCGATCATCGACGGCCGCGTGGGGCCCAAGGCTCCGCTGCGCTGGGAGGCCGGCGACGAGGTGTCGTGGCCACACCCGGAGATGGGCAAATTCGCCATCGCGGCGGGCATCTTGTTGTTCGGTGACCGCGCCTTCGGCTGGCGCTTCCCCGCCGTCATCGCCGGCCTCGTCATGCTGGCCTGTGTCTACCCGCTGGGGCGCCGCCTCGGCCTGCCGCCCCCCTGGGCGCTCATCGCCCTGGGGTTCGCGGCCGCCGACACCCTCGGGATCGCGCAGTCGCGTATCGCCACGCTCGACGTTTTCGTCGGCGCATGGAGCGTGCTCTGCATCCTGCTCGCGCTGCGCTACGCCCAGGAAGGGCGCCAGAAACGCTGGCTGGTGCTGTGCGCCGCCGCAGGCGGCATGGCGGTGGCCACCAAGTGGTCGGGCGGCCTTGCTCTCGTCGCGGCGGCCGCCCTGATCTTCCTCTGCTGGCTACGCGATCGAGAGCCCGCAAGGGAGGATGAGAAGACCGATCCCGCCTATCTTCTCGGGGACGTGCCCACGGCTCGGCCTTCCTGGGTACAGGCGCTTCCCGGCGCCCTGCTCGTTGCGGCCCTCTTCGTCCTCATCCCCGCCGCCTTCTACATCCTCAGCTATGTGCAGTACTTCGCCGTCGGCCACACGTTCGCCGACTGGTGGGAGCTCCAGCGCCAGGCGCTGTTCTTCAACCTCCACCTCAAGGCCACGCACACCTACGCTTCCGCCGCCCCCACATGGATCGTCGATTACCGGCCGGTGTGGTACTACTTCAACGGGGCGAAGATGTACCGCGGCGTGATCGCCATGGGCAATCCCTTCCTCTGGTGGGTCGCGACGTTGGGCCTCTTCGCGGCCCCGGTCCTCGCCATCCTGCGCCGGACGACCCTCCTCCTGCCTTCGGCGCTCATCGTGGCGCTGCTCTACCTGCCGTGGTTCGCGGCCACCAGGACCTCCTTCCTTTACTACATGACGCCGGTCGCGCCGTTCCTGGCCATTTTGGCCGCCGCGGCGCTCGTCGCCTTCGCCGGCAGCGCTCGCTTGCCGCGGCGCGGCGCCCTCGTCATGGCCGCGACGGCGGCGGCCACCGCCGTGCTCTGGGACCCGGTGGGCAGACTCGCGAGCTGGGTCTTCTGGCAGCTGCCCCAGCGCCTGAGCCCGGCGTTCGGCTGGGTCGGCGTCGGGGTGGGCATCTTCTTGGCGCTGCTCGTCGTCATAGTCGCGGTGTCGCCGCGCTCGCGGGGGTGGCGACCGGTGCTGAGCATGGTGCTGGCCGGCGCGATCGTCGGCATCGCCGTGGCATTCCTGCCGATCGTGCTGAACATCCCCATCAGCCCCGGGCACTGGTCCCACATCATGTGGTTCCCCAGCTGGATCTGACAGGCCACGCGGCCACAGGCGTCACCGACTCGGCTCCCCACCAACGCGGCGAGGCGCGGCCGCCGGATCGTCGAGATTGGTCGCCCGGCCGACCCTAGCGAATGACCGCCGCCATGATGGCCTTCTGCGCGTGCAGTCGGTTCTCGGCCTGGTCGAACACGACCGAATTCGGCGAGTACAGCACTTCTTCGGTGATCTCTTCGCCCCAGTGGGCCGGCAGGCAGTGCATGACCTTGACCTGCGGCCCGGCGCGCCGCACGAGGTCCATGTCCACCTGGTATGCCTTGAGAGCGGCCAGGCGCACGTCGTGCTCCGCCTCCTGGCCCATGCTCGTGAACGTGTCGGTGTAGATGACGTCGGCGCCCTCGACCCCTGCCTGCAGGTCGCTGGTCAGCTCGATGGTCGCGCCGGTCTGCGCGGCATCCGCCTGGGCGCGGGCGATGATGTCCATGTCGGGCCCGTAGCCCTCGGGCGTGCAGATCACGACGCGCATGCCCGTCTTGGCGCCGACCTCGGCCAGCGAGTGCGCGACGTTGTTGCCGTCGCCGGAATACACGAGCTTCGCGCCCTCGAGCTTGCCACAATGCTCGCGGATGGTGAGCGCGTCGGCCATGCCCTGGCACGGATGATGGGTGTCGGTGAGGCCGTTGATCACGGGGATCTGGCCGTACTTGGCGAGATCGTCGACGTCCTTCTGGGCGAAGGTGCGGATCATGAGGCAGTCGACGTAGCGGCTCATCACGTTGGCGGTGTCCTTGATGGTCTCGCCGACGCGCAGCTGAACGTCGTTGGCGCTGAGGAACATGGGCTGGGCGCCGAGCTGCTCGATGCCGATCTCGAAGCTGACACGCGTGCGCGTGCTGGTCTTCATGAAGATCATCGCCACGGCGCGGCCGGCGAGCACCGCATGCGGCTCGCGGCGCTTCTGAGCGACCTTGAGCGCTGTGGCAAGGTCGAGCAGCGCGCGCACCTCGGCCGGCGAGAAGTCGTGGATGGTGAGGAAGCTGCGCCCGGTAAGGTCCAGCTCGGAGACGCGCTCGTGGAACTGCTGTGCGGTCATACGACCCCCCTCGAAGAGACGGTTGATTGAGGCAGTGCACCGCCGTCACAGGCGGCAGAAGCGGCGCAGCCGCAGCGGGGATCGGACGCCACACGCTCGATCCCCGCCTGGACGTTCAGACGCCGCGCGGCGCTATCAGATGAACTTGCGCTCGCGGAGGATGTCTTCGAGCGTGGGCCTGCCGATCTCCTGCAGGTCGTAGGTGACCTGCACGGCCGGCAGCTTGATGTTGACGATACGGCGCAGGTCCATGGGCGTGCCGATGACGACCACATCGGCGCCGGATGTGTTGATGGTCGTCTCCAGGTCCTTGAGCTGCTGCTCCGAGTAGCCCATGGCCGGCAGCAGCACGCCGACGTTCGGGTACTTCTCGAAGGTCGCCTTGATCTCGCCGACGGCGAACGGCCGCGGGTCGATGAACTCGGCGGCGCCGAGCTGCATGGCGGCCACGGTGCCGGCGCCGTACTTCATCTCGCCATGTGTGAGCGTGGGGCCGTCCTCGACGACGAGGACCTTCTTGCCCTGCACGAGCTCCGGCTTGTCGACGCTGACCGGCGACGCGCCCATGATGATGCGCGCCCTGGGATTGACCGAGCGCACGGCCTCGAGCTCGGCCTGGATGCCGGCGCGGTCTGCAGAGTCGACCTTGTTGAGCACGACCACGTCGGCAAGACGCAGGTTGACCTCGCCGGGGTAGTACACGAGGCCGTCGCCGGGGCGATGCGGGTCGGCGACGGTGATGTACAGGTCGGCCTTGTAGAAGCTGAAGTCGTTGTTGCCGCCGTCCCAGAGGATGACGTCGGCCTCCTTCTCGGCCTCGCGCACGATGGCCTCGTAATCGACGCCGGCGTAGATCACGTTGCCGGCCACGACGTGCGGCTCGTACTCTTCCATCTCCTCGATGGTGCACTCGTTCTTGGCGAGGTCCTCGACCGTGGCGAAGCGCTGCACGCGCTGCTTGACGAGGTCGCCGTACGGCATGGGGTGACGGATGCTGACGACCTTCTTGCCGGCCTCGCGCAGCATGGTCTGGATCTTGCGCGTGGTCTGGCTCTTGCCGGCGCCGGTGCG
>JADGPQ010000026.1 GCA_017882325.1 Thermoleophilia bacterium
CGCGCCTCCCACGCCAATTCTCCACCCAGTAGCCCGGCTCGCGCGACCGGGTCGAGACCCGCAGCCGCGGACCCGGAACAGCGGCAAGGTGTCACAACTCACGGCAGTACGCGAAGGTCTCTTCATGACTGGTCGTCGTCAACGTGAATCGGCCTCACCAGCAGATCCGACATGACACTTTCGAGATCAGCACGATATGCCGCGGCCAGCTGGTTTGGCTCCTACACTATCGCGTTGCGCCGCGACGCCTCTCTGAACCAGGCGGCACTAAGCTTCGGCGTGCGTTTCTGGGTCTTGAAGTCAACGTGTACAAGGCCGAAGCGCGTACCGTAACCGCCGGTCCATTCCAAATTGTCGAAGGCACTCCACACGAAATTCCCCTTCACCGGCACCCCTTCCGAGATCGCCCGGTGCAGGTTCGACATCACCGCGCGCAGGTACATCACGCGGTCGGTGTCGAGGACGCGGCCGTCCGGCGTCACGGCGTCGTCGGCCGCGCAGCCACTCTCGGTAATGTAGATCGCCTTGGGCTTCCACAGGGAATTCAGCAGGCGCGGGCCCCAGTAGAGCACTTCAGGAGAGAAGCTGTGCCAGGGTGATCCCATCTTGGGATGCGACAGCGAGGTCGGCACTTCGCGGAATCCCTTGGCGTCGTCCGATGCTTCGACGTAGCTCTTGGGAATGTAGATGTTGACACCCACGAAATCGAGCGGGCTGCCGATTGCACGAAGGTCGGCGTCGGTGAATTTGGGGGCGGCCGGACCGGCCGCCTGCAGATAGGCGTCGCTGTACCTTCCAGTCAGCATTACGTCCAGGAATCGCTCGTTGTAGGTCCGTGTGGCAATTTCCGCAGCGCGCACATTCTCGGGCGTGTCGACAACGGGCACTCCGGTAAACAGGGCGTCCGCCGGCCCGATCTGCAGGCCTGACGGCCGCTTGGCGCGCATCGCCTGAACCGCCAGACCATGTGCCAGCACGGCATGGTGAGCCACCTGGTTGACCTGACCCGGGGACAGTTGCAGGCCCGGCGCAAGTTTGATCCGAACTTCCTTGCCCTGCACTTGAAGCGTTGTCCCGCGGTGGCCCATGTCCACGAAGTTTTGCAGCTCGTTCAGCGTGACGAAATGTTTGACCCGGTCGCCGAGCCTCTCGGCGATCAGGCTGGCATAGTCCGCAAAAGCCTGGGCAGTGTCGCGCGACTGCCAGCCGCCCTTGTCCTGAAGCGCCTGCGGCAGGTCCCAGTGATAGAGCGTGGCAAAGGGCTCGATCCCGGCTTTGAGCAGTTCATCTACCAGGCGACTATAGAAGTCCACGCCCTTCGGGTTGGGCTCGCCAATCCCATTCGGGAAGATGCGCGGCCAGGAGATCGAGAACCGGTAGGCCTTGACCCCCATGTTTCTCATCACGATCACGTCATCCTTGTAGCGGCGATAGTGATCGATCGCGACGTCGCCAGTGTCCCCATTCTTCATCTTTCCAGGGATGTGCGCATACGTGTCCCATATCGACTTGCCCTTGCCATCCGCGTCTGGAGAGCCCTCAATCTGGTAGGCCGCGGTGGCGACACCCCAGTAGAACTGTTCTGGAAAAGTCGGCAGAGTGGATCCCGGCGTCATCTGCGTGCCGCTACTCACTTGAGCGAGAGCACCGGGAAGTGATGCGGTCGACGCCAAGGCCGTAACCGCCAGCCAACTTGAGGAACTCTCTGCGGTCAATCTTGCTGGACACTCAAACCTCCTAGTGAGATTCGTGATGTGCTGATGACGCCGAACGTTTGGCGGATAACCTGCGAGCGCCGCGGCCCCGTCTTGCCGCGACGCTTTGGCGAGTCAGGTTGATCCGCTGGTTAGGGCGGTCCATCGGCACGGCTGCCTGCTACTCCCCGCTCCCAGTGCCACCTTGGTTCTCGGAGAGACGGTCGACCTTGCGGCCGAGCCGCACGAAGAAACGCACGACAAAGAACGCCACCACGACCGTGAGGACGATCATCAACGCCCACACCACAAGCCCTACTTCAACGCTCAGCATGGTCTCCTCACCTACTTCGAGTTCCGGATGGAGCTCCTATCGGTTGGCTAGATAGCGCGCGATCCTGTTCGCGGCGTTGGCTCTCAGATCGAAGTAGTAGAACGGGTAGTCGTAGTTGTGGAAGATCCCCGCGGCGGTCACGCGGTTGCCCGGATCGAGCGTTGCTGTGTCCACCGTGCTGCAGATCAACTTACCCGTGGCCGTGTCGATCCTCGCGTCGGCGACGCCGGGCACCTTCTTCGGTTGCCCTTGGGCATCGAGCACGGCGTAGCCGTTCTTGTCCACTGAGATGCTTCCGAGGTTCTGTGAAGCCGTAGCGGTCGTCTCGCTCCTCGTCCACGTGATCGGGTTGATGGCCATCGCGCCGGGGTGCACCACGGTGTCACGCATCGTGGTCGTCGGCGCAACCGTGTTGTAGGAGACGATCACCTGCGTGTCGTCGGCGTTCTCGGCGAACTTGAGCTCGCTGTTCTGCTGCAGGTACTGCGGCGTTATGGAGTACCCCGGCACGTACGCCGCGATCATGCGCTTGTAGACCTCGGGGTTCTTCTTCATGTAGTCGGCCATCAGGTTGATCATGATCTCGGAGCCTTGCGAGTGACCCGCAAGGATGAACGGCCGCCCGTGGTTCAGGTGCTTGACGTAGTAGTCGAATGCTGAGAGCGCATCCGTCGTCGGCTCGCCTCCGACTATCGGTTCCTGCTTCTCATACGGCATTGCGACAATCCAGATCGTCGCCTGCCGGTAGTACGGCGCGTAGATGTTCGCAAGCGGCGCGAACGCCGTCGCGGTCCTGGAGAACGCGGCCTTGGCGCCGCTGCGCATCTGCGGATTGTCCGCCGAGCAGACGAGCGGGTCGCTAGGGCTGGACGGCATATACGCGGTCGGATAGAGGTAGAAGACGTCCACCGGCTTAGAGGCGTCGCTCGACGACGGCTGCGACAGCCAATTGGACGCTTGTGCGTAGTCGGGGGCGGGGGCACTGGTCGTTGCGGACGCGCCGGTCACGGTTTCTGACCGGCGCCGCTCCCGCAGCCGGTCAACCCCACCGGGACCATGGTCAAGATCAACACGAGAACTACCCACGTCAGGGGCGATGGACGACTGCGCATGACTCCTCCTGGACTCAGATCATCCGAGCGATCATCGCCGCCCGGCAAACTCATGCCACGAAGACAGTAGCAGCACCCTCGCTGCTGCCTCGTGGGCAGATCGCATGGGCCTGGTGATAGGACACCTCATCCCCGGGGCCAGGTGCTGTACCAGGACAAAGGCCATGCCCGGATCGGTGTCGGCGGGCATGCCGGAAGAGAAAGCCTCAAAGCCGCCAGCCCCCCGTCTATCGCTGCCCAAGGCAGAGATCCCGCAGGGCCTTCTGTTGTGAGGCATCGATGCCCAACCCTTCGGAGAAATACTTCTCGATCGTGCCGTACTTCGTCGTCATCTCGTCGAAGGCGGCTTCGAGATACTCCTTCTTCACGCCGAAGATGGCCGGAGGAATCGATGGGTCGCCACCGGCTTCGACGAAGGCATCGCTGACTTTCTGATTCATGGGGAGGATATAGTCGTTGCTCCGCAGGTAGTCCTCCATGACCGTTTCCTTCGGTACGCCGAGGAGGGTCAGGAAGGCGGCCGCGGCCCATCCGGTTCGGTCCTTGCCGCCCGTGCAGTGGAAGAGCGCGGGCAGCTGCTCCTGATCGCCCAGCGTAAGGAAGAGCTTACGGTACGACTTCTTCGCGCTCGGCAAGGAGATGAACTGTCGGTACGTCTCCTGGAAGGCCGCCTCCGCTTTGCCACCGCCCAGAGCCGCGTTGGCCGCCTTCGGATCTTTCATCAAATTATTCACCTGGGCGAGTCTCGCCTGATCCGCGTCGGCCAGCACGTTCCTCCAGATGTATTTGACGCCGGGCGGAAGTTCGTCCGGGTTGGCGTTGCGTTCCTCGGCGGTACGCAGGTCGAAGTCAGTCTTGAGGTTAAGGTTGGCCAGCTTCTCCATGTCCCCCTCAGAAATATCGCTGAGCTGGCTGGATCGGTAGACGAGCTTGCCGGCTACCGTCGCTCCATCGCTGGTCTTGTAGCCGCCCAGGTCGCGCAGGTTCGGTAGGGATTCGATGCCGAGACTCTGACCCGGCTTCGCTTCGGCTGCAGTGTCAGCGCCGTGTTTGGTGTCAGTGGTCCCGCAGCCGCTCAGCATCACCACCGATGTTGGCAGCAGGACGAAAGACGTGCAGGCAAGGGCGAACAGCAAGGCGGCTCTCTTCATGACCCCTCCAGGGGTAGGCGGCGACGATACTGCCATCGACACGTGAGGTCCGAATCGTGAATCTTGCTGCTGCATGAGTCCCAACTCCATGTGCCACGACGAGACACAGCTGGACCCTCCTCGTGCAATCCACACCCGAGCATTTGGGTTGCAGAATGGTTGCAGCTGGCGGGTCGCGCGACTGGGTGTGCGGGAGAAATCCCTGCAAATGGGTGGTAGCGCATACGGGATTCGAACCCGTGTTACCGCCGTGAGAGGGCGGCGTCCTAGGCCCCTAGACGAATGCGCCACGCAAGTGCTGCTGCCCTGACCGGTGTAGCCGTCCCGCCCAGTGCAGAAGATAGGCTGCGGGACGAAGATTCGAACCTCGGTTCCACGATCCAGAGCCGCGTGTCCTACCGCTAGACGATCCCGCAGCGGCAGCGGCGAACTAGGGTAGCACAAAGCCCCCGGATCGGAAAACCCGCTGGGCTGGTATGCTTCCCTGTGTCGGCGACCGGGCGATGTGGAGGGATCCATGAGGCGCAGTGCCGCCGGGCACGATCACAGCTCGCAGCACGTCACCAATGTGCGCACGCGGCGCGTCTGCGCGAGTGCGGGCGACGGCTGGGTTGCCATCGGCTGGGACTACCCGGGCAGCACGCTGCTCCAAGTGCGCATCCTGCGATCGGGCCACGGTTTCGCGCGGTCGGCGGACGACGGCGCGTCCGAGGCGGGCGGAAGCGAAGCCTCAGCCGCCGGTCAGACCGAGGTGTATCACGACGTCACGGGCTCGTTCCGCGACGATGGTGTGCACAACGGCCGCCGCTATTTCTACACGGTCTTCGCCCGACACCCCGGGCTCGAGTGGGTCCGCTGGGGCGAGTACGAGATGCGGCCCGGCGTGCCGGCGACATCCGTCGCCGGCGGTCTTCCGGCCGCCCTTCGCCGTTTCTTTCGCCGCGTGCTGCCGGCCGCGGCCCTGCTGCTCTGCCTGGCCGCCTTGGCGGCGGCGCCTGGCTTCGCCGCGAGCAAGGTGACGCCGAACCCGGATGCCGAGGCTGTGACCGTCGCGACTGCCGACCCCACGGTGGCCGCGGTGCTGCCAGGCACGACCTACCAGACAAGCGTCGCCGACTGCGGAGGCACCCAAGGCGCGCCGGCCGGCGCCACGGTGACCTTCACGTGGCCGGCCGCGGACGCCCGCGCCGCCGCGGGTCTCTGGCCGCTCCTCGACAACGAGGATGGCACGACGCCCGCTCCCCCGTACGCGACGGTCGAGCATCGCGTCCGCATCACCGATCTCACCGCCCTGCAGGTCGACCTCCTGCTGCAGGACGGCCGCGTGATCCAGATCCTGCCGCTCGACGGTAAGACGCAGTTCAAGCTGCACGAAGAGACCTGGCCGCCGTTCTCCTCGTTCCCCTGGTTCACGGCCCGCCCATGGGTCCTCCTGCCGCTGTTCCTGGTGGTCGGGGCGGTCGTGATCGCGCGCGCCTGGCGGCGCTCCCGCGCCTGGAACCGCAGGCTGCCGTCGATGACCCGTCATGACCGCCAGTTCATCGGCCGGTTGGCGGTCATCCTCCTCCTCCTCGCGGGGTTCGCCTGGCAGGTGTACGAAGCCATCTACGCGGCCGGCGCGCCGGCCGTCGATCCCGGAGGGCTCAACGCCGGCGACCTTGCCTCCCTGCCTGTCCTTCTCTTCCCGCCGGCCCTGTTCCTCGCCGCTCTGGCCATGGAGCTGACGCCGTCCGGGCATCGTATCGCGTGGGCCCTGGTGGCCTTCCTTGCCGCCGGCGGCAGCCTCTACAACCTTGCGGCGGCCGCCACCGGCACGACCACCAACCTCAACCTCTCTTACTACATCCTGCTCGGCGTGCTCTGCCTCCTTGCCACGCCACGGGCTTTCTCCGCCGGCCGCATGGGCTGGAGCAGGAACAACCCGCCGCGCTACGCCTGACGCGCCGTTCGGCCACAGCGTTCTCAGCGGCCTCACAGTCGCCTCTCAGCGAGCGCTCAGTCGGGCCTGCCACACTCCTTGCACGAGTCCACCGACGTGAAGGAGACACGGATGCGCAGGTCTCTGGGGACCGCTCTGGTCGTTACCTCGCTGACGCTGGCGATGGCCGCTGCCGGAATCGGTCTGGGCGCTCGTCGACGCAGACCTACTGAGCCGTGAGGGGCGTGGCCGGCAAAGGCGCGCCGTCCAGGCGGCGCCGGCACACGGGGCCGCGCCACGCCCCTCGCGAGACACTCAGCGCTGGATCAGCTCGACCCAGTTGCCGTCTGGGTCGGCCACGAAGGCGAGCTTGGGCCCGGTGCCTTCGAGCAGGTAGGGCTCCCGTACCACCGAGCCGCCGGCGGCCGTGAGTCTGGGCAGCAGCCCGTCGATGTCCAGGACCTCGAAGGCGAAGTGGCCGAAGCGCTCGCCGCCCTCGTAGGCGTCATCCTTGCCCCAGTTGTAGACGAGCTCGATGGCGAAGTTGCCCTCCGGCGGCTCGATGAACGCTAGCGTCGCCTTGCCCTTCGTCAGTTCGGACTTGCGGCTCATCTTCAGGCCCAGCGCCTCGTAGAAGGCGAGCGCCGCGTCCAGGTCCTTGGTGCGCGTTGCCACGTGCACGAACTTCATGTGGTCCTCCGATATACTTCGTTCATGTCCATCCATGCTTTCGGTGACAGGGTACCCGTCTTCGCCGTCGATGCGTACGTTCACCCGGACGCCACCGTCATCGGCGACGTCGTCCTGGAGGACGGCGCGAACGTCTGGCCGGGCGCCGTCCTGCGCGGCGATGTGGAGCGCATCCAGCTTGGCGCGCAGACCAGCTTCCAGGACAACTCCGTGGCCCATGCCGATCCCGGCTTCCCCGTCACCATCGGCCGTGAGTGCATCATCGGTCACGGCGTGATCGTCCACGGGGCGACCATCGGCGCGCGCTGCCTCATCGGCATGGGGAGCACGCTGCTCAACGGCTGCGAGATCGGCGATGAGAGCGTCGTCGGCGCCAACTCGCTAGTCACCCAGGGCAGGCAGTTCCCGGCGCGCAGCCTCGTCATGGGCTCGCCTGCCAAGGTCGTGCGCGAGGTCACCGATGACGATCTCAAACCTCGGGCCGAGCTGCACGACCGCTACGCGCGTCGTTCGCGCAGCTACGCGGAGCTCGGGCTGGCCGCCGACCTCTCCGCGTTCCGCGGCTAGCTCAGCTCGCGTCCGCGCTCACGCCGGTTCGCGGGCGGGTATGTAGGCCCCATGACTGCCATCGCCGACGCCGACACCGTCTTCGCCTCCGACCGCGCCGCGTGGCGCCAATGGCTGGCCGAACATCACGGCTCGGCCACCTTCGTCTGGCTTCTCATTCACAAGAAGCACGTCGAGGAGCCGAGCGTGAGCTATGACGAGGCCGTTGAAGAAGCCCTTTGCTGGGGCTGGGTCGACGGCCTCACGAACCGCTGGGACGAGCGCCGCTATGCGGTGCGCTTCACGCCGCGCAAGCCCGCCAGCGTCTGGAGTGAGAGCAACGTCGCCCGCGTCGAGAAGATGATCGCCGAGGGTCTGATGACTCCCGCCGGGCAGGCGCTCGTCGAAGAGGCCAAGCGGCGCGGCACGTGGGACGAGGCGGCGTCCGGCAGGCTCGAGGTGACGCCGCCGGACCTTGCGGCGGCGCTGGCGGCGGAGCCTGCGGCGGCCGCGCGCTGGCGCGCGTGGGCGCCGACCTACCGCCGCCAGTACACCTACTGGGTTCTCGACGCGAAGCGGACCGAGACGCGGGCGCGGCGCGTCGCCGAGACGGTGCGCCGCGCTGCAGTCGGGCTCAGGCCGGGGGAGAGGGCGAGCCTGTGAGGTGCTCCCGGACGGCGGCGACGAGCTCCGGCAGCACCTCGCCGCCTTTGCCCTGCAGGAAGATGTCCGCTCCGGCCGTCAGCGCGTCGCGCTCGGGGTTCACGTCTATCACCGTGGCGCCGGCCTCCGCCGCCAGGAGGGGCATGGCCGCCGCGGGATACACGACCCCCGAGGTCCCCACCGCGAGCATGACGTCGCAGGCGGCGCTGAGCGCTTGGGCGCGGTCGATCGCATCGCCGGGGAGCGCCTCGCCGAACCACACCACGTCGGGACGCAGCAGATCGCCGCACTCTGGGCAGCGCGGCGGCTTCTCTTCCTGGCCGGCGAAGTCGTCGAGTACGAAGCCGGTGTGCCGCCCGTGCAGGCACTTGAAGCGGAGCATACTGCCGTGGAGCTCGATGACCTCGCTTGAGCCTGCGCGCTGGTGGAGGGCGTCGATGTTCTGCGTCACGACGCTGACTCGGGGGAGCAGGCGCTCCAGCTCGGCGATCGCGATGTGCCCCGGGTTTGGCGAGGCGGCCGCTGCCGCGCCGAAACGGTGCTCGTACCAGCTCCAGACGAACTCGGGCCGGCGCACGTAGGCTTCGTAGGTAGCGAGCTCCATCGGGTCGTGCTGAGCCCAGAGGCCGGTCTCGGGCTCGCGGAAGGTGGCGATGCCCGACTCTTTGCTCACGCCCGCGCCCGTGAACACGACCAGCCTGCGCGAGCGTGCAAGCGCCCGCGCGGCCGACTGCACGCGCGGATCCTGGGTCATGTCTCCTCCTACAGTCGCGCTCCGCTGCTTGCCACGCCGCGCGCAGGTACTACGCTACCGTACAGCGGGGCGCATGGCGAATGCCGCGACCAGCTTGCCGGAGGAGCGTGAAGCATGAAGTCCGAGGGACGCCAGGACCATCCTTACGTGGCGCACTATGACAGCCCGGACGAGCCGGACGACGAAGAGGCGCGGCGCGACGCCGAGGCGCTCGCGCGGGCCGCACGCGATTCCGCGCGTCAGATGGACTTCGCCCGCTGGCATGTCCTCCGCTATCTCGCCGGAGTCTTCCTCGCTTGCGTGAGCATCGCCGGCGGCGCCCTCGCTGTCATGGCCGTGATCGCCGCTCTCACGTCCGGGACCGGCCCGGTGCACCTGGTCACCGATGTCGACGGGTCCGGCGTCCGCTCCGCGACCCTCACGAGTGGTCAGCTGTCGATGCTGGCGGGCGCCATCGCGGCGCTCGAGATCGTACTCATCTGGGCCGCCACGCTTCTCTTCTCCAGAGGGCTTCACCCTGCGCAGTGGGTCGCTGTAGGGGTGATGGCCGCGTCGTCCACGGTCGGCGTCGCGCTGGGCGCCGGCAGCATCTTCAGCGGCGCCGTCGACTGGCCGTACCTGGTCGCGTTCCCGCTGATCGTCGTGGCTTCGCTGCTCGAGTCGCTTCGCATCCGTGGCCTGCGTGCGCGCTGGAACGAGTGAGAGGATCCCGGATGGACGAGCCCAGGAAAGACGAGCGGACGTCCGCCGCGGCGCCGACGTCCCTCGACGAGGCGGCACCGCCGCCGGTCGAGGCGGAGGTCGCGCGCCCGGGCGGCGGCCGCCGCTTGCTCGCCGCCGCGGTCATGGCGCCGTGGCTCGCCGCCTACGGCGTCACCGGTGCCTGGGCCGTCACGCGCGGCGCGCGCGCCGCGGCCGACGGCCTGTCCTCCATCGACGTCGGCTACTCGCGCCTCGTCACGCCGCCGGGCGTCATCGTCGCCGGCACGCTCCTGCTGGCCGGCTTCGCTGTGCTGTTGGCGGCCGCCATGCTGGTCCTCTATGACGCTCGCGGCCGGATTCGCTGGGCAGCGGTGGGTGTCGTCGCGGCCGCTCTGACGGCCGGGTCGGGGTGGGCCGCCGTGAACGGCGGCCTCAATCCCGGCCTCTGGCTTTTGTTCTTCGGCGGGCTCCTCTACGCCGCCGCCCTCAGCTTCGTCGAGGTGCTGCGCGTGGCGCGCGCCGCCGCTCGTGGCAGACCAGCGCGACCATGAGCGGAGCCTCCACATGAGCACAGGTATCTTCGTCGGGCACGCCAAACCGCCGGCCAACACGGTGAGCGGCTAGATGTACACGATCCTCAGCGTCGTGTGCGAGGTCGACATGGAGACCGGCGTCATCGTCGCCGCCGAGTTCACGGTCGCGACCGATCTGGCGAAGGACTACCTCAACCGCCTGCTCAGCGGCCGCAACCTCGCCACCGACGAGGACGCCATCATCGAGGAGCTCGAGAAGTGCTACTTCTCGGGAACGCAAAAGGCGCTCATCCAGTCGTTCCGCGACATGGCCAAGCGGTACCGCGCGCAGGTGGGCTGAGCCCGCACGGTGCGCTCCGTGACGGGCCGGCAGACTGGCCCTCCGGCCCTCCATTCTGACCGTCCGACACGTTGCCGCCCTCTCGGCCGGGTGCTAGCGTTACTGTTTCACTCGTAGCATCGTCGCGACCCTCGGCGGCCGTCTCGCCGCCGGTCCACAAGGAGGCCCGCATGCCCAACGAAGATGGCACGCCCACCGTAGAGGAGCTCGAGGCCAAGGCGTATCAGCCCATGGAAGACGCCATGAAGCTTCATCCCTTCTACAAAGGCAAGATCGAGACCACTCTCAAGTGCTGCGTGCGAGATTTCCAGGACTTCGGCATCTGGTACACGCCAGGCGTGAGCAAGCCTTGCCTCGACATCCAGGACGACCCCGAGAAGGTCTACGAACACACCAATAAGGGCAACACCGTGGCTGTGATCAGCGACGGCACGCGCGTGCTCGGCATGGGTGACATCGGCCCCAAGGCCGGCCTGCCGGTGATGGAGGGCAAGAGCCTCCTCTACAAGTACCTCGGCGGCGTGGACGGCTTCCCGCTCATGGTCGACACCAAAGACCCCGACAAGCTCATCGAGTTCGTCAAGCTCGTGCAGCCCGGTCTCGGCGGGGTCAACCTAGAGGACATCAGCCAGCCCAAGTGCTTCCGCATCCTCGACACCCTGCGCGAGGAGTGCGAGATCCCCGTGTGGCACGACGATCAGCAGGGCACGGCGTGCGTCACGCTCGCCGGTCTGGTCAACGCGCTCAAGGTGGTCGGCCGCGACATCGCCGAAGTAAAGATCGCCTTCATCGGCTCCGGGGCGGCCAACGTGGCCATCAGCCGCCTGATCTTCTCGTTCGGCGCCGACCCCGCGAAGTGCCGGGTCGTCGACAGCAAGGGCATCCTGCACAAGGGCCGCAGCGACATCGAGGCAGTCAAGGCCGATTGGGTCGACAAGTGGAAGTACTGCCAGATCACCAACGAGGAACAGCTCACCGGCGGCATCGCCGGGGCCCTCGAGGGCGCCGACGTGTGCATCGCCCTCAGCAAGCAGGGCCCGGGCACCATCGAGAAGGACTGGATCAAGGCGATGGCGCCCGACCCGATCGTCTTCATCTGCGCCAACCCAGTGCCCGAGATGTGGCCCTGGGACGCCAAGGAGGCTGGCGCCGCGGTGGTCGCCACCGGCCGCTCGGACTTCCCCAACCAGGTCAACAACTCGGTCGGCTTTCCCGGCATCTTCCGCGGCACTCTGGACGTGCGCGCCAAGACCATCACCGACGAGATGTGCATCGCCGCGGCCGTCGAGCTGGCCAAAGTAGCCGAGGACAAGGGTCTGCACGCCGATTACATCATGCCGACGATGGACGACTGGGAAGTGTTCCCGCGCGAGGCCGCCGCGGTGGCGATGAAAGCCATCGAGCAGGGCATCGCGCTGCGCACCGACCTGACCTTCGAGCAGGAGGTGGAAGCGGCGACGGCGATCATCGCCCGCGCCCGCGGCATGGTCCAGGACGCCATGGCGGCCGGCTACATCCCGATGCCCGAGGGCAGCAGGGCGCCGGCGCCGACCCGGGCGACCATGAAGGCCGCCGCCCGCGGCGCCGGCGACTACGCCGGCGAAGCTGTCGACAAGGCCGTCGACGCGATCGGGCCGGCCGCCCAGAAGGCCGCGGACGCGGCCCAGTCGGCGGCCGACAAGGTGGCCGAGGCCATCAAGAAAGCCACCGAGCGCAAGAAAGACTGAGGGGGCCGCCATGCCCGTTCGCGAAGTCGACGTCCGCGACGTCACGGAGGCTGTGAAGACGATGTGCATCACGGCCAACTACGATCTGCCGCGCGACGTCTACGACGCGCTCGTCGCGGCCAGAGAGGCCGAGGACAGCCCGGTCGGCAGGGAGATCTTGGGCCAACTCGTCGAGAACGCCGACATCGCCGCCGCCGACCGTGTGCCCTTGTGCCAGGACACCGGCTTCGCGGTGATCTTCGCCGACGTGGGACAGGACGTGCATCTCGTCGGCGGCCACTTCGAGGACGCCGTCAATGAGGGAGTGCGCCGGGGCTACGGCGACGGCTACCTGCGCAAGTCTGTCGCAGGGGAGCCCGCGCAAGCCCGCCGCAACACCAAAGACAACACGCCGGCGATCATCCACACGAGCATCGTACCCGGCGACAGGCTGCGCCTCACGATGATGGCCAAGGGCGGAGGCGCCGAGAACATGAGCTCGCTCAACATGCTCAAGCCCTCGCAAGGGTGGGACGGCATGGTGACGGCGGTGGTGGAGACGGTGTCCAGGGCCGGCTCCAACCCCTGTCCGCCGGTGATCATCGGCGTCGGTATCGGCGGCACCATCGACATGGCCACTGTGCTGGCCAAAAAGGCGCTGCTGCGCGACCTTGGCAGCACGCACTCGGACTCTCGCATCGCGGCGATGGAGGACGAGCTGCTCGAGAAGATCAATGGGCTCGGGATCGGCCCGCAAGGTCTCGGCGGCTCGACCACCGCCCTCGACGTGTTCATCGAGGAGATGCCCAGCCACATCGCCAGCATGCCGATGGCCGTCAACGTCCAGTGCCACGCCCAGCGGCACAAGACCGTCGAGCTCTGAGGAGAGGGGGAGGACGCATGGCTGCCAAGAAGATCACGACTCCTCTCACCGACGACGTCGTCCGAGATCTGAAGGCCGGCGACGCCGTCCAGATCACCGGGGTCATCTACCAGGCGCGCGACGCGGCGCACAAGAAGCTCGCCGCGCTGATCGAAGCGGGCGAACAGCTTCCCTTCGAGCTTCAGGGGGCCGTCGTCTACTACATGGGGCCGAGCCCGGCCAAGCCCGGCAACGTCATCGGCTCGGCCGGCCCGACGACCAGCGGCCGCATGGACGCCTACGCGCCGCTGCTCATGCGGCACGGTCTCAAGGGCATGATCGGCAAGGGCCTGCGCACGCAGGAAGTCAAGGACGCGATGCACGAGCACGCCGCCGTGTACTTCGCCGCCACCGGCGGGGCCGGCGCCCTGCTGGCGAAGCGCATCGTCGGCAACGAGGTGATTGCCTGGCCCGAGCTCGGCGCCGAGGCGGTGGCGCGCCTCGAGGTCGTGGACTTCCCGGCGATCGTCGTCAACGACTGTCAAGGCGGCGACCTCTACGAAGAAGGTCGCAAGAGGTACGCGAAGACAGTCTGAGCGGGTTGGGCGAGTGGCGGGAAGGGCCACCCACCCCGCCCGCGCGGCGCCAGGAGCGTAGCGTCGCCGACCACGGACCCCGCCACTCTGGCTTCAGCGTCCACCACACATCGGTGGTGAAGAGGCTCTCGGCCGGCTAGCAGGTACAATCGGGCCATGAGGGCACCTTCATGACCGCCTGGGTGTTCGCCGTGGGGCGGATGCTCGGCTTGGGGAGCGTGGCGGGGATCCGCCCGTCCATGACGCTGGCCGTCATCGGTATCGTCTCGAAGCTCGGCTGGGGAGTGGGGCTCAACCCGGCCTTTTCGTTCCTCGGTCATTGGCTGGCGATCACGGTCTTCGTCGTGCTCGCCCTCCTCGAGTCGAGCTTCGACAAGATCGCCAGGCTCGACCGCGTGCAGGGCCGGCTCACGATGCCGTACCGGCTCATCGCCGGGGCCGCGGCCGGCGCGGCCACGATCCCGTTCGGCTGGCGGGGCGTGGTCGTCGGCGCCGCCGTCGGTACGGGCGCGGCGTGGACCTCGACCCATGTCAAGGGCCTGACGCGGCCCAAGAGCGTACCCAGCGACGCCGTCCTCAACCTCATCAGCCTGTGGGAGGACCTCGCGGTCCTGGCCGGCTCCGTGCTCACGCTCATCATCTCGCCGGTGGGCTACAGCATCGTCGCGTTCACCGGGTTCGTGTATTGGCGGGTCGGCTCCCGCCGCAAGGCCAAGTACCGCGCGATGCGGCGCCGGCGTACGTAGCCGCACCGACGTGGCGGGATGCGAGACAAACGATGCCCGATGACACCGCCGACTATGGGGTGCGGCGCGCGCGCATGGTCGACGACCAGCTCGTCGCTCGCGGACTGCGGAGCGACGATGTGCTGGCCGCCATGCGCTCCGTGCCGCGGCACCTGTTCGTGCCGCCCGGCCTCGCCGCGAAGGCCTACGTCGATGCCCCGTTGCCCATCGGTCTCGGCCAGACCATCTCCCAGCCGTACATGGTCGCGCTGATGACGGAGCTCCTCGAGGTCGACGTGCGCAGCCGCGTGCTCGAGATCGGTGCGGGTAGCGGCTATCAGACGGCGGTGCTGGCCGAGGTGGCCGGCGAGGTCTACGCGCTCGAGCTGCTCGCGCCGCTCGCCGAGCGCGCGCGCGCCGTGCTCGCTCGGCTCGGCTACCAGAACACACACATCGCAATCGCCGACGGCTCGAGCGGGTGGCCGGAGATGGCCTCGTTCGACGCTGTTCTTGTGGCCGCCGCGGCTCTACAGGCGCCGCCGGCCCTTCTCAGGCAGCTGTCCGACGGCGGCCGCCTCGTGATGCCGCTTGGGCACCCGCAACGCGACCAGGTGCTGACGGTGTTCCACCGCGACGGCAACGAGTTCCGCGAGCGGCTCGACACCCGTTGTCGCTTCGTGCCACTGGTGAGCGAAGAGCGCGTAGACGGTGGCCGGCGCGGCGAGACCGCGCCGGGGCGGCAAGTGGTCGCACCCCCGGTCAGAAAGGCCACCGAGGAGGAGGGCGCCGTGATGAAGACCGTGGCAGTCCGCGTGAGCGGCTTGGTGCAAGGCGTGTACTACAGGGCGAGTGCTCGGCACGAGGGTGAGCGCCTCGGCCTGCGCGGGTGGGTCGGGAACGCGGGCGACGGCAGCGTCGCCCTGCATCTGCAGGGCGACGCTGCCGTCGTGGACGCCATGCTCGGGTGGTGCAGAGTCGGGCCGCCGGCGGCGCGCGTGAGCCGCGTCGAGGTCAGTGATGCCAGGCCCGATGAGTCCCTCTTCGGTTTCGAGGTGAGATAGATGGCTGTGACCATCGACGAGGTGCGCCGTGACCCCGAGGTGCAGGTCTTCATCGACAAGGCCAACGAGAAACTTGGGGTGCTCGGCTACACCGAGCACGGCCCGCGGCATGCGGGGATCGTCGCGGGGATCGCCCAGCACGTGCTGCTCAAGCTCGACCACCCGCGGCGCGAGGCCGAGCTGGCGGCCGTGGCCGGCTACCTTCACGATGTCGGCAACGGCATCAACCGGCTGGACCACGGCATCGTCGCGGCGCTGTTCGCTCAGCACGTGCTCGAGCGCCTGGGCATGCCTCCCGACGAGTACGCTGAGGTGATGTGTGCGATCGGCAACCACGAGGAGGAGTACGGTGAGGCCGTGAGTCCGCTGGCGGCGGGGGTCATCCTCGGCGACAAGTCGGACGTGCACCGCAGCCGCGTGCGCGTCATCGACCTCGACACCGACGACATCCACGATCGGGTCAACATGGCGACCACGCGCTCGTTTCTGGCCGTCGACGGCGAGGCGCACACCATCAAGCTCGAGCTCGAGATCGACACGACCATCATCCAGGTGATGCAGTACTTCGAGATCTTCCTGACGCGCATGGTGATGTGCCGGCGGGCGGCTGAATTCCTGGGCTGCTCGTTCGGCCTGCTGATCAACGGCTCGCGGCTGCTGTAGGAGCGCGCCGGCGCGTAACGGGCGTCAGCCAGTCTAGGCCGCGCGGACGGCGTGTGCTATATCTGAGGGCAACGCAAGCGAGTGGAGGTGCTACCTTGGGCAGAGCAGAGAGACTGGCCGCGAAGGCCGAGAAGAGAGCCGCGAAGCGCAAGCGTCGCGGCGGGTTCCTTGCGGGCGCGATCGCCGGCGCCGTGATCGGGCTGCTCCTGGCCCCTAAGACCGGCAAGGAAACGCGCGCGCAGCTGTTCGGCGAGGGCGGGATCGGCAGCCAGGTCGACCGTCTGAAGGGCGCCGTCGGCGCCGGCAAAGACTCGGCCGCGGATCAGTCCGAGGCGCTCAAGCGCAAGATAGAGGAGACGCGCGAGCGGCTGCGCCGGCAGATGGACGTCGACGGTGAGGACGCTCCGGGCGACGACGCTCCGGCCGAGTGACCTGAGGAGTCTGCCGAAGAACGCGTTCAAGGCGGCGGGCGTGCTGGACGCCGCCGCCGCCGTGGGCTTGTTGTACATGGTGCTCGAGTCGCAGTGGGTGCGCCGCGTCGATCGCCGCCTTGAGGCGCCGGTCGACGCGGCCGATCTGGACGGCCTGACGGTCGCGCAGCTCTCCGATTTCCATGTCGGCTTCAGGCCCAGCTTCAATCTGCGTGCCACGCGCAAGGCCGTCGACTTGGCGCTGGCCGCGCGGCCCGACCTCGTGCTCATCACCGGCGACTTCGCTTGCGGGCCGCACGGCCGCGTGGAGCTGCAGCGCCAGCTGCGGCGCTTGTCCGGTGCCGCCCCGCTCGGCGTCTTCGGGGTGCTCGGCAATCACGACCACGGCGACAGCAAGGCACCGTTCGTGCAGCCCACCGATCCGCAGGCGATCGAGAGCTGCGGGGTGCGCCTGCTCGACAACGCGACAGCGAGCGTGCAAGTGGGCGCCGCCACCGTGCAGATCGGCGGTGTGGACGACACCGACGGCGGCCACGACGACCTGCCGGCGGTGCTCGCGACGCTCGACCGCCGGCCGTCGGTGCTGCGCATCCTGCTCACGCATCACGCTGCGGTCGTCCTGCGGACCGAGCCCGGCGACTTCCACATCGCCTTGGCCGGCGACACGCACGGCGGCCAGATCTGCCTGCCGCTACCGGGGCGCCGCGTCCTGCTCAGCGATCTCTCGGCGCCGTTCGCCGAGGGGGCCTACGACGTCGGCGGCGGCCGGCGGCTCTACGTCACCCGCGGGGTCGGGACGAGCATGCTGCCCCTGCGCGCCTTCTGCCGGCCCGAGATCGTCGTGTTCCATGTGGAGGCCGGCGCGCCGGCGCCGGCCGGCCCCGCTGGAGCTCCGGCGTGAGCCGCGGCGGCCGCAGGCGCAGAGCCGTCGCGGGTCTCGCCGCGGCGATCCTGCTCCTGGCCGTCGCGCTGCCGCTCGCTGCCTGCGGCTCGAAGGACGACCCGTTCACCGGTCTCTGGTGGGAGCCCACCACTGCGCGACGCATCGAGATCACGAAGGACGGCGGGCACTACCGCCTCTTGTACGGTGCCGCTCAGCGCCCTTACCAGGCGACGCGCGAGGGCGATGAGCTCCGCATCCGACAGCCCATCGGCGGCGACATCGTGGTGAAGGTCGCCGCCGATGGGGGTCTGGACATGGTCATCGGCGGGAAGGCGAGCCGGCTGGTGCGCGTCCCGCAGCACCAGTAGGCCGGGGGCCGCCCGAGTCGTCGGCGCTCGGCGCGTCGCGGCGCTCGCGCAGCAACACCCAGATCATGCCGCCGGCGTACAGGCCGGCGGAGAGCGGACCGGCGAGCTCGGCGGCCTCACCGCCGCTCGCCAGCTCCCCCAGCTCTCCGACGCCGCGCAGCACGAGATACGTACCGAAGCCGAGCAGGATGACGTTGAGCACCGAGAAGAACATGCGCAAGTTGAGACGCCGGCCACCGCGATATGTGGCGTAGCCGAGCCCGGCGGCCACCGCCAGGCCGGCCAGGCCGCCGGCCAGAGCCGCGAGACTGCGCTCTTTGCCCACGGCGGCGAACAGGAACAGGCCGGTCTCCAGGCCCTCGCGCGCGACCAGGACGAAACCCAGCCAGAAGAGGGCGGCGGCGCTCCCGGCCGCCGCGGCGACCTTGCCGCCGAGCTCGCCGCGTAGGGCGTGCGCGTGACGGCCCATCCAGACGATCATCCAGGCAAGCACGGCGGCCGCGGCAAGCATGGCGCCCGCTTCGAACGCTGCTTCGGCCCCGCCTTCGAGCTCGGCGCCGGTGGCGAAGAGCGCGGCTCCGGCCGCCGAGCTCGCGGCGACCGCGGCCGCGACGCCCAGCCACACCCAGCGCCGGCCCCGAACGTCACCGGCGCGGGCGAGTACCGCAAGCAGGAGGCCGAGTAGCAGGGCGGCCTCCAGACCTTCTCGCAACGTGATGAGCAGAGAGGGCAGCATGAGACTCCTTATGGAGGTAGGAAGACCTGTGAAGTCTCGTTAGGGTAGCCTAATACGGGCGCGTGAGCAAGCTTCGGGAAGCCCCACACCGCCGTTCGTCCCAGCGCCGTCAGCCGCGAGCGCCGAAGAGGCGCGCGACGCGCGGCGTGACGTTGTCGATCGCCGCGGTGGGGCAGACCTCGGTGCAGGCGTAGCAGCGCACGCAAGCATGGTCGTCGAAAGTGGGCAGCGGCGTGAGCGATATCGCCTGCGCGCCGCAGATCGTCTCGCACTCACCGCACCGCGTGCAGACCTGGGGATCCACGAGCCGGGGGCGTGCGGTGATGAGGTTGCGCGCCGTGCGGTGGAGCGAGGGCGGCAGCAACTCCTGCAGATCGCGGCGCGCGGGCTTGAAGTCCTTGTCCGGCTCGATGGGATCGCCGGCGAGGCTGAATGGCGCGCCCAGATCAACGAGCCCACGGCGCTCCGAGGCCGCCACGGTGTAGACTCCGCGGCGTTCGTGGGCGGTCCTGTCGGCCAGAGCGACGTCGAGGGCCACAGCGTCGTGCGCCGCGAACAGCGAGCCGAGCTCGCGCGGCGTGCCGCTGCCGGGTCCCTGCCCTTCCATCGCGATGATCCCGTCGATGATCGTGAAGCGAGGCCGCATCGCCAGATGGAGGTCGAGGAGCATGTCCGCAAAGTCGTCCCGCTTCTGCGCACGCACGTGCAGCTTCGCCTTGGCAAGGCCGGGGATGCACCCAAACGTCAGCTTGACGCCACCGGTAAGACGCATGAGCTGGTGCGTCTTGAGGACGCCGACCTGGACGACGGCGTCGGCGTCCAGAAACGCCTTGCCGACGGGGAAGCTGCGGAAGAGCCGGCCTTCGGGTGCCCGCAGCTCGGCCCGGTCGTCCTCCACGTCCACGATCTGCACGCCTTCGGCGGCGCAGACATCGGTCATGCCGCTGATCTTGAAGGCGCGCGCGACCTTGGCGGGGCCGTTGAGGCCGCCGGGGCTGTCGGCGACGAACGGTACGGCCCCTGCCTGTTTGAGCGCGCGCAGCACGCAGCGCAGCGTCTCGGGGTGCGTGCTCACGGCCTTCTCGGGCGCCGCTCCGCGGAGCAGGTTCACCTTGACGGCGATGCTCTCGCCGGGCGAGACGATCGCCGACCAGCCGCCGAACGGTTCGACAAGACGCTCCACGGAAACCGCCAGCCCGGGCCCGTGGAGGGCCCGCACGTGGCTCACCAGCGAAGGTGCGCCGGCATGGGCCTGCGGCGGGCCGGCGCTCACGGCGCCCGCTTCTCCGCGACGATGACCACGTGGTACAGGCCGATCTCGCCGGGCTCGTACGCGGCGAGTTCCGTCAGGCCCATGCCCTCGATGACGGCGTGCAGCTTGTCGGCGGCCAGCACATGGTCGTTAGGTGGGCCCACGGGCCTGTCCATGCGCGCGAA
>JADGPQ010000154.1 GCA_017882325.1 Thermoleophilia bacterium
GACGGCGGCCTCCATCAACACCTTCCTGACGCCGATGCTGCTGGCATTCGCCGGCGTCTCCGTCTTCGTCGGCGCCTTCATCATCTTCAACGCCTTCAGCATCACCGTGGCCCAGCGGCGCCGCGAGTTCGCCATGCTGCGCGCGCTCGGCGCCAGCCGCCGGCAGGTGCTCCGCTCGGTGGTCGCCGAGGCGCTCACCCTGGGCGTCCTCGCCTCGGCCGCCGGCATCGTCGCCGGCCTCGGCGTCGCCAAGGCCATCAACCTGCTCTTCAAGGCCATGGGGGCCGACATCCCCACCGCCGGCATCGCGCTCGAGCCGCGGACGATCCTCGTCGCGGCGCTCGTCGGCGTCGGCGTGACCCTGGTCTCCGCTCTGGCTCCGGCCCTGCGCGCGACGCGCGTGCCCCCGGTGGCCGCCCTGCAGGAGGGCGCGGCTCTGCCGCCGACCCGATTCACCCGCTTCACCACAGCGATCGCCCTGGCCGTCGCCGCACTCGGCGGCGCCTCGCTCGCCTACGGCATCTTCAGCGGCGGCGCGACCAGCAACCGCCTGCTCTCCATGGGCCTCGGCGCGCTGCTGCTGTTCGTAGCCATAGCAATGCTGGCCAAGTACATCGTGCGCCCCGCGGCACGTGTCATCGGCTGGCCGCTCCAGAGGCTGGCCCCGACCAGCGGCCGCCTGGCTCGCGACAACGCCGGTCGCAATCCGAGCCGCACGGCCGCCACGGCCGCCGCGCTCATGATCGGCCTCGCCCTGGTCGTGTTCATCGCCGTGTTCGCGCAGGCGATGAAGGGCTCGTTCGGCGGCGCGATCGAGAAGTCCACACGCGCCGAGTTGGTCGCGCAAGACCGCACCGCGTTCCTCGGCGTGCCGCAGAAGACCATCCGCTCGCTGGACGCCGTCCGGGGCGTCGACACGACGGCGGGCACCGGCTACGCCAACGTCAAGGTCAAGAAGGGCGGGGTCATGAGTGCCTACGCCGTCGACCCCGCCGTCTTCGCCCGCGTTTGGGCGCTCGACTGGCAGCGCGGCGGCAGCGACGCCCTCCTCGCCAAGCTGGACGCCCATCACGTCCTGCTCGAGGACGGCTCCCCGCTCGCCGGCAAGGTCAGGGCCGGCGACACGATCACCGTCACCACGCAGGGCAGCGAGAAGGCCACGCTCACCGTTCTCGGCTTCTACCGCGACCAGATGGCGTTCACCGGCATGGTCACCAGCCTGGACGTCTTCAAGGCCCTCGACCTGCCGACCGCCTCCGTCATCACGATGGTGCGCCTGCAGAACGGCGCGAACGTCGGCGCGACGCAGGACGCCGTGCAGAGGGCTCTCTCCGCCTACCCGACGCAGAAGGTCATGACCAAAGGCGAGTACCTCGACACTATCAACAAGATGGTCGACCAGATCCTGATGATGTTCTACGGCCTGCTGGCCATGAGCATCCTCATCTCGATCTTCGGCATCATCAACACCCTGGTGCTCAGCGTGCACGAGCGGACGCGCGAGATCGGCATGCTGCGCGCAATCGGCGCCACCCGGCGGCAGCTCCGCCAGATGGTGCGCTACGAGAGCGTCATCACCGCCGTGATCGGCGGGGTGCTCGGCACGGCGGTCGGTATCGCCATGGCGTACGTGATCATCACCGAGCTGGGCGGCGACGGGCTGATCTTCAGCCTGCCGTACACGCAGCTTGCGGTGTTCCTCGTGCTCGCGGTGGTCGTCGGCGTGATCGCGGCGGTGCTGCCGGCGCGCCGCGCCGCCGGCACGCGGATCCTGGAGGCCATCCAGTACGAGTGACGGCTCTTCCCACGGGGAGCCGAACCTCCAGAGAAAGCCCCGGGGCGGCACTGCCGCCCCGGGGCTTTTCACGCGTTGGCATGCTCGCGCACGTCCACGTCGCCGCCCGGCTCGACCTCGATGTCGCCGCAGGCGACCCGCATCACGACCTCGGCGACGCGCTCCGGCGGCATGCCCTGCATGTCGTTCATGCGCGTCGCCGTTACCGTCGGGTGAACGCTGACGATGCGCTTGCCCGGGTGCTCGAGCGCCAGCGCCTTGACGAAGCCGCGCAGGCCCCATTTGGTGGCGCAATAGGTCGGCGGCGTGCGGGACTGGTGAAGGGTCGCGGTGCTGCCGATGGTGATCACCGCGTCGTTCACCATCGGCAGGAAGACCCAGGTGAGCTTCATCACGCCCGTGAGATTGACCGCCAGCTGGGTCTCGAGCTCGCCGAAGTCCTGCTCCAGGAACGGCTTCCAGACTACGACGCCGGCGTTGTTGACGATGATATCGACGGCGCCGAAGTGGTCGATCACCGCTTCAAACAGCATGCGGATACTGTCGTCGTCGGCGAGCTGCAGGGAGGCCATGATGACGTCGGGTGCGCCGAGGCCGCGGCATCGCTCCGCGACTACTACGGCTTCTGTCGTGTGCTCGAAGTACGTGAGCGCCAGGCGACTCCCGGCTGCGGCGAAGCGCAGCGCGATCTCGCGCCCGATGCCGATGCTCGCCCCGGTGACGAGGACGACCTTGTCCGCCAGCTCGATGCCCACGACCTCATGCTACCCGAGAGGAGCGGGCGGCGGCCTTCTACTATCGCGCCGCCGCCGCCCGGTCTGGCTACGCCACGTCGACAGGCGGCCTCGAGGCGCTGCCGACTGGTACCATCGGCCCATGAAAGTCGTCGTCTTTGGAGCCACCGGCCGCACCGGGAGCCTGCTCGTAGAGGGCGCGCTGGCCCGCGGCCACGACGTGACCGCGTTCGTGCGCGCCCCTGAGAAACTCGGCGACCTTGCCGGCCGCGTCCGCGTCGTCGCCGGCGACGTCCTCGACGGCGGCCTTGTAAGTGATGCGGTCGACGGCCAAAACGCCGTGCTCGTCGCGCTCGGCGTCGCCATGAAGAAGGGCGACCCGGCGGTGAACGCCCAGGGCACACTGAACGCGATCCGCTCGATGCAGCGCTACAACGTGCGCCGGCTGGTGGTGCTCTCGGCCGGCGGCACGCAGCAGGGGCACGACCCCAACCTTCCTTGGGTCTTCGAGCGGGTCCTCAAGCCGCTTTTCCTCAAGCACGCGTTCGCCGACCTGCGGCGCATGGAGACCAGCGTCCGCCAGAGTGAGCTCGACTGGACGATCGTGCGCGCGGCGAGCGGACTGACCGACGGGCCGGCCCGCGGCGTGTTCCGCGCCGAGCCCGGTTACTCCCTGCCCGGCGGCAGGAAGATCGCGCGCGCCGACGTGGCCGCGTTCATGCTCGACGAGCTCGAGCGCCGCGACAACATCGCCCACGCTCTGGCCATCGGGTAGTGACGCGCGGCCCCGGCGTCGTCCTTGGGGAGCATGCCTGGTCACGGGAGCTGCGTGAGCCCTCGCGCCAGCGTTTGTCGCGCAGTCCGCCGGGGAACTCCCGGGCACAGGCCAGCATTGAGCGGCCCTGACCGAGGAGGACACCATGAAAGAGCTCAGCTGCAGCGAGATGGGCATCGACTGCCCGTTCCACGCTGAAGGCGAGACTGCCGACGAGGTCAAGGCGAAGCTGCTCGAGCATGCTGCCGCCGTGCACGCGGACATGCTCGCCGGCATGACCGACGAGCAGAAGGCAGAGATGATGGCGACGATGGACGAGAAGATCGCCGCACACTGAACTGTCGCGCGACACGGCCGGGCCGTGCCGGCCTGGTGCGCGGCCCGGTCCGTGACGCGCGTCTACCGCCCAAGCTCATGGCGAAGCGCCGGCTCGAGCTCGGGGAAGCTGAAGCGGAATCCCCGCTGCTTGAGTCGCGCCGGCACCGCGCGCTGGCTGGCCAGGAACATCTCCCGGCCCATGCCGCCCAGAGCCTTGGCCACGGCAAGACGTGGCGCCGCCAGCGCAGCCGGGCGGCGCAGGACGTGACCAAGCGTCTTGGTGAACTCCAGGTTGGTGACCGGCTCCGGGGCGGTGACGTTGACCGCGCCGCTCAGCTCGTCGTCGTGCACGGCCCACTCGACGGCCGCGAGGAGGTCGTCGAGATCGACCCAGCTGAACCATTGATGGCCGTCGCCGAGGCGCGTGCCCAGCCCCGACTTGAAGGCGGGGAGCATCTTGGCGAGCGCCCCGCCGGCGCCGCTCATCACGATGCCGAAGCGAGGGTTCACGACGCGCACGCCGCCGTCGGCCGCGGGCGCGGCCGCCGCTTCCCAGGCGCGGCAGACGTCGGCCAGGTAACCGTCTCCCAGCTCGGCAAGTTCCGTGAGCGCCTCGCCGCCGCGCGAGCCATAGGCGCCGACCGCAGAAGCTGAGACGAACACCTGCGGCGGCGTCTCCATCTTCTGAAATGCGGCGACCAGCGTGCCGGTCGCCTGCACGCGGCTGCTCAGGATGGCCTTCCGCCGGCCCGCGGTCCACAGCGACGAGATGCTCACCCCGGCGAGGTTCACGACGGCGTCCACGCCGGCGAGGTCGGCCGAGTCGAGTCGCCCGGCGGCCGGGTCCCAGCTCACTTCGCCCGGCCCGGCGGCCTCGCGCCGGACCAGCCTGACGACCTCGTGCCCGGCCGTCGTCAAGTACACGGCCAGACTGGAGCCGATCAGCCCGCTGGCGCCGCTGATCGCCACCCTGAGTCGTGGACGGTCCGCCCACACGGCGTGGCGTTCGAGGTCGGCGCGCGTACGCGCGTGGCGGAACTGGAAGAGGCGCTCGAGCTGCTTGCGCGCCGCTCCTTCGCCGATGAAATCGGTGAGACGCCCGGCCGGCAAGCTGTACTCGACATGGTCCAGCATTTCGCTGGTGCCATCGTCGACGCCGGGCAAGAAGCGGTGCGTGTGCTCCCACGAGGCGAAGGGCCCCTCCACCTGACGGTCGATGAACTGCCGGCCCTCAATGTAGCCTCCCATCTCCGCGACCCAGCGCTTGCCGACGGGGCCAGCGTAGACTTTGAAGACCACGCGGCCGCCGTTCCGCATGCCTCCCCTCTGCTCCAGGATGCGGAGTCTCTGCCACGGTGGCGCCAGGCGCTCGAATGCTCCCGGGCGGGCATGATACGCGAACAGCTCGTCGACGGGCACGGGCATGATGCTGCGCCACTCGAAGACCGGCATGAGTCCCTCCATAGGTCGCTGCCCGAGTTCTACCCGGCGGCAGGACGGGTATCACGCTTGAGGACTAATTGGGCACGCAAGCTCCTGAACCTCCGGGCGGCGAGCACGAAGGCCAGACCGACGCCGTAGGTTCGCCGTGTAGACTCTGGACATGAGTCCGGCGCCCGGCACATCCACCGCTTCCGCCGGGCGCCTCGGGCTTCTCCGGATCCGCGACTTCCGCAAGGTCTTTCTGGCGCAGAGCATCTCGGTGTTCGGGGACGGCATCACGCCGGTGGCGCTTACGTTTGCGGTGCTCGGCCTCACCGGCTCGGCCACGGATCTGGGCCTGGTGCTCGCCGCGCAAAGCCTCCCCCTGGCGGCGCTCGCCCTGGTGGGCGGCGTGTGGGCGGACCGGCTGCCGAGGGCCGCGCTGATGGTCGCGAGCGACCTCATCCGCGCGGCCGTGCAGATCATCGCCGCGAGCCTGCTGCTCACCGGCGCGGCGCAGATCTGGCAGCTTGCGCTTCTGGCGGCTGTCCACGGCGCCGCAGAAGCGTTCTTCAGGCCCGCCGCCGGCGCCATCCTGCCGCAGATCGTTCCGGCGGAGAGGCTCCAGCAGGCCAACGCCCTGATGGGCCTGAGCGACAACTTCGGCTGGATGGTCGGGCCGGCGGTCGCCGGCACGCTGGTCGCGGTGATCGGCTCCGGCGGCGCGATCGCTGTGGACGGAGCGACCTTCCTCGTCAGCGCCGCCTTCCTCGCCACCTTGCGGGTGCCGGCCATCTCGCGAAGCGCGGCCGTCAGGAGCTTCCTCGGCGAGCTACGCGACGGCTGGCGCGAAGTGAAGTCGCGTACCTGGCTGTGGGTGATGCTGTTGCGCGCCTGCCTTGTGCTGTGCATCGTCGTCGCGCCGTTCCAGGTGCTAGGACCCCTGGGCTTGCTCGAGCAGGGTCACACCGCGGCGGCCTGGGGCTGGATCCAGGCGGTGTTCAGCGCCGGCATGCTCTTTGGGGCGGCGCTCGCGCTGCGCTACAAGCCGCGTCGCCCGATGGTGGTGGTGAGTCTCACGGGCACGACCGCGGTGGCGGCGCCGCTCACGCTCGCCTTGGGCGGCGGAGCATTTGAGCTCGGGGTGGTCTACGGCGTACGCGGCATCGCGATAGGCCTCCTGGTGGCGGTATGGAACACGACGCTCCAGACCGAGATCCGGGGCGAGGCCCTGGGCCGCGTGACCGCCTGGGACTGGATGTCGTCGCTGGCGCTCTGGCCGGCCGGGCTCGCCGTCGCCGGCCCTTTGGCTCAAGCCTTCGGGGTGACCGCTGTCTGCTGGGCATCGGCCGGCCTCGGTCTTGCCGCTTCAGTGTGGGTGCTCTTCGTGAAGGACGTGTGGCGGCTGCGTCCGGTGTCCGCCCTCCTGCCCGCGGCGGCCGCCGGAGGCTCGCCGCCGCCCGCCGCACCGCCGCGCGATTAGTCACCGAAGGCGGACCAACGTGCGGGGCGCCGTGAAGGGCAAGGCGCCACGCGAGCGCCCGCTCCGTCGCACCTGCGCTCAGTCGTGCGCGTGGTGCGAGCGCGAGCGGCGGCCGCCGTAGTAGATGAAGATGTCGAGAACGATACCGGCCGCGAACACGACCGTGCCCCACCCGGCGAGGCCGCCGAACGAGTTCTGGGCGATCGCGTACGCCATCGTCGTGCATGGCGCGAACAGGAAGCCGATGAAGCCCCACACGAAGGCGATGCTGGCCTGCGCGAGATAGTTGGTGAACAGCCACATCCCCAGGAAGATGAGCCGCGGCGATGCCGCCAGTATCCCGACGATCAGACAACAACCCATGCGTCTCTTCTTCTCGCGGTGCTCGCCAGCGTAACCGCGCTCTCACGCCGTCACAGAGGCTGCCGCACTCTCCGGCGCAAATAGCGCGCCGACGACGAGGGGCTGGGCGAACCGGCTGTCGACTCCTTCACGCACGACATCATCGTAGCGCACTCTGGAGATGGGGCGGAGGCACGCTGGGATAGTCCGGCCCCGCGCGAAAGGCCTGCAAGGCAGCCGCGGCGGCCGG
>JADGPQ010000155.1 GCA_017882325.1 Thermoleophilia bacterium
ATTGCACCACGCCGGCGAAGATGAGGAACAACCCGGCGAGGATAGCTACCAGACGCACGCTGCCCCAGATGTTCGCCAGCACGATGATGCCGAAGATGATGGCGACGATGCCCGCCGCCACCATGACGCCCCAAGAGCGGTGCGCGAGCGCCCTTTCGTTGACGACGATCGTCTCGCTCTGCCGTTCGTCCATCTGCTCGTCCTCCTGTTCGCCGGTCACGTCGGCTGACTTGACCATCTTCGCCTTCACGGCCGTGAATCCCTCGTGGCGGAGCCGCCTGCAGCCCTACTCGCCCAGCACCTTGATGATGAGGCGCTTGTCGCGGCGCCCGTCGAACTCGCAGTAGAAGACGGCCTGCCATGGCCCCAGATCGAGCCGGCCGTCGGTGACGGGGACGATGACCTGATGGTGCACGAGAAGGTTCTTGAGGTGGGCGTCGCCGTTGTCTTCTGCGCCGCGATGGTGGCGGTAGTCGCCGCCGTCGGGCAGCAGCTGCCGGGCGACATCGTCGGCCGGCGGCTGCCAGGACGGCGGCGCCAACTTGTCGAGCCACTCAAGCGCGTCGGCCTGAATGCCGGGCTCGTCGTCGTTGACCCACACGCCGGCGGTGATGTGCATCGCCGAGACCAGAGCCATGCCCTCGCTGATCCCGGACTCGTCGACGGCTCGCTGCACGTCCTCGGTGATGCGCACGAAGGCGCGTCGCTGCTCGACGTGAAACGTCTTGTAGACGGTGTGCGATCTCACGCTGCCTCCTTCTCGCTGGCGATGAGCATACCCGCGACGAGAGCGTCTCGACACGTTGTCAGCAACGCTGTCATGTCTCCAGCCTTGCTCATTTCTGCATGATTTGGGACACTATCGCTCAAGAACGGCCGCGCGGCTTCCCATGTGGCGCGGCTCCCGGTATGACAGTGACGGGCCGCCGCCATCGCGGCGCCCAGCGAAAGGAAGGGACGTCATGACCAGGATCGCGTTCATTGGCGCCGGCAGCGTGGAGTTCACGCGCAACCTGCTCGGCGACATCCTCTCCTTCCCCGAGCTGGCCGACGCCGAGATCGTCCTGCACGACATCAACGAAGAGCGTCTGGCCACGGCCGCGGCCATGGCGCGCTGGACGAACGAGGCGGTCGGCGCCCGGGCTCGGATCAGCGCGCAGCTCGACCGCCGGCGCGCCCTCGACGGCGCTGACTTCGCCGTCAACACCATCGAAGTCGGCGGGATCACCGCTACGCGTCTCGACTTCGACATCCCACGCAAGTACGGCCTGCGCCAGACGATCGCCGACACTTCCGGCGTAGGCGCCGTGTTTCGCGCCTTGCGCACGATTCCCGTCATGCTCGAGATCGCCGAGGACATGGTGGAGCTCTGCCCCGCGGCGTGGATGCTCAACTACGCGAACCCTATGGCGATGAACTGCTGGGCATGGTATGAGGGCTCATTGCACCAGAACGTCGTCGGCCTCTGCCACTCCATCCAGAACACCAGCCGCCAGGTCGCGGAATACGTCGGCGTGTCGCCCGAGGAGATAACGTTTCTCGGCGCCGGCGTGAACCACATGAGCTGGGTGCTGCGCGTCGAGAAGGACGGCGATAGTCTGTACCCGGCGCTGGACGCCGCGATCGCGGCCGACCCCGAAGGGCTCGGGCGCCACGTGCGCGTCGAGATCTACAGGCGCTTCGGCTACTTCCCTACCGAAAGCAGCGAGCACTTCGCGGAGTACGTGCCCTGGTTCATGCGGGACGACGAGCAGATCGAGCGCCTGCGCATCCCCGTCGACGAGTACATCCGTCGCAGCGAAGAGAACGTCGGCTTCTACGAAGAAGAGAAGAGGCTGCTCGCCGCCGGCGAGCCCTTCGAGATCGAGCGCAGCGGTGAGTACGCCTCCCTCATTATCCACTCGATGGTGACCGGCGCACCGCGCACCGTTTACGGCAACGTGCGCAACACGGGTCTGATCACCAACCTGCCGCAGAACGCCTGCGTAGAGGTCCCGTGTCTGGTGGACAAGGCAGGGCTGCAGCCCACGTTCGTGGGCGACCTCCCGGCCCAGTGTGCAGCTCTCGACCGCACCTTTCTCAACGTCGTCGAGCTCACGGTGCGGGCTGCGCTGGAGGGCCGGCGCGACCACGTGCACCAAGCGGTGCTGCTCGACCCCAACGCCGCCGCCACGCTGTCGCCTGCGCAGATCGAGGCGATGGTCGACGAGTTGCTGGCGGCCGAGCGAGACATGATGCCCAAGGCGCTGCAGTGAGTGGCGGCGGATGAGCGTATCCCTCGACCTCCTGGTGATCGGCGACGCCAACCCCGACGTCGTCGTCCACGGCGCCCCGACCACGCTCGCTTACGGGCAGGCCGAGCAACTCGCGAAGGGCGGCGCCCTGGCTGTCGGCGGCTCGGCCGCGATCATGGCGTGCGCGGCGGCGGGGCTCGGGTTGCGCACGGCGCTCGCCGGGGTCGTCGGCGACGACCCCGGCGGCCGCTTCATGATGGGCGAGCTGGCACGCCGCGGAGTCGATATCGGGGCCGTCGCGATTCGTGAGGACCTGGCGACCGGGCTCACCGTCGCGTTGGCTCGCGGGGACGACCGCGCCATCGTCACCTACCCCGGTTGCATCGCCGCTCTGGAGACAGGGATGATCGACCCGGCGGTCGTGGGCGCAGCGCGACACGTGCACGCGAGCTCTTTCTTCCTGCAGCCGCGGCTGGCGCCGGGCCTGCGCGGCCTCTTCGAGGCCGCGCGTTCCTCCGGCGCCACCACGTCACTCGACCTGAATTGGGATCCCGCAGGGACGTGGGACGGCGGGCTGGCGGACGTGCTGCACGGCGTGGACGTGCTCTTTGTCAACGCCGCGGAGGCGGCGGCCATAAGCGGCGCGACCGACCCGGCCGTGGCGGCGACCGTCCTGGCGGCCCGCGGCCCGCTGCCGGTGGTCAAGCTCGGCGCGGACGGCGCTCTTGCACGCGATGGCTGCCGCCTCGTGCACGTCTCCGCGCCGGCCGTGACCGTCGTCGACACCGTCGGCGCCGGTGACACCTTCGACGCCGGCTTTCTCTGCGCGCGACTCCAGGGCTGGGACGTGAGCCGAAGTCTCGCGCTGGGCGTCGCCTGCGGCTCGCTCTCGGCGCGCCGCCCCGGCGGCGTGGCCGGCCAACCAACGCTCGCCGAGGCGCTGACCGTGGTCGAGGGGCTCCTCCCCGATCTCGGCGGACCGCCGCGGAAGTGCGATCCATGAATCCTCAGGGGCCACCGCGCTCCACCGACCTCCTTCGCGAGGTCGTCGCCGCCAACCGCGGTGGCAGACCCGTGGGGCTGACCTCCGTGTGCTCCTCCAACCGCGTCGTCCTCGAGACGGCGCTGCTGCACGCCGCCCGCGGCCACGGCGTCCTCTGCATGGAGTCCACGTCCAACCAGGTCAACCAGTTCGGCGGCTACTCGGGGATGACCGCGGCGGCGTTCCGCGACGAAGTCGCGGCGCTCGCCGCCGCCGCCGGAATGCCGACCGCTCGCGTGATGCTCGGTGGGGACCACCTTGGGCCGTACCCGTGGCGGGGCCTCCCCGCACGCCAGGCGATGGCGCGTGCGCACGAGCTCGTGCAGAGCTGCGTGCTGGCCGGCTACACCAAGATCCATCTTGACGCCAGCATGCGGTGCGCCGACGACCCCGGCGATGAGTCGACGGCGCTGGGCGACGGGGTCATCGTCGAGCGCACCGTCGACCTTTGCCGCACGGCCGAAGCCGCGCGGGCGGAGTCGCCCGCGGCCTCGGCCGCTCCCTTGTACGTGATCGGCAGCGAGGTGCCGACACCCGGCGGCGAGGAGGCTGGGGCCGGGCGACCGGCCGTCACCCGCGCCGCGGATGCCGAACGCACTCTGACGCTCGCCCGGGAGGGCTTCGTTCGCGCGGGCCTCGAGGACGCGTGGGAGCGTGTGATCGCGCTCGTCGTCCAGCCCGGCGTCGAGTTCGGCGATGACACCGTGGCCGGCTACGAGCGCACGACGGCGGCGGAGCTCTCCACCTTCATCGAGGGACGCCCCGGCCTCGTGTATGAAGCCCATTCCACGGACTACCAGGCGCCGGACGCTCTACGGCGGCTCGTGGAAGATCACTTCGCGATCCTCAAAGTCGGGCCCTGGCTGACCTACGCCTACCGTGAGGCCGTGTTCGCCCTCGAGGCCGTCGAACGTGAGCTCCTTGGAGGCCGGCCGGGCATCAGGCTCTCCAGGGTGCGGGCCGCGCTCGACGCAGCGATGGTTGCCCAGCCCGAGCACTGGCGGCCCTACTACAGCGGTGACGCCCGCGAGCTCCGCCGGGCGCGGGCCTTCAGCTACAGCGACCGCTGTCGCTACTACTGGCCGCAGCCGGCGGTGCAGGAGGCGCTCTGCGTGTTGCTCCGCAACCTCACCGAGCGCCCACTCCCCGAGACGCTCCTCAGCCAGTTTCTGCCGGACGCGTACGACGCCGTGAGAGCCGGCCTGCTCGAACGCGAGCCGAGCGCTCTGATCCGCCATCACATCGGGAGGGTGCTCGACCGCTACGCGGCGGCATGCGCGCCGTGAGCCGCCGGCGACGCCGCTCGGCCTGACGCCCTACGCCGGTCGTGGCAACGGCGGGAGCTCTCGCGCGAGATCGAGGCTCTCGCCAGGGTCGAGCATCACGGTGCGGATCTCGGGCGCCAGGGCCTCCACCTCGCGCATGAAGACGAGCGGCGCCCGGCGGTGGACGTCTGGCCGCATGCGCATGATCACCGTGCCCGGCAAATGATAGGTGCCCCAGTGGATAGGGATCACGAGCCTGGGCCGCAACAGCTCCGCCGCGCGCACCGCGTGCCTGGGGCTGAGGTGCTTGAACTCCGGCATCCACGGTCCCAGCCCGGCGATGGGCAGGAGCGCGACGTCGAGGCCGTCCCAGAGGTCGGCCATTCCGGGGAAGAGCCCGGTGTCGCCGGCGAAGTAGATGCTGCGGCTGCCGCTCACCACGTACCCCAAGCTGGGCGTGCGTGCGGCCAGCGGGTGCCGCGTACCGCGGTGCCGCGCCGGAGTCGCGACGATCTCCAGTGAGCCCACCAGCAACCGGTCGTCCGGCGCCATCTCGTGAATGTCCCGAAAGCCGCGCCACTGCAGCGACCGGCGCGCGCCCACGGGAGCCAGGACGGGGGTGTCGCGCCGAAACATGCGCAGCGAAGCCGGGTCATAGTGGTCGAGATGGAGGTGCGAGAGGAGGATCGCAGCGGGATCGGCCAGAGGACGCGAGAGAGGCGGCGGGACCCGCCGGTGGAGGGGACCGACCTGACGACGCAAGACCGGGTCGGTGACCAGCCTCGTCCCGTCGAGCTCGATCAGTGTGGTCGCGTGGCCGAGAAACAGGATATGGTCCCCGGCCACGGGGTCGTGGGGACCGCCGCCGACTGAGAGCGCTCCCATTTCCAAGGTATCGTCGCGCGTGGCGGCCTCCCAAAGGCGCCCGCGGGCTTCCGCCCTCCAAAGCCGCCGGCCGGCTTGATCCCATGGGCGGCGGCCTCTCTTCTCCAGATAGGTTGCACGGTCCCCTTGCCGCCAAACCCGGGCCGCGGCGGCGGCTCAGACGAAGCGTGGGCGTGGCTAGCGCGTCGTCGGCCCCGGATCGCGCCCCAGGCCCGGAATAAGACGCGCGGCATTCCCGGCGTATACCAGGGCCAGCACGTCGTCCGGCAGCCCCAGCCCCGAGATGCGCCAACGCCCCTGAGGCGGCGGCTCGCCCAGCGAGTAGGCGAAATGCTCGTCTGCGGTCTCGAGGAAGCGGAAGTGGATCGCGTACTCTCCCAGGCTGGGTGGAAAGACGTCGGTCCCGAAGAGCACGCGGTCGGCATGTCGTACGATCAGCTGCCGCGCCCGCCGGGGCTGGCGGCCCAGCTCCGCGATCCGCGCGGCGATGTCCACGAACAGATTCGGATACGCGTCCAGCCAGCGTTCGACCCTGTCGAGGTCCTCCGCGGCGCCCGCCACGTGCGCGGCGATGAACGTCGTCGCCGGGTTGGCTGCCACCAGCCCCTCAAGCGCCTTGAGCAGGCGCTCGTAGTGCCGGCTGCCGAGATGAGCGTACGACCAGTCGGGGTTGAGAAGCAGCTCCTCGAGACGCTCGTTGGTGGCGTCGACCGGGGCAAAGAACGCCCGCGGATCGGCCGTGTGGATCAGCACCGGGGCGCCCTCCTCGGCGGCCACGTGCCACAGCGGCGCCAGCCGCTCGTCGTCGGGCAGGAGCAGCTCGCCGCGCTCGTCGCAGGCGCTGAGCCCGAGATCCTTCCACACCTTGAGCCCTCGGGCGCCGGCAGCCAGCGAGCGCCGCAGGCTCCGTGCGAGGCGCTCGCCGAACCCCTTCGCGCCGCTCTCTCTCCAGTCGAGATGGCAGAAGGTGACGAAGCGGCCAGGGTGGAGGCGATCGTAGCGCTCCAGGTTCGCCTCCAGCTCGTCGCCCCAGCGCCCGTCGAGATTGACGATCGCACGCAGTTTGGCGGCGTCCATGTCCGCCAGCAGGCGAGGGACGTCCGTGACGGCCCAGTCCCCATCCTCGGTCAGCCAGCGCCCCAGATGGTTGTGCACGTCCACGGCGGCACGGGCGGCGCGCTCCACCCGCTGCTCGGCGACGCGCAAGGCCGGGCGGGGCAGGTAGTCGCGGAGCTTCAGGTCGTTGGCGCGGGCACCTGTGTCAGCTTCGCCCATCGCAAGACCATACACCGCCAAGCACAAGTGACGTTGCAAGCTGCGCACATCTGACGTAAAGTGCTGACAAATGAGCGCACTTGAACAAGAGGTCGCCTCTCAGCCGCAGATGTGGCGCACCGCGGCCGCCATGGGCGCAGAGGCACGCGAGGCGCTGCCGGCCGCCGGCGCGCGCATCGCCGTGGTGGGCTGCGGCACCTCCTGGTTCATGGCCCAGTCGGTGGCGGTGCTGCGCGAGGCCGGCGGCCTCGGCGAGACCGACGCGTTCACGCCCACCGAGATGCCGCCGGGCCGGCGCTACGACGCCGTCGTCGTCATCTCCCGCTCGGGTACGACCACAGAGATCGTGCGCGCCCTCCGCGCCGTGCCCCCGGGCACGCCCACAGTCGCCATCTCGGCGGTTCGCGATTCACC
>JADGPQ010000156.1 GCA_017882325.1 Thermoleophilia bacterium
GTGCAGGTGCCGAAGCTGAGCACCGGCGGCACGCCGAGCAGCTCGCAGACGGCCTTGAGTCCGGGGCCGGCGAGCTCCTTCGCCTCGACCGTCTCGAGCCCCGCGACCTGCAGGCCGGCGTTGCCGCAGCCCATGGCCAGCACGAGCACGTCGTTCTTGATGAGCTCTTTGGCGATGGCGACCGTGTAGCTGTCCTGGTCGGAGTCGCGCAGAGTCGTGCAGCTCACGAGGCCGCAGACGCCCTTGAGCGTGCCGTTCTTGATCACGTCGAGCAGCGGGTCGAGGCTGCCGCCCAGGGCGCCGAGGATGGACTCGGTCGAGAATCCGGCGACCGCATCGCCGGTCGGCAGCTTGGGTACGTAGCTGTTCAGCTCGCGCCGCCCGGCGAAGTTGCCGATCGCCATCTCGATAAGCTGTTGCGCCTGGTCGGCGGCGTTGGCCGCGTCGAAGACGATGGGCGTCTCGGCGCCGTCGACGCCGACGAGGTCGCTGACCGGCACGAGCAGCGTGTTGTGGGCGGCGCACAGGGCACCGAGCGTCGGCACCACGCAGTTCATGTCGGCGGCGAACACATCGATGCCGCCGGTGGCCACGGCCAGCTCTTCGCTCAGCCAGTTGCCGGTGAGGCCCACGAAGACATCGTCGACCTCGAAGCGCTGGATGAGCTCCTGGCCGGTCTCGATGGACCCCACGATGTGCAGGCCCTTGGCGCCGGCGGCCTTGGCCTTCTCCTGCACCTCCGGCGCGTGGGCGGCGGCGATGAGCGTCGCGCCGACCATCGGTTCGTGGCCGTTGACGACGATGTTGACGAACGCGCCGTCGATGATGCCGAGGTCGACCTTGACGGCATGCGGCTGCGGCGTGCCGAAGAGCGCGTCCTGGGCCAGCTCCAGGGGGATCTGGGCGCCGTAGGCAGTGGCGATCCCCAGACGCAGGCCCTTGAGCGCGAGCGACACGTAGTTGCCGTCGACGTTGGTGAGGCAGCTCGAGGTGGCGTACATGCTCTCCTGGAATACGCCGCCGGGCATGATGCCGAGCTCCTTCCACTTGGCGACGCGCGCCGCGGGGGCCAGTCTTTCGACCAGGGGCGACGGGCTCTGGTGGTCGCGGCTGAATTCGGCGAGGAGCCCGTCCGCTACCCGTTTGGCCAGCGTTTCGCGCGGCTCGACGGCCTCGTCGATGACGCCGGCGAGCAGCTCGAGCTTGCTCCAGTCCTTGATCTCGAAGGTGCCGCCGGGCTCTGCCACGCGCAGGGTCTTCATGACCTCGGTGGCGTGGTACGTGTAGGTCGCGGTGCCCATGGTGTTCTGCAGCAGGAAGTTGCGCATCGCCATGCCGTCGGCGTCGATGCCGCAGACGCCGCGCGACGCCTTGGCGCTGATGCGGCACGGACCCTGCGAGCAGAGCGAGCAGCGGATGCCCTGCTCGCAGAAGGTGCAGCGGTGGCCCTGCCGTTCCATGCGCTCAAAGGCCGTCTCTTTTCCGTCGGCGCGGGTCTGCTCGAGCATCGTGTGGACTGACGCGTGATAACTGTCTGCCATGGATCCCTCCTGGGAGTTTTGGGAGCTTTCAGGCGGCGCGGAACGCGCCGCTCAGCCGTGGATCAGGGCGGGGAGGCACTTGACGCACACCCAGGTGCTCTCGCCTTGCTTGCGGCACGGGAAGAGGATGGCGTCGTTCTCGCTGCGTCCGCAGTTGAAGCACTTCTGCTTGATGGTGATGCCCGCGGCCAGCTTTGCCGCCATCTTCTCGGCAGCGGCCTCTTCATCGAACTCGGGCGCCTCGCGCTTCTCGACTGTCAGCGCGCCTTCCGGACAGACGGCCAAGCAGAAGCCGGCGCCGTCACACAGCTCCTCCTTCATGACCTTGGCCTTGCCGTCGACGATCTCGATGGCGCCCTCGGCGCACGGGCTGACGCAGATGCCGCACCCGTTGCAGAGCTCTTCATCGATGTGGACGATGCTGCGGACTGCCATGTGATTCTCGCTTTCTCCGTGGGAAAGCGCCGGTGGCTGCTTCGCACGCCGGCGCGTCATTGTCACTACGGCTATGCTGCTTACCTTAGGCGCTTTGCAGCGGAGGTTCATTGACCTCGGTCAAGGCTTCCCCTTTGGGCACGTCGACTGCTACCGCCGGGCGGACGTCACGCCTCTCCGGCCGCGCCCTGTGCCGCAGGCGCGCCGGCGGGCCGTCTCATGGGATACTGCCCCTGGCGGGAGGCGCCAGTCGCGCTGCGGCAAGGCCCAGGCGAACACTCCAGGAAGCGTGTACGAGACGATGAGCATGACCACCGAAGATCCGCGCATGGAGTTCCTCAGCGCGATGGCCGCGGCCCTGTCGCGCTACGGCGAGACCGCCGACAGCCTCGAGAGCGGGCTGCAGGCGTGCGCCCGCACGCTGGGCGTGGAGGTCGCCTTCTTCTCGGTGCCCACGGCCGTGTTCGTCGCCTACGGCCACGGCGCCGCCATGCACACGGTGCTCCTGCACACGCGCGACAGCGCGATCGACCTGCAGGCCCTGGGCCTGCTCGACGAGACGCTGCTCGACGTCACGCGTGGGCGCAGGTCCGCCGCTCAGGGGCTGGCCGAGGTCAGGCTCATCACGGCCAGCCCGCTCCGCTTCCCGTGGTACATGCGCGTCCTGGCCTCAGGCATGGGCGCGGCGGCGCTGAGCGTCTTTCTGGGCGGCGGCGTGCGCGAGCTCACCGCCGCCATCCCCGTCGGCCTCGCCGTGGGCGCGCTCTCGGTGCTGGCGCGCCGCATGCAGCGCCTCACCAGCCTGGTCGAGCTGCTGGCCGGCTTCCTGGCGGCGGTGCTCACCCTGGCCCTAGGCCACGTGCTGCCGCACTTCCACCTCGCGACGGCCGTGCTGGCCGGGCTCATCCTGCTGCTGCCCGGCCTCACCATCACCCTGGGCGTCTCGGAGCTGGCGGCGAGACATCTCGTCTCGGGGTCGGCGCGGCTCGCCGGTGCGACAGTCTCGCTCGTCAGTCTGGGGCTGGGGGTGGCCATGGGCTACGCGATCTTCAACAAGCTCGACTGGGTGCCGCCGGCCGGCCCCGGGCGAGAGATCGCCGGCCCATGGCTGACGCTCCTCGCCGTCGTCGCCAGCTCCTGCGCCCTTCTCGTCGTGACCAACTCGCGCCCGCGCGACATCTGGGTGGTGCTCTGCGCCGTCGCCGTGGCGGTCTACGGCGCACGCCTCGGCGCCTGGCTGCTTGGTCCCACCGTCGGCGTGGTCGTCGCCAGCATGCTCCTGGGGTTGGGCAGCAACCTCTACGCGCGGCTCACGAACCGGCCGGCCGCGGTGCCGCTGGTGCCGGGCCTGGCGGTGCTCGTGCCAGGCGCCCTCGGCTTTCGCGGCATCTCGGTGTTTCTGCGCAGCGCCACGGGCAGCGTCGAGATCCTGGCGGCGGTGCTGGTGATCGCCGCGGGCCTGGTCGTGGGCCTGCTCGTGGCCGACGCGACCTTGCCCGCGCGGCACGAGCCGTTCAGAGGCTGAGTCCGGGGCGCGAGCGCCGCGTGACTCGACCGCTCAGTCCGTGAGTCGCGTCTTCTCGGCGATCATCCGCAGAGCCTGCTCGACGCGCCGCGGGCGCGTCTCAAGCCGCCAGGCCTCGAAGATCCAGTCGACGTACTCGCGCCTGTGTGAGTACGGCAGCGCCTCGAACGCAGCGCCCGCCGCCCGACCGCCCGCTGCGTCAGTCCTGTGCCAGGCGGTGCAGCTTCTCGAAGCTCAGGATCTCAATGAGCTCGTGGTCGCCGCTCATGCGGATGACCTGCGCACGCTTGAGACGGTCGAACGTGCGGCTGAGCGTCTCGGGTACGGTGCCGAGGCGCGAGGCAAGCTCGCGCTTGCTCGTGGGCAGCTTCACCACGCGGCGGGAGGCCGGCTCACCGGCGGCCGCCGGTCGCAAAGCCGGCGGCTCCAGCTGCGCGTCGGCCAGCACGAGCAGGTAGCGCGCCAGCCGCGCAGGAACGGGTAGCAACAGCTCCTCGACGCGGCGGTTGAGGAGCCCCAGCAGGTTTGCCATGGCGGCGAGCAGGTTCATCGCGACCTGTGGCTCGGCCAGCAGCAGCTCGCGGACTTCCCGCGCGTCGAAACGGTAGAGGCGGCAGTCGGTCATCGTCTCGGTGCTCGAGGGGTACTCCTCGTGAAAGAGAGCGGCCTCGGCGAACGTCTGCCCCGCCTCGACGTGCCGGATCGTGGCGGTACGCCCGTCGCGAAGCAGCTTGAAGACCTTGAGACGGCCCTCGGCCAGCAGGTAGAAGGCCGAGGCCGGGTCACCTTGCAGGAACAGCGTCCGCTCGGCCGGCAGCGAGACAGGTCGCGCGATGGCCGCGATCCTGGCGAGCTGCGCGTCGTCGAGCCGGGCGAACAGCTGCGCGGCGCGCAGGTCGAGCAGAGTCTGCCTGGCGAGCTCGGTCATCGGCAGAAGTATATCGCCGGGTGTCAGCCCTCCGGCGAGGCGAAGCCGCCCGGTGCGCCGCCCACCGCCAGCGAAGGATTCGACGGCAGCACGACGATCGCGGCGGCGCCCTCGAGCGGGCACTTGGTCTCGCAGATGCCGCAGCCGATGCAGCGTTTGGGCACGACCACGGGGCGCGCAAGGTAGTCTTGCGTGCCGTCGGGACGCGTGATGAGGTGCTGGCCGCGGAGTACGATCGCCTTGTCGGGGATCGGGCACATCTCCTGGCAGACGATGCAGGGCGTGTCCGAGGCCCAGGGCAGACACCGGTTGCGGTCGATCACCGCGACGCCGAGCACCTGCTTGCGCTTCTCCTCGAGGCCGAGTCTGGGGATGGCGCCCGACGGGCACACGTGCCCGCAGGCCGTGCATGAGTAGTCGCAGTAGCCCAGGCGGGAGGTGAGGACCGGCGTCCACAGCGCCTCCAGTCCTCCCTGCCCGAGCGACGGCTGCAACCCTGAGGTCGGACAGACTTTCATGCACTCGCTGCAGCGCAGGCAGCGCGAGAGGAAAGCGCCCTCGTTCTGGGCGCCCGGCGGGCGGATGAGGCCGGGGCTCTTGATGGCGCGCGCGACGCTCGTGCCCAGCAGGGCGACCGTACCGACGCCGATGGCGGCCGCCGTCAGGAACTGCCGCCGACCAGGGTCGTAGGTGGCCCAAGGCCCCGGCTTCAGCGCGGGCCCAAAGCTCATCGCCTCGTGCTCCGGGCAGGCGACCAGGCAGTCCAGGCACATCGTGCACTCGGAGGTGACGACGCGGGCGCGGGCGACGGCGGCTTCGCCGCCCCCTCCCGCGTCCGGCTCGGCCCCCTCGATGGCGCCCACGCGGCAGGCGCGCACGCAGGCGTCGCACCCGTTGCAGCCGTCGCCGACGAGCGGGCGCAGCACCTGTACCTTGGCGACCAGACCGAGCAGCGCGCCCAGCGGGCACAGGTACCGGCACCAGAAGCGCTCGGCGAAAACGTTGAGCAGCACGACGGCGAGGAAGACGAGGAAGATGCCCGCACCCTGGGCGTAGTGCGGCTGGTACACGGGCAGCACCGTGCCGCGGAAGTGATCCTCGATCCAGGCGACGGAACCGCTTGCCGGACCCCAGCCCACGAGCGCCGATTCAACGGCGGTGACCACGTAGACGAAGCCCGGGATGAGCGACGTGGTGAAAGTGCGCGTCAGCAGCGCGAGGGGGTCGAGGACGAGCAGCGTGAGGCTGCCGAGCGCCGCCATCACGGCGATCACGCCGAGCAAGACGTACTTGACGCTGCGCAGCCGCGGCGACACGCGTGGCGCCAGCCGCCGCGCCGAACGGAAGCGAAACCAGCCGAGCAGCGTGCCCAGCGGGCAGATCCAGCCGCACCAGATGCGGCCCAGCACCAGCGCCGCGCCCACCGTGATGACGGCCAGAGCCAGGTGCGGCAGCCACTGCCGGGCCGCCAGCATCGTTGTGAACGCCGCCAAGGGGTCGAAGCGGAAGAACAGGTCCGCGTACGGGAAGGCGACGCGGCGCTGCAGCGCCGCGAACAGCAGGTAGACGAAGAAGACGAGGAAGGCGATCTGGACGGCGCGGCGCGCCCCGCGGGCGGCTCTCCAGCCGCCCGCCTCACGCCGCCGCGCCTCGGCCGCGCCACCGTCCCGCTGCGACTCCTCGACTCGCGTGTCGTCCCTCAAGGCCGGCTCAGACGTTGCGGATGGTGACCGATGACAGGTTCATGGTGCCCAGGTTCATGTTGGCGGCCGCCTTGATGTAGGGCACCGCGCCCGGCTTCTTCCCGAACAGGCGCGTCGCGTAGGTATCGGCGGCCACCCAGTCCTTGCAAGCGATCACCGTGTTCTTCACCCTCACGTCGTTGAGGCTGCCGCCCGACGGGCCGTTGCGCACGAGGATGCGCATGGCGTCGATCACGGTGAGCTCGGGACGCAGCTTGGCGTTGATCTCGGCGATGCTCTGGCTGAGACCCAGCGTATGCATCCTCTGGCGGTTGCTGGTGCAGCCCATCATGTTCTTGCCGGCCATCGTGAGGCCGGTGGAGCTGTGCTGCTTGGCGATGGGCACGTTGATGAGCACGTCGGCGTTTACGATGGCGGCGTACAGAGGATGCGTGTGCAGGAGGTGCCCGGGGATCGCGTACGTCCTGTAGCCGCTGCTGCCCATCACGTGCATGGAGCCGCCGGCCGCTCTGACCGCGGCGCCGATTCCGCTGACGCTGTAGCAGGTGGAGGGGGCAGAGCTCACCGGGTTGTCCATGACGATGACCTTCCTGGCTCCCGCTTGGCGCGCCAGGCGGACCAGCGTCGCGACCACCGTCGGGTTGGTGTCGACGGCGTACTTGGGCGCCCGCGGGTGCCCGATGTTGGGCTTGATCACAACGACGTCGCCGGAGCTCACGAACTTGCGCATCCCCCCGATGGCGGCGATCGCCTTCCTAGTGTTCGTCCCCGCGGACGTGCCTTTGGCGACAGCGAGGATCTTGCGGGTGGCCGCATGGGCCGCCGCCACGTCGCCGTCCAGCGCGGCTCTGTCGAGGGCGTCTTCTGCGCGGGCGAGGGCCGCGAGA
>JADGPQ010000157.1 GCA_017882325.1 Thermoleophilia bacterium
ACTCCCATCGTTTAGGAGCTGCAGCTGTCTAGCACCATCCACAATCGGCACATTTGTAGAGATGGCAGAGAAAGTAAGATGCGTCCCAGTTTAAGGGATTGCTCGGCATCAACCTCATTAGAAACAGCATTTCCTACCATATCGATGGGTGCGTGGGGATAGTGCGGCTGGCGCTTCTGAAACGACAGAATAGCGGGCTTCTGAATGACGCCGTCATCAATACTCACAGCCTGCCGAATGGTCTCATTCTGCTGCCAGCTATCACGGCCCGCCACGATATCCGGTAGATGGACGATGAGAGCGGCAGAGATGGCTCGTGAGGCGCTTTCCCAAAGATAGCTTGGTGTGTGATCAACGGCGAAGTAATCGACCGTCCCAATCTTAAACATGGGATTCTTGAATGTGGTCGGTTTGGCAAAGAAGAATGCCATGTTCTCATCACAACTGACGTCGATGATGAGGCAGCCTGGCTTGAGGCACGAGACTTCCGCTTCGGTCACGTAGTTGACGGGATGAGCAATGTCTTGAAAGATACCGTTCACGATGATGTCTGATTGGCTGATCAGATCACTCAGCGGACTCACGGCCCCATCGTGCTCAACCACCGACATGCGCGCTTCACCCTGCTTGCCTTCCCGAATACGGACATAGTGACAACCGAGCACCTCTTCACGCACCTCGTGGTCAGGGCGCTGAATGCAGATTGTGATATCTCTAAACCCACGTGCCTTGAGGGCATAAATGGCACCGCGGCTGACCGCACCAAAACTGAATATGATCGTTTTGCGTTGGTTTCCGTAGTGCCCGTCTATACCTTTGAGTTGTAGGGCATGCAATACCGCACAGTAGCCCGCCATTTCGTTGTTCTTATAGAAGGTATGCCGGCCGATTTGTCCGTTGGGACCCCAAACGCACATATCTTCAAAGGCAATGAATGTCAGTTTGCGGTCAATCGCAGTTTGCGTGATAGACCGTTGCTGTGCGCAATGTACATAGCCCCCAAGGATTCCACCTTCACGAAGTTCTTGTACATCAGCTAGCATCGGCTTGGGAAGGATAACCGTCCCCAAGTCAGCCAGAAGTTCGTGGCGTGAGGCAATGCCACCCGTCTGAGCAGCGATTTCTGAGTCGGCGATACCGAATGGTGCTCCGTAGCCCTCCTCAAATATCAGCCGGCGGCGAATTGATTCGCTCATGCGTGGGAAGTGCTCTGGATGGAGCGGAACCCGTCGCTCATTCTCTTTTCTTGAAGTCCCAATGACTCCCCAGGCGAATTCACCCATATCGCTTCTCGTTTCTTGAGAGAATCAAGATGCAGTCTGTGTAAGTCGGCCGGCGTAGCTGCCGCTTTCTTCGTAAGACAATAGCACTGTGCCCGACGGGAGGGAGAAATCGGGAGTACAACCATGTGTCGTGCCACCCGGAGCGTGTCCCGGGCCTCCTGCCGGGGGTCTCGGGTGCTCGCGTGAACGACGCGAGCCAGGCGACAGCGACAAGAAGACCCTTCGTCGCTTCGGTCTCGTGCGCCTGCTGCGACTGGGCGACGCACCAGAACGAGGTCTTGGGCAGCCCTCGCGGCGCACGCGTGTCGCGTCCCGCGCTGCCCTTCGCTCTTAGCCTGGAAGGCGCGCGAGCGGGAACGGCTTGCCGTGCCCGGGAAGGACGGTCCGGACGCCGAGGCCGCGCAGCTTGCCGAGGCTCTCGTTGGCCCGGCCCATGTCATCGATGTAGAAGTGCAGGCCGGGTCGCCAGTAGTTGGCCAGCAAGTCGCCGCAGAACAGGTCGCCGTCGCCGGTGAGGATACCGATCGAGCCGCGTGAATGGCCCGGGAGAAGCACCACCCGCGCATTCAGCCCGTAGCCCGCGAGGTCCTGGCCGTCCTCCAGGAGCACGTCCGGCTCGAACGCTTCGAAGTCCGCGCCCGTCCCCGTGACCTTGCTCCACAGCCCGACGATCCGCACCATGGACCGGAACACAAAGGTCTGCCGGTCGGGCTTGGCCTTCCTGCCGACGCTCATGTCGCCGCGCCGCACCATCTCCGCGTCGTCGCGGTGGATGGCGATGGGAGCGCCGTGCGTCCTGCGCAGATGCGCGCCGTTACCTGCGTGGTCGACGTCGCCGTGAGTGAGGATGATGAGGCGGATCCCGTCGGTCCAGCAGCCTGCCGCCTCGAGCGCGGCGTCGAGCTTGTCCCGCTTGCTCGGGAAGCCCGTGTCGATGAGGACGTGACCGCTGTCACCGTCGACGAGATAGCAGTTCACACCCATGTCGATCCAGCGGATCCTGTGGGCCACGTTGCCCTCCTGGTCGCCCCGGTTCGGGCGCTCAACCTTCGCGCCGCAACTCTAGCGCAACGCAACGACGTGCGGCGCGTCAGGCTGCGCCGAACAGCGCGGTTAGGACCGCTTCCCCCGGACCGCCACCTCCCGAGAGTCCCGTCCGTTCATGTGACGGACCCTAGCGTACTTGCTGGAATCGTGGTACGCCGACCGTGTCCCGGGCCTCCTGCCGGGGGTCTCGGCCTCCCGCGAGCGACGTGACCCTGGCGACAGAACCGACAGAACCGACAATTCGCCCCCAATCTGTCGGTTCTGTCGATTCTGTCGCCCGCCCGACAGAGCCGTTGTCAGCCTCGCGTCGATCCCCGGTCAAGGCGGTCGAAGCGCCGAAGGCGACGAGACGGTCGCTTCGGTCGCTTTCGTCTCGTGCGCCTGCTGCGACTACACGACCGTGAGTGCCGGCAAGAACAGGGTCATTGTGGGGCTATTCGGCGTCGGAGTCGCCACTCCCGGAGCCCGACCTCTCGAACTCGTCTTCGCCGATCGTCTGCTGACCCTTCGGCCAGCCGAGCACGTAGGTCGTCTCGGTGTGCGGAGGGTCGGGCACGGGCTGCTGTTGGACGGGCTGCTGTTGGGCGGCGCCGCTCCCGAAGCCATGACCGACTTTGGTGCTGAACGCGGCGCGCACAACGGTCTTGGCCAGAGGCTCGTCCGCGAGACCGCCGACCGTGTCGAAGCGCTCGTCGAGCAGGACCCAGCCCTGCCGCAGCAGCGTCGTCTTCTCCGGCGCCGACGTCGTCTCGTAGACCTCGTCGTAGTCACTCGGATCGAAGGCCATCGCCCCCCTCTCGTCGGGCAGGTCGCTTCAACCATACACTCGGGATCGGGGTCGCAGAAGGCGTCGGCTGCGTCTCGTGCGCCTGTTGTGACCAGGCGCCGGTCGTCGTCAGCCCGCTAGTGCCGCCCGGAGTCCCTTGTCGATCTTCTCGGCGGCCTCCTCCCGCATGCCGGGCATGACGTGCGAGTACGTGTCCAGCGTGATCCCGATGGAGGCGTGCCCGCGCCGCTCGGAGACGACCTTGGGGTGCACGCCGGCCTTCTGAAGCGCCGTGGCCACCAACGCGTTTGCGGCTGGCTATCGTGGGTCATGAACCACTATTGCGGTGGGCGGGCGTCTCCTTCGGAGAGCGGCGCCTCCGCTTCCTGAGAAAGGCGACCATGATCCTCATGCTGCAACACACGGTCCGCGACTACGACGCTTGGAAGCCGGTCTTCGACGAGCACGAGAGCGTGCGCGCGAAGTACGGCTGCCTGGGGCACACCATCTACCGCGAGGCCGACAAGCCCAACGACCTGACCGTCTACATGACGTACGAGTCGCGCGAGCGGGCCGAGGGGCTCATGCGCGACCCGTCGTTGGCCGAGGCCATGGAGCGCGGCGGCGTGATCAGCGAGCCGCGCGCCACCTGGCTTGAAGAGGCGGAGACCTCCTCGTACGCGGGGCGCAGGGTGGCCTGAGCGAGCCGTCGGTCTCAGAGAGCGCGCCGAGGGCAAGCGCCACGCAAGTGCCCTCGGCGCTCCCGTGTCCAGAACGGTCTCGCCCGCGCCGCAGGACGCAGGTGCTGACAAGAGAAGGGCAGACAACGTCTGGCCCTGCGGCCCTTGTCGTCCAACGCACGGAGTCCTCCCGCTTCACTCTCCGCCCGGACCGCCGTCCGCAATCCTTTTGTAGCCCAAATGCGTGGTCAAGGGTGGCGCGGAGCGGGTCTCGAGGGGAGTAGTCGGGACGGACGGTGACCCGCGGCTCCGGCTCTCCACGTGCCGCGAACTACACCCTTCGGGGCCGGCCGACGCGGCCTCAGCACGCCTCGTCGTGTTCAAGTCTCGATGAACGGACGCCGACAGTAGGCGTAGCAGGACGTGGTGCGTCCGAGGAAGGGGTCCACGTGCGTCGTCGACTCTCGCTGTTGATCTACGTCCTACCGCTGGTGCTGGTCCTGGCGCTGCCTGCGGTGGCGTCCGCCAGTTCCAGCTTCTGGGTCAGGGACAGACGGGGTCACGTGATCGGCTCGGTGCGGGGCGCCTCTGTCTACGGCAACAGCGGCTCGCGCGTGGGGCACCTGGAGAACGATCGTCTTCAGCCGTTCCAGATGTGGGTCCTCCGGGACGGAAGTACTCAGCCGATCGCAGCCGCCGGTCGCGGCAGGGTCAGGCAGTACGTCAGCGGGAAGACCGTCGGCACCGTCGCAAAGAGCGGCGGCCACTGGGTCGTGAAGCGGCGCAATCACGGAGAGTACCGCCTGCGCGGCACGGTCGCGGGAGGCTGCCCGGCGCGCATCGCGGCGGGCGCCGTGCGTCTGCTCTGCTGGTCGACCACGGCTCCGACGTACAGGCTGACGACCGTGCCGGAGGCCGGCTACCAGCCCGTCTACAGGTTCATCTCGTCAGCCAGAAAGACGCTCGACATGACCATGTACTCGCTGGTCGACCCCACGGCCACCGCCGCCCTCATCGCCGACGCGCAGCGAGGGGTCGCGGTAAGGGTGCTACTCGACTCGACTTCCGCGGGCGGCAACAAGGCGGCGAACCAGCCGGCCTACAACGACCTCAAGGCGCATGGGGTCCAGGTGAGATGGGCCTGGCCCGGCGTGCTGTGGCACCAGAAGAGCATCGTCCGGGATGCTCGCGCCGTCGCCGTCATGACCTGCAATCTCGATGCCAGCTACTATCCCGTGATACGAGGTTGGATCGTCATCACCAACAAGCCCGCCACCGTGGCCGGCGTGGAGGCGACGTTCAACGCCGACTTCGAAAAGAACCACGGGCCTCCCACCCGCGGCGTAGTGCCCAAGGGGTCGGAGTTGATCTGGTCGCCGGGCGCCCAGAGCCCATTGGTCGAGCTGATAGGGTCCGCTCGTCCCGGCACCACGCTTTACGCCGAGGACGAACAGCTGGATAGTGCGGCCGTCGACCAGGCGCTGGTCGCGGCCGCCAAGAGGGGTGTCACGGTCGATCTGACCATGTCGGACTCCTCTGACTGGGTGGCTGCGTTCAACACCCTGGTGGCCGGCGGCGTGCACGTGAGCCTGTACGCGCCCACGTCCCCGCCGGCCCCGCTCTACATCCAGTCCAAGGCCATCTCGGTCAACGACCGCACCGTGTACGTGGGCAGCATCAACTTCACGACGCCCATGATGAATGCCGATCGCAACATGGGGATCATCACGACCGACCTGACGGTGGTCCGCGGTATCAGGTCGACCATGGCGAGCGATTTCGCCGGTGCCACGCCGTACGGCGGGGTCGGTCACGCGGACTGAGGACCAGCTCCTGTCCCGAGCGCAGGCTCACGTGAGCCCCCGATCCGTGGCAGTCAGGATTCTCCGCGGTGACCGAAGCGACGGAAGCGACTGATCTTCCCGACCTCACCGCTCATGAAAGGGACTCGGGCGTACTGCTAAGTGTTGCGGCACCCGGAGCGTGTCCCGGGCCGGTTGCTGGGGGTGTCTGACTCAGAGGATGGGCGGGAGGTCTCCCGCTGGCGCTCCACTTAGCCCGCCGGCTGCAACCATTCTGCATGGTCGCGCCTAAACAGGGCGCGGCGACGTAGACTCGGCGGGCGACGCACAGTGGAGATCGAACGGCGAACGGGGGGCGAGATGAGGGAACGGGGCGCATGGATCGGCCTCGTCGCCGGCGCCGCCGGCCTCTTCATCGCGCTTCTCGTGCTCTCACGCGGCGGCGCATACTTCGTGGTCGTCCACGACCTTCAGTGGTTCGTGCCGCTGGCGATGGTGGGTATCGCGACGGTGCTGGCTGCCAGCCGGCTCGGGGCCGGCCAGGCCAACGCGGTCGTGTGGCTCCTGGTCGTCGTGCTCGGAAGCATCGGCTGGAACTTCCTCGTGTATGCGTACAAGTTCGGCCGCGGCGTGTTCGAGCTGCTCCTGCCGCTGGTGCATCCTACCGGCATCGACTGGCGCGTCGGCATCTTCGCTGCGGGCCAGTCGTTCTCGAACGCCGGGAGCGGCTACCCGCCCTTCACTCTTTGGGTGGGGAAGGCCTTCACGGCGGTAAGCTTCTCGACGGGGTACGTGATCCAGGTGTGTCTGCTGGTCGGATTCGCCGTCGGCTCCGCGGTGCTCTGCGCGCTGCTAGCCCGTGCCTGGCTCTCGGCCGCGCGGGAGTTGAGCCTGGGCGGAGCGATGAGCTCGAGCGAGGGCGAACGCCTCAGGCGGCCGTTCGACGCCCGGCAGCTCGGCTTGTTGGGCGGCCTGTGGCTGTCCACCTCTTACGGGTTCATGTTCGAGATCGAGCGCGGGCAGCTTGACCTCTACGCCCTGTTCTTCGCCCTGCTTGCCGTATGGCTCCTGCTGCGACGGCCGCAGGGTTCTCCCTGGTGGCCGTCGCTCGCGCTCGCGCTGGCCGTGAACATCAAGGCCTATCCGGCCGTGCTTGCCGTGGTGCTGCTCTGGCGGTACCGGTGGCGTGCGGTCGTGCCTCTTCTCGTGACGAACGTCGCGCTGCTCCTCAGTGCGGGGCCCGCCAACGTGCGTGACTTCTTCGTGAGGCGAGCTGGGCTGGAGAGCAGCACGTTTCCGCGCGGCTGGGTCAACAACTCTGCCGCGTCGCTGGCGCACACGCTGCACGAGGTGAGCTCCTGGCCCAGCTCACTATGGCTTGTGTTCCTCGCCGCGAGCGCCCTTCTGTGGATCGCCACGCTCGTCGTC
>JADGPQ010000027.1 GCA_017882325.1 Thermoleophilia bacterium
TCTCGCAGGGTGGCGTGTCGGTCAACGTGACCGACGTCATCCACCCGCTCAACGTGAAGCTGGCCGAGGACGTCGCGAGGTTCTTCGACGTCCACGTCCTCGGCATCGACCTGCTCGCTGAAGACATCACGCGTCCGTGGACCGAGAGCCCCTGCGCGATCATCGAGATCAATGCCGGTCCCGGCGTGTTCATGCACCTCGTCCCGGCCCAGGGGGAGTCGATCGACGTGCCCTCCATCGTGCTCAAGGCCCACTTCCCGACGACGGAGTCGGCGCGCGTGCCGGTACTGGTCTTCAATCGCCTCGACGCCGCGACGGCGGCGCGGCTCACGGAGCTCGGCCTGCACTGCCCCGGCGTCGAGGAGGTCGGCGTGGCCCGCCTGGACGGCCTTTCCTTCAACGGCGAGTTCTTCAGCCGGCGGCCCGAGCACATCGCCGACGTGCGCAACATGATGCGCAGCCCGCGGCTGGACATGGCCCTCATCGAGTATGACGAGCGACACCTGCTCGACGAGGGCCTGTACAACTGGGGCGCCGACGTCGTCGTGCTCGACGGCCCGACGCGCGTCGAGCGCGAGACGCTCACGCGGGACTTGCTGCCCGGCGGCCTCGTGATCGAGGTCGACGAGGTTGGCGGGCTGCTGCGCCTGACGCCGCGCGACGGCGAGCCGACCACGGAGCCACTCGGGGATTCGCTCGCGGGCGGCCTGGCGGGCGCGCTCGAACTCCTGCTCGCCGGCATGGCGGAGTTCTACAACGTGCAGAACGCCGTGGACGGGCGTCGCGCGCGGCCGCGCTGAGAGCCTCGGCCGGGCCGCGCCCGGTGAAATCGAGTACAGTCTGCTGGACAGCCGTGCCGCACTCTTGAACCGCCGGGCGCGGCTCGTCACTGTCATCGGCACACCACCTGGTCGCACAGGGCGGCGCCCGTCGGGCCTGCCGTCCGGCCACGGACACGGCAGGAAGAAGCCTATGGACACGCTCCTGATGCTCGGCAACGAAGCGGTCGCGCGAGGAGCCTGGGAGGCCGGCGTGCAAGTCGCGGCCGCCTACCCGGGCACGCCCAGCACCGAGATCGTCACCAACCTGGCCAACTACGACGGCGTCTATGCCGAATGGTCCACCAACGAGAAGGTGGCCTACGAGGTCGCCTTCGGCGCCGCCGTGGGCGGCGTGCGCGCCCTCACGGCGATGAAGAGCGCCGGCGCCAGCGTGGCCGCCGACCCGCTCATCAGTTCCACGTATACGGGCATCTGCGGCGGCCTCGTGGTCGTCGTCGCCGGCGACCCGGGCATGAGCAGCGGCATGACCGAGCAGGACGACCGCTACTTCGGGCGCATCTCGGGGATGCCGATGCTCGAGCCCGCCGACAGCCAGGAGTGCCACGATTTCGTGCGCCTCGCCTTCGAGCTCAGCGAGACTCACGACGTGCCGGTGATGGTGCGCCTCTCGATCCAGACGGCGCACCAGAAGTCCATCGTGCGCGTCGGCGAGCAGGTCGCGGTCGCGCGCAAGGACCCGGGCAGGCACACGGACAAGTACTGCCTGCTACCGAGGTTCTCGCGCCCGCTGCACGCGAGCCTGCTCGAACGCATCGCGCGCCTACGCGAGTATGCGGAGGCGAGCCCGCTCACGCGCGTGGAGCCCGGCACGGGCGCTTTCGCGCGTATCGGCGTCATCTCCTCCGGCGCGGCGTACATCAGCGCCCGGGAGGCGCTGCCCGGCGCCACGTTCCTCAAGCTCGGCGTCGTGCACCCGTTGCCGCTTGAAGCCATCAAGCGGTTCGCGGCCACGGTCGAGCGCCTGTTCGTGGTCGAAGAGCTCGAGCCGTACCTCGAGGAGCAGATCCTCGCGGCCGGCCTGACCGTCGAGGGCAAGCAGTGGTTCTCGCCGCTCGGCGAGCTCACGCCCGAGCGAGTCGGCCGGGGCTTCTTCGCCGCCGGCCTCCACTTGCCGCGCTGGGCGGAGCAGAAGGCCGCGGAAGACGACTCCGTCATCCCGCGGCCGCCCGTCCTGTGCACCGGCTGCCCACACCGCGGCATGGCCACGGCCATGAAGAAGCTCGACCTCGACGTGCACGGCGACATCGGCTGCTACGACCTCACCAGCCTGCCGCCCGTCAGCCACATGCACTCGGCCGTCGAGATGGGCGCCAGCATCCCCATGGAGCAGGGCTTCGCGCGGGCCGGCGGCAGCAAGAAGGGCTCCCTCGCCGTCATCGGCGACTCCACCTTCCTCCACTCCGGCCTCACCGGGCTGCTCAACGCCGTGCACCAGCGCACCAACGTCACCGTCCTGATCCAGGACAACAGCATCACCGCGATGACCGGCGGGCAGACCAACCCGGTCAACGAGAAGACGCTCGCCGGCGCCGAGACCAGGCCGGTCGACCTGGCCGGGATCTGCAAGGCGCTCGGCGTCGAGCACGTCGAGATCGTCGACCCCTACGACTATGAGGCGTGCCTCGACGCGCTGAAAGCCGGGCTCGCCTTCGGCGGCCCGGCCGTCATCATCACCAACCGTCCCTGCATGCTCTTCCCCCGCAAGGTCGGCGCCGACGGCGTCTACGGGGTCGATGAGGAGCTGTGCAACGCCTGTCAGCAGTGCATGAAGCTCGGCTGCCCGTCGCTGCATCACACCGAGGCCGTGTTCAAGAATCGGCACAAGGTCGAGGTCGACGCGAGTACCTGCACCGGCTGCTCGCTGTGCGCTCAGCTCTGCAAACCAGGCGCCATCGTGAAGGCGGGTGAAGCATGAGTGCTCAGAAGTCGGAGACCGGCACCGACCCCGCCGCCGAGCACTACGCCGGCGGCGTCGTCGACGACATCATGGTCGTGGGAGTCGGCGGCCAGGGGGTCATCGTGGCCGCCGCCATCGTCGCCGACACGGCGCTGCTGCACGGCGGCCTCGAGGTCAAGCTCAGCGAGACCCGCGGCATGTCGCAGCGCGGCGGCAGCGTGAGCTCGCACATCCGCATCGGCACACAGGTGATCGCGCCGTCCATCAGCCCCGGCGAGGTGGATTACCTGCTCGCCTTCGAGGCCTCCGAGGGTCTGCGCCGGGCGCCCTCGGTCGTGCCCGGCGGCGTGGCGATCGTGAACACCCAGCAGATCGTGCCGCCGCTCGCCTCGTCCGGCGAGTACTCGTACCCGTTCGACGCCATCGCGAGGATGGACGACGGCAGCCGCCGGGTCATCGCCGTGGACGGCGACGCCCTCGCCGCGAAGGTCGGCGACCTCAAGGTCGCGGGCGTCGTGCTCGTGGGCGCGCTCTCCACGCACCTGCCGTTCGCCGCCGGGACGTGGGAGCAGGCGATCGCCAGGAACGTGCCGGCGAGCTGGCTCGAGATGAACCTCGCCGCGTTCGCGGCGGGCCGCGGAGTGGGGGAGGTATGAGCGACGAGGTCTGCTTCGACCCCAAGAACGAGACGCTCGAGCGCGGCGCCCTGCGGGCGCTCCAGCTCGAGCGTCTCCAGCACGTCGTCGCGGCCGCCTGCGCGCGCAGCGCCGTGTACAAGGAGATGTGCCGGGAAGTGGGGGTGGCGCCCGCCGACGTCCGCACCCTCGACGACGTCCGTCGCCTGCCCTTTCTGGAGAAGACCACGCTTCGCGACGCCTATCCCGACGGCCTGCGCCTCTGCGGCCTCGACGACATCATCGAGGTGCACAGCACTTCAGGTACCACCGGCAAGCCCACGCCCATCTGGGTCACGCGCCGCGACATGGACGCGTGGGCGCTGCGCAACGCGCGCTCGCTGTGGATGGTGGGCATGCGTCCCCGCGACCTTCTGCAGAACTGCTTCGGCTACGGGCTCCCGACGAGCATCGGCCTGCAGTACGGCGCGCAGCACGCCGGCATCGGCGTTGTGCCGGCCGGCATCGGCCGCCAGGAGCTGCTCATCGACCTCATCATGGATCTCGGCGTGACCGCGCTCTGCACCACTCCGTCGTACGGGCTCTACCTCGCCGACAAGGCGAAGGAGCGCGGCATCGACCTGGCCTCCGATTCTCAGCTGCGCATCGGCCTGTTCGGCGCCGAGCCGTGGCCCGAGTCGGGCCGCGACCGTCTCTCCGCCGCCCTCGGCGTCGACGCCTTCAACGAGTACGGCATGGGCGAGTTCCTGGGACCGGGCATGGCCTGCGAGTGCCCCGTCAAGGAGGGCATGCACGTGTGGTCGGATCACCTGCTGGCGGAGTGCATCGACCCCGAGACGTGCGAGCCCGTGGCCGACGGCGAACCGGGCGAGCTCGTCTGGACCTCGCTGACCAGCGACTCCATGGCGATGATCCGCTACCGCAGCCACGACATCAGCTCGCTCAGCTGGGCGCCCTGCGCCTGCGGCCGCACGCATCCCAAGATCGGCCGCATCACCGGGCGCAGCGACGACGCGCTGTCCGTCGGCGGCCTCGTCGTCTTCCCCAGCCAGATCGAGGAAGTGTTGCTGCGCTTCCACGAGGTGGCCAACAACTTCTGCATGGTCATCGAGAACGTGGACAATCTCGACCGGCTCACGCTGCAGGTGGAGGTCCGCGGCTTCGCGGAGCTGACGAATGAGGAGCGCGAGAAGCTCTCCAAGCGCGTGGCCGCCGGAGTGAAGGCGACCATCGGCGTGACGCCCCGGATGCAGCTCTCCGAGCCGTTCTCGCTGCCGCGCATGACCAGCGGGCAGGGCAAGACGGCCTGCCATCGCGTGGACGATCGCCGGACCTGCTGAATCGCCAGGCGCATGATTCCCTTGGTCGAAAGGCGCCCGGCGGAGTACTATGCCCCCAGCGGGCACGTGTCCCGTGAGTACCAAGGGTCGGGGCCCGGCGTCGCGCATGACTGCCCTCCGCGACACCGGGCGATCTTCAAGACAAGCATCGGCGGCAGGATCTGTAGCGGCCGCCGAGGAAGGGAGGGCGAAAGGCTGAAGGGCTCTAGCGCCTGTCGTCTCTAGTAGCTTGGGGACGCCGGCCGGTCTTGCGTCTGCACCGCCGGCCGGCGTAGGGAAGGGGGATCCTTGGCTGAAGAACTAGCTTTTGCCCGTAAGGCCAGCGGCTTGGTCCGCGGCCTCTCCATGACCGACGCGTTCGCCGTGGGCTTCATGAACCAGGGGCTCACGCCGAGCATCTGGTTCGCCATCACGTTCGGTCTCGGCGTCTTCCTGGGCGGCAACCTCATCATCGCCGCCCTCATCTCGTTCGTTCTTGCCGGCATCGGCTTCCCGCTCGTGTGGGGCGTGCTCGGGGGCTCCATGCCGAGGTCGGGCGGGGAGTACATCTACAACTCGCGTATCGTGCATCCCATCTTCGGCATCGCGCAGAGCTTCGGCGACGCGATGATCTGGTTGATGTGGATCTACGTGCTGGCGCCGCTGGCCGTGGACCCAGGTCTCACGATCACCTTCACCTATCTCGGCTGGACAGGCGCCGCCGACTGGGTGGTCAGCAGCCCGTGGATCACGTTCTTCCTTGCCACGGTGTTCAACATCGTCGGCTTTCTCTTCGTCGTGTTCGGCATGAAGATCTTCGCCCTCACGCAGAAGATCGTGATGTTCTTCGGCATCGGCGGCTGCGTCGTCATCGGCCTCGTGCTCACCTTTTCGAGCCGCGCCCACTTCCAGGGCAAATGGGACGCTGCGGCCGTGGCCAGCGGCTCGCCGACCTACAATTCGTTCATCGCCAAGGTGGGTGCAGAAGCCGGACAGCTCATGCCGCACACCTGGTCGTGGGGGCCGACCCTTGGTTGCATGGTCGCGATGTCGTGGCTCTTCGCCTATGCCTACTCGATCTCGTTCATCGGTGGCGAGGTCAAGCGTCCTGACAAGACCATCATCTGGTCCAACTTCTTCGCCATCGGCGTGCCCTTCGTGTTCATGATCTGGATCGCCATCGTCCTCAACAAGACGGTGGGCTACCAGTTCCTCAACGCCTCGGCCTGGAACGACCAGAACGGCCCCATCAAGGGCTTCAACATGCCGTACGGCAGCAACTTCATCGACCTGGCCGTCTACACGATCGGCACCAAGGCCTGGTACGCGAAGCTGGCGGCCGGCTATATGGGCTTCTCGTACGTGGCCTTCACCCTGTGGTGGGTCGCGCTCTCGTACCTCGCCTTCCCGCGCATCCTGTTCGCCTGGGGCATGGATCGCATGGGCCCCAAGTGGTTCACGGACATCAACCCGCGCTGGGCGTCGCCGGTGAAGAACTACCTCGTCTGCTTCGTCCTCGGCGAAGGTCTGCTGGTCCTCTATTACACCCTGCTCACCAACCAGATGCAGAACATCATCGTCACCGGCTTCCAGGTGACCTCGGTGTTCATCCCGACGACCATCGCGGCCCTGTTGTTCCCTTACGTGAAGCGGGCCAAGGGCGTGTGGGAGTCCTCCCCGTACAAGACCTGGAGGTTCCTCGGGCTGCCGGTGGTGGTGTGGGGTGCAATCAGCAGCTTCATCTACCTGGGCATCCTGCTCTACTACTTCGTCTTCAACGCCGCGGCCAAGCAGTTCACCACGGAGGGCGACATCATCCTCGTCACGGCCTGGGTGTTGGGCATCGCCTGGTACTTCTTCTGGAAACAGCGCAGCAAGAGCGTGGGCGTCGACGTGTCGATGACCTACGGCGAGTTGCCGCCCGAGTGATCGTCTGAGGCGAGGGGGCGGGGGCGGGCGCGAAGGCGCGCTTGGCCCCCGCCCCTTCTGCGTCTGCGGCCCTGCCGCAAGCCCCGGCGCCGTGCCCGCCCGCGGCCGATGGATTCGGCCCTGCCGCTGGTCTACGATGGGCGCAGCTCACCCGCGGGTCTGAATGGAGGGCAGCGCCATGAGCTACGACGACGTCAGGGCCCGTCTCAGTCTTCTCGCCCTGCTCCCCAACCTGCCTTTGACGCGGCCGCCGGGCGAACCGCGAGAAAGGCGGGTCCCGGCGATGAGGATCCTTCGAGCAGGAAGTGGTGACACACGTGGGTGACGACCGTTTCGCGAAGATGCTCGGCGACCTCTACCCGTACGGGAAGACGACGACGACCTACCACCGCGTGCCGGCCGAGCCGGTCGACCGCGCGGCGATCCTCGCCGAGATCGCCGACATGGCGCACGCCGAAGACGCCCGCGGCGACAGGGGCACCGTGTCGGGCAGCCTCTACTGCGGCGACCACGACCACTACCACTTCCTCGGTGAGGTGTTCGACCTCTACTCGCACGCCAACGTGCTGCAGCGCGACATGTACCCGAGCGCCACGAAGTTCGAGGGCGAGATCATCGCCATGACCTCCGACCTACTGCACGGGACGGGGGTCGGGGTCGTCACGAGCGGCGGGTCGGAGAGCCTCATCACCGCGCTCTACTCCTACCGCGAGCATGCCCGCCAGACGCGCGGCGTCACCAGGCCGAACGTCGTTATGCCCGTGACCGCGCACGTCGCGCTCGACAAGGGCGCGCACTGGATGGGCATCGAGGTGCGACACGCGCCGCTCACCGAGGGCTACGTCGCCGACGTCGCCGAAATGAGCAAGCTCATCGACGACCAGACCATCGCGCTGGTCGGCAGTGCGGCCAATTACGCGCACGGCCTCATCGACCCGATCGAGGAGATCGCAGGGCTCGCGCTCTCGCGCGGCATCGGCATGCACGTCGACGGCTGTCTCGGCGGCTGGCTGTTGCCCTGGGTAGAGCGCCTCGGGTACGACCTGCCCCTCTGGGACTTCCGCGTGCCGGGCGTCACGTCGATCTCGGCGGACACGCACAAGTACGGCTACGCGCTCAAGGGCTCGAGCGTGCTGCTCTACCGCGACAAGGACCTGCGCAAGAACCAGTACTTCACCTACCCGGACTGGCCCGGTGGACTCTACGTGTCGCCGGGATTCGCGGGCTCGCGCAGCGGCGGCATCCTCGCCGCGACGTGGGCGGCGATGCTGGCCACGGGGGAGTCTGGTTATCTCGCCGCAGCCGACGGCATCATGCGCACCGCCGTGACCATCCGCGACGGCATCCGTGCGGACATCCCCGAGCTCGAGGTCTTCGGTGAGCCGACGTTCCTCGTGGCGTTCAAGGCGGCGGGCGACCTCGACATCTACCTCGTCAACGACGCGCTGATGGCGCAGGGCTGGCGGATGAACCCGCTGCAGCTGCCGCCGGGGCTGCACTTCTGCATCACGCGGCCCAACACCGCGCCGGGCGTCGCCGAGTCGTTCCTCGAGACCCTGCGCGGAGCCGTCGCCTACGCCGAGCAGCACCACGGCGAGCCGGCGCAGTCCGGCGCCGTGTACGGCTTCGGCGGCACACCGCAGGGCAACGCCATGGTCAAGGCCGTGATGGTCGGCGTCCTCGACGCGATGCATGAGGTCGCTCCCGACGTCCCGGCGTCCTGACGTGCGAGAGCGCTGGATTCTGGCGGTCGATCTCGGCAACGGCGGTCCGAAGGTCGCCGTGGTCTCGCTCGAGGGCGAGGTGCGTCGCACAGCGATGCGCTCCGTCCACGCGCACGTCGGGCTCGACGGCGCGGCCACCCAGGACGCCACCGAGTGGTGGGTCGGGCTGCGCGAGGCGGCGCGTGAGGCGATCGACGGGTCCCGCGCCGATCGCGAGGCGCTGCACGCGGTCGCGATCACGGGGCAATGGGGATCGACGGTGCCCGTGGGTGTCGATGGCGAGCCCGTAGGCGACGTCCTGCTGTGGGCAGACACCCGCGCCCGCGACCTTGCGCGCGAGGTCATCGGCGGACCGCTCAACATCTCCGGCTTCGCGCCGCACAAGGCGCTGCCGTTCGTGCGCATCACCGGGGGAGCGCCGAACCCCAGCGGTGCCGACCCCACCGGCCACTCGCTGCTGCTGCGTGAGCGGCTGCCCGAGGTCTACGCGAAGACCGCCGTGATGCTCGAGCCGGTCGACTACCTCGGCCTGAAGTTCACCGGCCGGGCCGCCGCGACGCCGGCGTCGATGCTCGCGTCGTGGCTCACCGACAACCGCCTGGGTGCTCCGCTGGGGTACGTCGACGCGCTCGTCGCGAAGACGCGGCGAGACCGCGCGCGGCTGCCCGAGCTCATCCCGACGGGCTCTGTGCTCGGCCCGCTGCTGCCCGAGGTCGCATCCGAGCTCGGCGTCGCGCCGGGGGCGCCCGTGGTCTGCGGACTTCCCGACCTGCACGCCGCCGTGGTGGGCTCGGGTGCGGTCGCGCCGTACGAGACCCACATCGCGGTGTCGACCACGTCGTGGATCGGCGCTCGCGTGCCGTTCAAGCGCACCGACATCCTGCATCAGATCGCGACCGTGCCCGGGCTCGACCCGGCGCATCCTCTCGTGGCCAACAACCAGGAGACCGGCGGGGCCGCGCTACACTGGCTGCGGGAGCAGATCGTCGCGCCTGACGACGGCCTGCTCGGCGGCGGCAGCGGCATCGGGGCGAGCGGTGCGGCCGAGGAGGCGCTCTCGCCGTCGTTCGAGGACCTCCTGCGCCTCGCGGGGCGTGCACCCGCAGGCTGCGAGGGACTGCTGTTCATGCCGTGGCTCAACGGCGAGCGGAGCCCGGTGGAGGACAAGGTCGTGCGCGCGGGGTGGCTGAACCTCTCGCTGCGCACCGATCGCGCGATGCTCGTACGCTCGGTGGTCGAGGGCGTCGCCTACAACTCGCGATGGCTGCTTGATGCCTACGAGAAGTTCCTCAAGCAGCCCGTCCCCAAGGTGCGCATCCTCGGCGGCGGCGCGCAGAGCGATCTGTGGTGCCAGATCTACGCCGATGTCCTCGGACGCCCGGTCGAGCAGGTCGCGGACCCCCGGCACGCGCAGCTGCGCGGCGTCGCCCTATGGGCCCGGGTCTGCCTCGGCGAGCTCACCCTCGACGAGGTACCGGCGCTCGTGCTGGTCGCGGCGACGTTCGCGCCGTCGGCCCACGCCCACGTCTATTCCGAAGGGTATGCCGAGTACCGCAAGCTCTACCGCAAGCTCAAGGGGCTCTACCACCGGCTCAACTCGAGGCACGCAAAGTCGTGAACGATCGCTGCCGCGACTTCGTCGGCGGCGTGGGCAGGGGCTTGGTGAGCAGCGAGGGCTCGCCTGAGTACGCCGCCGACCCCAACGACTTCGAGATGCGCGTGCGGGGCCTGCTCACCGGATGATCACCCGCGCGCGTCTCAAGCGCGCCGCGCCCGCGCGAAGCCGAGCGCGGCGAGCCCGAGCGCCACGATGAAGAGGAGCAGCGAGGCGGTCCGAACCGCGTTCGCGATGGCGTCGGTCGACTCGAGCCAGCCCAGCGTCCCCAGGACGTTGTGCCAGTCGTGGCCGGCGCCGGAGCCGTCGTCGCCGACCAGCGGCAGCAGCATGTCCTGCGCGTCGGCGACGTAGATCGAGACGTTGTTCAACGACTCCGCCGCCCAGGCGAGGAGGACGATCACCGCGAAGTCGTCGCGGCGCCACCAGAAGCAGGCGGCGATGACCAGAGGCAGCGCCACCTGGGTGATGGACCCGCCCAGCTGCATCAGCAGGGTCGGCGTCCACACGAAGAGTACGTGTCCGATCTCGTGGACGACGAGGTCGAAGGGCGAGAGGATCGGGATCCAGCCGTGGGTCGCCAGGGTCAGCCAGGCGAGCGTGACGACGGTGACGGCCGCCACCGCCCACTGCAGGGTCATGCACCAGAGCGTAGGCTTCGGCGCGGCGGCGGGCCGGCGCCTGGGAAGGCGCGCGAAGAGGCCGACGCGCGGGACGCGGGCGCTAGCGCCCACCTCCGCCCGCCCGATCTGCTCGAGCGGTCTGGGAACCGTGGCTGGAGCCGCGGCCGGCGTCGTCTGCGTCTCGGTCGTCTCCATCGCTCCCTGGCGCTCCTCACGAAGGTCGGCAGATCCGCCGCGGTGCCCGTTCGCAGTCATCATCGTCATCTTCACAGGCAACGTTGAGCCCGGACCAGCCGATCGCGGGAACGATCCCTGTTGCCGCCGGGAAACGAGCGTCCGAGCATCTCTGCTGAGGCGATCGTGCCCGGCGCGCTGCTCGACTTCCAGACTGCAGGCCCGCTAGACTCCACCGGTCAACAGCCCCCGCCAAGGTACGCGGGCGCGCAGCACGAAAGGACCGGTCCGCTCATGACCCTGCACGTCACCCTCCCCGACGGCTCCCCTCTTGAACTCGCCGACGGCGCCACCGTGCGCGACGCGGCGGCGGCGATCGGGCCGCGGCTGGCGAAAGCCGCCATCGCGGGCCGCGTCAGCGCCGCTGGCGACCCCGATGTCACCTTGCTGGTTGACGCAACGGCGCCGCTGCACGAGGGCGACCAGCTCTCCATCGTCACCCTCAAGGGTGACGACCCCGACGCCGCCGACATCCTGCGCCACACAGCCTCGCACGTCATGGCCCAGGCCATCCTGCGTCAGTTCCCGGGCACGAAGTACGCGATCGGACCGACGATCGAAAACGGCTTCTACTACGACTTCCAGTTCGCCGAGCCCATCACCGAGGCCGACCTGGTGCGCATCGAGAAGGAGATGGGCAAGGTCGTCAGTCAGAACCTGCCGATCGAGCGCCACGAGCTGCCCGTCGACGAGGCGCTCGCGGTGTTCGGGGCCGGCGCGCCCGGCACGGGCCCTTCCGGCCTGTCGCTCGGCCTCGACCAGCCCTTCAAGGTCGAGCTCATCGAGGATCTGGTCGCCGCCGCCGAAGCCGGAGGCCGCGAAGTCCCGACCATCAGCGTCTACGTCCAGGGCGACTTCGTCGACCTCTGTCGCGGGCCGCACCTGCCGAGCACCAACAAGCTCGGGAGCGGCACCTTCAAGCTCACCAGCCTGGCCGGCGCCTACTGGCGCGGCGACGAGCAGAATCTGATGCTCACCCGCGTCTACGGCACGGCCTTCGCCAACAAGGAAGAGCTGGCCGCTCACCTCGAGGCCCTCGAGCTGGCCCGCGAGCGCGACCACCGGCGCATCGGCCGCGACCTCGATCTCTTCAGCTTCCACGAGGAGGGTCCCGGCTTCCCCTTCTTCCACGCCAAGGGCATGCGCATCTGGAACGCGATCATCGACTTCTGGCGCGCCGAGCACGTGGCCGCCGGCTACGAGGAGATCCGCACGCCGCAGATCCTGCGCCGCGAGCTCTGGGAGCTCAGCGGCCACTGGGAGAACTACAAGGACAACATGTACTTCACCGAGATCGACGAGCAGCCGTTCGCCGTGAAGCCCATGAACTGCCCCGGCGGCCTGCTCGTCTACAAGAGCCGCCGGCGGTCCTACCGCGACCTGCCGCTTCGCCTCGCCGAGCTCGGCCAGGTGCACCGCCACGAGATGAGCGGTGTACTTCACGGCCTCTTTCGCGTGCGCTACTTCACGCAGGACGACGCGCACATCTACTGCACCCCGGAGCAGCTCGAAGACGAGGTCCGGGGCGTCGTGCGTCTCATGCACCACATCTACGCCGCCTTCGGCTTCAGCGACGTCAGGATCGAGCTCAGCACGCGGCCCGGCAAGAGCATCGGCAGCGACGAGATGTGGGAGCGGGCGGAGGGCACCCTCTCACGCGTGCTCGACGCCGAGAAGGCTCCCGGCGGCGAGCCCCTCGCCTACGTGCTGAATCCAGGCGACGGCGCCTTCTACGGCCCCAAGATCGACTTCCACATCAGGGACATCATGGGACGCACCTGGCAGTGCGGCACCATCCAGGTGGACTTCGCCATGCCGGAGCGCCTCGACATCACCTATACCGGGGCCGACAACGAAGAGCATCGGCCCGTCATGATCCACCGCGCTCTGCTGGGCAGCATCGAGCGGTTCATGGGCATCCTCCTGGAGCACTACGGCGGCAACCTGCCGACGTGGCTGGCGCCGGTGCAGGCCCTCGTCATCCCGATCGCCGACCGGCACGCCGCCTACGGCCACGAGGTGCTCGGGGCGCTGCGCCAGGCCGGCATCCGCGCCGACCTCGACGAGCGCAGCGAGAGCATGGGCAGAAGGATCCGCGACGGCCAGCTGCAGAAGGTGCCGTATCTCTTGGTGGTCGGCGACAAGGAGCAGGAGGTCCGCGAGGTGGCGGTGCGCGAGCGCGGTGAGCAGCGGGGCTCGATCCTGATCGACGACGCCGTGGACCAGATCGCCGGCGAGATCCGCGAGCGCCGGCTGCCGGCGCAGACGTAGGGGGCGATCGTGGGCGACGACAACGAGGAGTATCCGGCGGCGGGCGTCGACTGCCTCCGCTGCGGCGTCGAGTTGCGCGACCTCGGCCCGGCGGAGTTCCGCATCGGCGGCACGAAGGGCGGGTGGAAGCTCTTGTTCGGCGAGTGGGCGGAGCTGGGAGAAGACCTGGTGACGATCGACCTTCTCGCTTGCCAAAAATGTCGCCACATCGAGTTGAGGCTCCCGGAGGGGTGATGGACCTCGTGCGCGATGCCGTGCTCGGGCTGGAGTTCGAGATCGACCCGCGCTTCGCGCGACTCGAGTCGACCCAGAAGGAAGGCGCGGGAGGCAACGGCGACTCGGGCGCGTCTGCGGGGGACGCCGCGCAGGCGGAGCTGCCCACCGCGCATTTCATCGCCGCGCGGCCGGCCGAAGGCTGGATCGCGGCACTCGCGATCGTCACGGTGGCGAGTGAGCCGGCGCCCGCGCAAGAGTGGCTTGCCGGTCAGCTCACCCGGGCGCAGGCGTCGTTCGCGCAGTGGTCGCCGGAAGCTGCCGACATGATCGTGCCGCCGGAGGCGGCGGAGCTCGCCGGCCGCCCGGCGGTGCATGTCCGCTACCGCCTCACGGGGCTCGCGCCCGAAGGCGCCACGGCGGCTGCCGGCCCCGTGCCGCCGTCGCTCGTTGAGCACTGGACCGTGCTCGTCGTCGAACGCCGCTGGCTGCTCGCCATGGAGCTCATGGTCCAGCCGCCGCGGCTCTGGGACGACGAGCGCGACGCGCTCGAGCTCCCCTTCCGCACGCTCCGTCTCCTCCAAGGGGGCCACGCCTGAGGCGGCCGCGTGGGCTCCTCCTCCCGCAGATCTTGCTCCTGCGGCGGCCGAAGCCGGGCGAGGAGGGCCGCGAGCCGGGCTGGCTCGTCAGATACCGCCGGCTCATCCTCATGGTCGTGTTCGCGGCGTTCGGCGTGCGCCACACGGTCAAGGGGGCTGCGGGCGCGATGCGCTGAATCAGGGCTGAGTGCGGTGCGCCCTTTCGTCGTCGTGTTTATCTCGAAGGTAAGGTTTCACGATAGACGGGTATCTCAACGAGTGAGCTACACGACGAGCGAGCGAGGACGGGCGGCCCGATGGACGATTCGGCCGATTCATCAGCACGGCACCAGTACACCGCCGAAGAGATCACGTGGGCGACCCGGCGCCTCGACATCGCCATGTCGAGGCTGATGGTCGCTTTCTCGCGGGCGGTCGGCATCAGCGTGCCCGAGATGCTCGCTCTCGAGCATCTCGGCGGGGACGGCAGCCTCGGGCCGAGCGAGCTCGCCCGACGCCTGCAGATGACCACGGGCGCCGTCACTGCTCTCGTCGACAGGCTCGAGGCGAGCGGACACGCCGTGCGCGCGCCGCACCCGTCAGACCGGCGGCGCGTCGTGATCACGCGCACGCAGAAGGCCGACGAGGACGTCATGGAAGAAGTCGCACCGATGGCCAAGGAGATCTTCGAGCTGGCGGAGAGTCTCAGCGACGAGCAGCGCCAGGCGGTCGGCGGCTTCCTCGACGGCTTCATCCAGATCATCGAGCGGACGGCAGCCGAGGCCTGCGAGCGATGACGCCCGGCGATCCCACCCTGTCAATGACGACCCCGGAGGGGGACGACATGTCTACCATCCCAGCGGCGGCGCACGGCGCGGCCGACATCCGCGAGGCGACGGCCGGCAAGCCCGAGGCGGCCATCGTCAAACGACTCGGCCGCCTTCGACTGTGGAACGTCGGCGTCGGCCTCATCCTGGCGATACAGGCGGTGCTCATCGCCGTGCTCACCAACGACTTCAGCCTGCCGGTCACGGCGACGTTCATGAGCGGCCCTCCCGGCACGCCGGCCAGGCTGCATCACCTCTTCAACCTGCCGGTCGGCTGGGGCGTCTTCGCCTTCCTGGCCATCTCGGCGGGGGCGCTTCTCATCATCGCCTCGCCGCCGGTCTTCGGCTGGTACAAGGAGAACCTGCTGAAGAGCCGCAACTACGGGCGCTGGATCGAGTACTTCTTCAGCTCGTCGCTGATGATCGTGCTCATCTCGATGATCACCGGCATCAGCGACGTCGCGGCGCTGCTCGCTATCTTCGGCGTCAACGCGGCGATGATCCTCTTCGGGCTGCTGCAGGAGAAGTACGAGCAGCCCGGCAAGCCCGGCTGGCTGCCGTTCTGGTTCGGCTCCTTTGCCGGCATCATCCCCTGGCTGGCGATCGTGATCTACGTGTGGGCGCCGGGCCTCAGCGTGTCGCCTCCCGGCTTTGTGTACGGGATCATCATCACGCTGTTCGTCTTCTTCAACTGCTTCGCCGTGAACATGGTGCTGCAGTACAAGCAGGTCGGCCCGTGGCGTGACTACCTGTTCGGCGAGAAGGCGTACATCATCCTCAGCCTCACGGCCAAGGCGCTGCTCGCCTGGCAGGTGTTCTTCCCGGTGCTCATGTCGGGGAAGTGATCGCGGCCGTGCGATACTTCGCGCATGCCTTCGATCAGCGCCGGACTCCTGCTCTACCGCTGGCCATATGACGCCGAGACCGGCGAGGGTCACCTTGAAGTGCTGCTCGTACACCCCGGCGGTCCGTACTGGGCCAAGAAGGACGCCGGCGCCTGGAGCATCCCCAAGGGCGAGGCCGAGCCCGACGAGCTCGGCCCGGCGCCCGAGACGGTCACGGCCGCCAAAGCGAGGAACCGCGCCTCGGGCGTGGACCTGCTCGCGGTGGCCCGCCGGGAGGTCCGCGAGGAGACGGGGCTGGAGCCCGAAGGGCCCTTCCAGCCCCTCGGAGGCGTCAAGGCGCACCATCACAAGCTCATCTACGCCTGGGCCGTGGAGCACGACTGCGATCCGGCGGGCATCGTGAGCAACGCGTTCGCGATCGAGTGGCCGCCGCGCTCCGGAAGGCAGGCCGAGTTCCCCGAGGTGGACCGCGCCGACTGGTTCGACCTGCCTGCAGCGCGCGAGGCCATCGTGCCGGCGCAGCGCCGCTTCATCGACGATCTGGAGATCGTCGCGAGCGGCGCCTGACCGCGTCGGCTCGTCCCTCTCGGCCGCCGCCACGTGGCAGGACACTTGGCGTTCAGTCTCTCTTCGAGGCGGTGCTGCGTTTCACACTGCTCGGCCTGGCCATCGGGAGCGTCACCTTGGCCACCGGTGCGGCCGTCGGCGTGGCCGTGGCCGTGGCCATGTGCCTTCTCAACACGCTCGCGCAGGTCAGCGGAGCGATGCACCCTTACCGGATCCTTTCGCTGTTCCACTACTCGGGCGGGACCACGCCGCTCGGGCGCGGGCTGGGGGCCGCCGACGTGGTCGTCCTCGCCGGTACGACGCTGGTCCTCCTGATGGTGACCGTGACGTTGTTCGAGCGCCGCGACATCCGCGTGTGACGGCGGGCGGGGGCTGCGCGCGGGACGCGTCCGCACAAGCCCGCCCGTCGCTCGCTCTCGACAAACGCTTGCGCGGGGGCGCGCGAGCGTAGACTGGCTGGGGGGTCACACTCGGGCGGTCCCCGGCACAACGCCGGCACGCCGACACGAGTCTCCGCCGCCCGGCTGCGGGCGGCCCACCGCGCAAAAGGGGGCGACATGGGGTCCCGACGAGTCTCGCTGGTCGATCTGGGGCGCGCCGTCGGCGACGGCTGGTGCGCATTCGTGCGCGGCGCCGTGCACGGTGAAGCGCTCCTGCTGCCGGGCGGGAGCCTGGGCATCGGCGGAGAGGCGTTCCCCGACATGAACTTCGGCTACGTCTTCGGACCCGAAGGCGTCGGCACTGCAGTTCGCCGGTTCGATCGGCAGCTCCGCGAGCGCCGACTGCCCGGGTCCATAGCCGTCCTGACTCCGGCGGCCGAAGAGGCCGCTGAGGCGGCCGCAGACCTCGGTCTTGTGGCCGGCGGCTCGATCCCGTTCATGTGTGCTCACTCGGCGGACGCACGGCATGTCGAACACGAGTACGTGGTGGAGCGAGTGACCGACCTTGATGGCGTGATGGATGCCGCCGACGTCCTTGGCGACGCCTATGAGATCCCGCCGGAATGGCTCCGGTCGATGCTGGGGGCGACATTCACCGACCTGCCGACGGCCGACCTGTTCCTCACCCGCAAGGAGGGCAGAGCGCTCGCCGCCGTCGGCACCGGCCGCAGCGGCTCCACGGTGGGCATCTACGCTGTGGGGACACGGCTGGCTCACCGTCGCCGAGGGGCCGCAGCCGCGGCCGCCTCCGCCGCCCTCGATCATCACGTGCGCACGGGCGCCCATCTCTTCGGCCTGCTCTCCGACCCTGACGCGGAACCTCTGTACGCGAGTCTGGGTTTCGCCGTGGTGGACCACGCCCGGATGTGGCACGTCGAACGGCCGTGAAGACCGGCTCTGGGGCCACTTCAGGCGCCGGGGACTCTGGGTCGGCCGGCGCGGGGAGCGAGCCGGAGCCCGCAGCGCCGCCGGCGCGCCCTTCAGAGGGCGCGCCCAAGCCGCCGCGCACTGCCTTGGGTCGGCTGTTCCAGTCCGTCCTCGTGAGGTTCGTCGTCGGATACGTCCTGCTCAACTGGGTCGCGCGCTGGATCGCCGGCGCCTTGCGCGCGCCGCTGTACGCGCTCTGCGACTGGATCGCGGGCTGGTGGGGCGGCGTGTACCCGGACGTCGGCTACCCGCGGATCCCCGAGGCGATGGCGGCCGTCGCGGTGCCGACCGTCATCTACTGGAGCTTCGTGAGCCTCAGCGAGCGACGCCGCGTCCGGGAGCTCGGCGGGGGCTGGGGTGGCCTCGCCGAAGGGGGGATGGGGCTGCTGCTCGGCGCCGGCCTCTTCGCCGCCATCGTCGGCCTTCTGGCGCTGGCCGGCGCCTACGAGGTCCTGGGCAGGCAGGAGTGGACCGTCGTGCAGTGGTCGCTGCCGGCCGCCGCGGTCGCCTTTCGTGAAGAGATGCTCTACCGCGGGATCGTCCAGCGCGTGAGCGAGGAACGCCTGGGGAGCTGGCTGGCGCTCGCACTCGCGGCCGCCTGGTTCGGCTTCATGCACGCCGACAACCCGAACGCCGGGGCGTTCGACGGCCTCATGATCGCGCTGTTCGGCGGAGTGCTCCTCGGCGCCTGTTACCTGGCGACTCGCTGCCTGTGGCTGGCGATCGGTGTTCACGCCGCATGGAACTTCGTCGAGGGCGGCGTGTTCGGCACGCCAATCTCCGGCTACGACATCCCCGGCCTGCTGCGTTCGTCGCTGAGCGGGCCGCAGTGGCTGACGGGCGGGGCCTTCGGCCCGGAGAGCTCACTGATGACGCTGGGCGTGTGCACGGCGGCCAGCTCTGCTCTGCTCACGATCGCGTGGAAGCGCGGGCACCTGCGGCCGGTGCGGCTGCGCCGCCGGACTCATCCTCCCGCGCCGCTGCCGCCGCTGCCCGGAGCGTGGCGCGCCGACTAGATCCAGCCCTCTCTCCTGAACAGGGAGAGCATGATGACCACGGCCAGCGCCTGCGTGGCCAGCCCGAACGTGAGGAAGGCCGTCCAGCCGCTGATGTTGAGCACCAGCCGGCCGAAGTTCATGCCGAAGAACCCCGTGAGCCAGGTCAGCGGCATGAAGATGGTGGCCACGATGGTGAGCCGTTTCATGACGTCGTTCAGCCTGTTGGACACGGTAGACAAGTAGACGTCCATGGCGCCTGTCGTGAGATCACGGTAGCTGTCGATGAGGTCGCTGATGCGGATCAGGTGGTCGTAGACGTCGCGGTAGTAGCGCTCCGCTTCGGGCGTCATGCCGGGGATCGCGAGCACGCCGGTGGCGACGCGCGCGAAGAGGTCGCGCTCGGGGGAGATCAGCTTGCGCAGGCCTACGAGCCTGCGCTTGATCTCGAAGACCTCCTGGAGCTGGGCGTCGTCGGGGGCCTGGAAGACGCGGTCCTCGATCGCGTCGATACGGTCGTCGAACTCGCTGAGCAGAGGGAAGAAGCTGTCCACGAGCGCGTCGACCACGGAGTACAGGACGAAGGCGGCATTGTCGGTGTGCAGGTGGTGCGCGGTGATGCGGCCGCGCAGGTCGCTGAAACTCGGGCAGTCGTCGTGATGCACGGTCACGAGGTAGTGTTCGGAGAGGAAGCAGTGCACCTCGACGAGGTCGTCCTCGTCACGGTTCGCGCCGTACATCACCAGCATCACGTAGTCGTCGTAGGTATCCAGCTTCGGGCGCTGACCGAAGTGCTCCGAATCCTCCAAGGCGATCGGGTGGAAGCCGAACACGTCGCGTAGCAGCGCGAGTCCTTCGGCGTCGGGCCCGTGGATGTCGAGCCAGAAGAAGCCGCCGGCCTTCAGGCGGGACGCGATCGCGTCCTGGTCGGCCGGCACGAGGGTGCTGTCGGCGTCGACGAGGAACAAGGTGGACGATGTTGCCGTGGCCCCTCCTTGGGCGTGGTTCGTCCCGGATGCTACTCCCGCTCGCGCCGCCACTCCAGAGCGGAGCAGGTCCGGCGGCGCGTC
>JADGPQ010000158.1 GCA_017882325.1 Thermoleophilia bacterium
GCGGCCGGCCGCGGCGACGGCGCCGTCGGCGGACCTTCGCGACCGGCGCGCGGCTGTCGGTCGCGGCCTCGTCATCGTGGGCGCCGCCGTCCTGCTCGCCAGCTCAATGCACGGCGTCACGCTGGCCCGCCAGGTCGGTCACAAGCGGCTGCCCAGCGAGCTGCGCGTCCTTCTGCAGGAGCTGGACGCAGACGTACCGGCGAGCGCTCGCGTTGTGCTGCACCCCGTCTCCCCGACCTGCAACTGGGTGAGCGCTATCGCCGGGCGCGGCGCCGTGCTCGAACGGTCGAGCTGGACGCAGTGGCTGTACCCGGCGCGCACCGCCCGGCTCGAGCACGACATCGACATGCTCTACGGGACGCGCGACCCAGCCATCGCCCGGCGGGTGGCTCGCGACGCGGGAGCCGGGTATGCCGTGATCGACCTCGAGCTTGACACTGCACCGGGCCTCAGGGCCATCGGCATCGTGGTCTTGCGGCGGGGGGGCTGGGCCCTGCTCAGATTGCCCTGAGCCGGCCTGCAACGCGGGAAGGCGCTCAGACGGCGCGACGGTCCGTGCGGCGCCGTCGGCCGGACGCGTCGTCGTCGCGTCGGCTCGCGCCGACGCCGGGCCGTCGCCCGTGGGCCCGAAGCCCCGACGCTCGCGGACCAGGTAGAGCGGCCGGCCGCGCACCTCATTGTAGATGCGGCCGATGTACTCACCCGGGTGTTCCGTGTCAAGGATGTTCGAGACCTAGGGCCTGAAGTGGATGTGGATCTGCACGGTGCATTGAGCGCGGCGGGCGCGGCCCCAGCGACTCGTTTGGCCTGGCCTCGTTGTAGAGGAAGCGATCCACCTCCTGGCCGAGGGTCGGCGCTTGGTCGACCTCGCGCTGGTAGAGGTGCTCGTTCCCCAGGGGAATGGTTGGAGAGCTTGACGACCCTGCTTGTCTCGGCTGCGTGACGGAGCGTCGGCGTCGTCGAGCCAGTTGCCGACATCCCGCCGACGAGACGGATCGTCACGGCCCAGCACCGCTGAGCACGGCTCAACATGAGAAAGGTCCGGAACCTTGGACCGTGCAGCACGTTCGCACACGAGACACTACGAACGACCACGCCTGCGGCATGTCTCCTGGAACTGTGACGTCCTGCGGTCGGTCTCACGCGTCGATTCCGGGCTGAGGTCACTGCTTTCCTTGCGATCGTGGAGCTGGTAGCAGGACTGCACGGCCGTGACCGTGCACACGCACATCGCCCGCACGCTCGAAGGCCACGTGCGTCCGGTAGACTGGGCTCGCCGTCATCCCTGACGACGCCACGAGGCGTCCCTTGAGTCTTCGTGCGAGCAGGAAGGAGCGTGTCCAGTGACCCCCAGCGAGCCTCGGTCTGCGGATCGTCAGGGCTCCACCGGCGCTTGCCCCGTCAACACCTTCAACGAGTGGGACCCCCTGGAGGAGATCGTCGTCGGCATCGTCGAGGACGCCGTCATCCCGCCGTGGGAGACGATCTCGCCGGCCGTGGTCCACGACAAGACGCAGTGGGAGTTCTTCAAGAGCGAGGGCGGCAAGCGCTGGCCGCCCGAGATGCTGAGGAAGGCCGAGCGCGACATCGAGGCCTTCGTCCACATCCTCGAGGCCGAGGGCGTCACCGTTCGCCGGCCCGAGCGCTTCGCCTGGGACCAGCCTCTCGCGGCGCCCGGCTGGTCCCTGCCCAGCTCGTGCTACGCGCTCATGCCGCGCGACGTGTTGCTGGTGATCGGCGATCAGATCATCGAGGCGCCGATGGGCTGGCGCAGCCGCTTCTTCGAGCACCACGCCTACAAGAGCCTCTGCAAGGAGTACTTCCGCGGAGGCGCGCGCTGGATCTCCGCCCCGCGCCCCGAGCTCTCCGGCGCATCGTACGCGCCGGACTTCGTGGCGATGGAAGAGGGCGAGGAGCAGCGCACCATCCTCACCGACCATGAGCCGCTCTTCGACGCGGCCGACGCCATCAAGTGCGGCCGCGACCTCTTCATCGCTCAGTCGAGCTGTTGCAACACTTTCGGCATCGAGTGGCTGCGCCGCCACCTCGCCCCGGACTTCCGCGTCCACGAGGTGGAGGTCTACGACACGCACCCCATGCACATCGACGCCACCTTCTTGCCGCTGGCCCCCGGCAAGCTGCTCGTGCATCCCACGCGCTGCGCCAAGGTGCCGGACCTGTTCGAGAAGGCCGGCTGGGACATCCTCCTCTGCCCCGAGCCCGACATGCCGCTCACGCACCCGATGTACAACTGCTCGCGCTGGATCAGCATGAACGTGCTGATGCTCGACGAGGAGCGCGTGATCATCGCGCAGGGTGAGGAGCGCCTGATCGCGGCCTTCAAGAAGTGGGGCCTCACGCCCATCTCGTGCCCGTTCTACGACTTCGAGACGATCGGCGGCGGCTTTCACTGCGCCAGCGTCGACGTCCGCCGGCGGGGGACGCTACAGTCGTACCTGTGATGGAGGAATGGCTGGGCGTCAGGCCGGGAGGCGCACGGCCGGCCGCTTGCCGAAGACCAGCACCAGCACGATGCCGATCAGCGCGCTCACGATAGCGACCCATTGCGGCTGCGTGAGTCCGGCGAACCAGACCGGGTTGCGGCGCAAGAATTCGACGGCGAAGCGTTCGACCGCCGAGAGGATCAGGAACCAGCCGAAGGTCCACCAGCCGGACTTGTCGTAGCGCGTGGCCAGGCGCCAGAGGATCCAGACGACGAAGGCCATGACGATGATCTCGTATATCGGCGTGGGGTGGACCTTCACGCCGGGCGGCGTCGGGACGGTGCCGTGCGGGTAGCCCATCGCCCACGGGAGGCCGGATGGCTTGCCGTAGTCGCCGTCGCCGGCGAGCTGGCAGCCGATGCGCCCGATGGCGTAGCCCATCGCGACCGCCGGCGCCATAGCGTTGGCCACGATGTCCAAGGGGAGGCGTCGCACGAGCGTCCAGCCGACCACGCCGAGGAAGCCGCCGATGAGGCCGCCGTACCATACGAACCCGATGCCGCCGAAGGCGGCGCCCCAAAAGTCGGCCTTGACCGCGGCATAGTTCTCGATGAGGTAGTAGATGCGAGCGCCGACGAATCCGCCGGCGCCGGCGGCCACGATGAGCTCGTAGGCGAAGTCGGCGGTCACGCCGCGACGCCTGAGGAGCGGCCGCACGAGGACCAGGCCGGGCACGATCATCGCCAGCGCGGCCATGAGGCCGAAGCTGTAGAGCTTGTAGTCGCCGATCTGGAAGAGGACGGGGCGCATCAGCGCTTGACGTGCACGTAGCCGCGGTCGCCCGCGATCTTCACCGTGGTGCCGAGGGCGGCGGAGAGGTCCTTCACGCGCTGCAGGATGCTGAGACCGGTGGAGCCGGTGGCCACAGTCGGCACGCCGGAGCCACTGATCTGCACGGGAATGAGCTTGGCGTTGATGGTGTGGGGCGTCACCTTGGCCTTCACGAGCACTGTCTGGGCGGTCTCGCCGGAGAAGCCGCTGAAGACGAGATTGCCGAGGCTGTAGCAGATGAGCCCGCCGTGGTACGCCTGGACGCCGTCGAGCAGGTGCGGGTGGTGCGCGAAGACGATGTCGGCGCCGGCGTCGATGGCCGCCCTGCCCTCGCTGGACTCAAGATAGCTGGGCGCGCGCCTGTATTCGAAGTTCCAGTGCCAGGCCACGAACACGTAGTCGGCCTTCTTCGCGGCGGCGCGGATGTTTGCTCTTACCGCGTTGATGTTGGCGCGTCCGGGGGACGTGCCGGGGCTGCTCGAGGTGGCCGGGTAACCGACCGGGAGCACGTCGCTGAACCCGAGAAAAGCCGTCTTGGCGCCGCCGGTCTTGAGCACGGCCCCGGCCTGAGCCGCCTTGAGGTCCTTGCCGGCGCCGACCACCGTGATGTCGGCCTTCTTGCAGTATTTGAAGCTGTCGAGCAGCCCGCTGTCGCCCATATCGCCGGCGTGGTTGTTGGCCATGGTCACCACGTTGATGCCGCTCTTGGCCATGGCCGGCGCCAGCGCCGGGTTGCCCTTGATGACGACGTCCTTCCAGCCCTGCGGATCGCCGCCGTAGGTGAGCGGCGACTCGAGGTTGACGAAGCCGAAGTCGCTCGACTTGAAGAACGGCGCGATGCTGCGGAAGAGGCCGCTGCCCATGCTGCCGACGACGCCGCTGACGCCGAAACCGCCGATCACGTCGCCGCCCGCGGTGACGGTCACCGGCGCCGGTCCCGCGGGGGCGGCGGGCGTCGGCGAGGGTAACGGAGTGGCGGCCTGGGCGGGTCCGCCTGTGGTCGCCACCGACTGGCCCGGCTCGGTACCCGCCGTGGCGCTGGTCCCGCCGCCGAACGGACGCAGTGTCGCAAACGCGATGGCGGCGACGGCCGCGAAGACGACGAGCGCGGCGACGACCAGGAGCCCTGTGCGCCGCCGCCGGCGTCCGCGGCTCGGCGGCCGGCCACCGCCGAAAACGGGAGGCTGCGGCCCGCGCGGCGGAGGCGCAGCCTCAGCCGCCGCGCCGTCCTCGCTGCGGTACACCGTGTAAGGCTTGCGTGCGCGTCGTGCGGAGTCCATGTGCCGCTAGGGTACACGCGAGCCGGGGTCAGGCCAACTGCCGGGCGCGTGCAGCTCGAGAGGGCGCTCCGGCGGCGTCCGTGCGCTCATGGGTGAGCCGCGTACAATAGGCACATGTACCGCGCTCGCCGCACCGTGCGCTCCTGGCTGATGCTCTTCGTCGTGGCCGGCGCCGTCTTTGCCCTCGCCGGCTTCGTCTACTTCCTGCCTCTGGCCTTCAAAGAGCCTCAGGCGTCGCTGTCACCGGTCGCCCGGGCGGCCACGCCGGAGGAGGCGCGGGTTGCGCTGGGCCGCGCGGCTGAGGCGCTCCGCGCCGGCGACCGCGCCGCGTACCGAGCCGCCCTGCCCACGTCCGGCACCGCCGCCCGTCACGCCCTGAACGAACTCTTCCGGCATCTTTCGCCGCTTCCGTGGACTCGGCTGACACTGCTCGGCACGCCCGCGCCCGGCGTGCCCGGCCGCTTCGAGGTGCGCGCCGTGGGGCAGCTCGGACGTACGGGTCCGCGCGACCGCGTCGCCGGCGAGCGCGTCCTCGACCTGCAGACGCTGGGGTCTCGCGTCGTCGCCACCGGCGACGCGACGCCGCGGGCGGTCAGGCGACAGTACCTGATGGCATTCCACGACCCTGTGACCGTGCGTCGCAACGGGCTGCTCGTGCTCGCCGACCGGCGCGCCAAGGACCGGGCGGAGGCGCTGGCCGACGCCGGCGCCACCGCTCGGAAGCGCCTCGCGCTGGTCGGCGTCAGACCCGACGCCTCCGTGCTCGTCTCTGTGTACTCGTCCCTGGAGGATCTGAAAGCGTCATTGGGCGGCGGTCCGGACGAGGGCAGGATCAGGTTCTTCTCCAACGCGGGGCCGCGTGTGACCTCGCGGCCGTGGCACATCCGCGACATCGGCGTGCTCGGTCCCTCGCTCGACGGCACCGGTGCCTGGATGCCGTTGATGCTTGCCCACGAGATGACGCACGCCTACACCGGGCAGTGGTTCGCGAAGACCGAGCACGCCCCCACTTTCCTGCTCGAGGGACTTGCGACGGCTGTCGAGGGAGGACGCGACTGGACGCCGTTGCGCGAGGAGGTCGCCACCGGCAACCAGCTGTGGCCGCTGCGCGACGCTATGGGCGCCGGGAACCTCTGGATGGGCAACTCCACAGAGCAGGTCCGGCTCGCGTATCTGGAGGCCGGCTCGGTGGTGCTCTACGTCCTCGACCGCTGGGGCCTCGCCAAACTCAGACCGTTCGTGACCGCGGTCGCCGACTCCGACCTCAGCGAGAAAGGCATCGACAGGGCGACCCACGACGCGCTGGGCGTGAGCTGGAACGAGTTCTACGCGGGCTGGAAACAGTACGTTCTCTCGTTGCCGTGAGCCGTGAAGAAAGGTTATGGCGCCCGCCTGTAAGGTTGCCACGGGGGCCGCACGGGGGTACACAGTGTGTAGCGGCACAACTCCCGAAGGAGTCTCCATGCGCACCAAGCTCATCATCTTCATCGTCGTCGCCGTGCTGGCGGTCGCCGGCCTCGTCGCCGGCATCGTAGCGGTGGCCGGCGCCGGCCAGGGCAATCCCCTGCCCGCCACCTCGGCAGCCGACCTGCTCGCGAAGATGGCGCAGCAGAACCAGAAGGCTACAAGCATCAGCGGAGACGTGTCCTGGCAGAACAACCTGCTCGGCGACATCTCGGCGCTGACAGGCAGCAACTACGGCGCCTCGGCCAAGCTGCCATTGGCCGCCAATGGCGCCGGGCGCATCTGGATGAGCGCCGGCGGCGCGCGCATCGAGTCGCAGGCGAGCGGCGGCGACCAGACGATGGTCGTGAACAGCGCGGGCCGTGACGCTTGGCTCTACGACTACGCCGCCAACAGCGCCAAGCACATCGTCGTGACGGGCACGGCGCCGGGCGCCGGCGGTACGCCGACGCCGATGCCTTCGCCGACCATGGCGACGCCGGCGGCGATCTCGTCGTTCCTGCAGCAAGTGGCGCCCTACGCGGACGTCAAGGTCGCCGGCCAGGGCGTCGTGGCCGGCCGGGACGTCTACTTCATCGCCATGACGCCGACCGCCTCCGACACCGCCCTGGGCTCCGTGCAGGCGGCCATCGACGGGAAAACCTTCGTGCCGCTGCAACTCCAGGTGACCGCCAAGGGCGGCACTTCACCGGTGCTCCAGTTCGGTTTCTCCGACAAGGTCTCGTACGATGCCATCCCGGCCTCGACGTATGACTTCACGCCGCCAGCCGGCACGACGGTGACCACCAAGACGATCGACCTCAGCAAGGCGACGCAGGGCCACAGCGGCGCTGCGAGCGGTCAGAAGGCCGAGCCCACCAAGGCACAGCAGACGCAGATGCAG
>JADGPQ010000002.1 GCA_017882325.1 Thermoleophilia bacterium
ATGCGCACGGCGCCGCGCGACGACCTCATCGCGGCGCAGACGCGACCGGAGCAACAGGGCCTCGCCTTCGGCCTGCACCGCAGCATGGACACCCTGGGCGCCGTCATAGGACCGTTGATCGCGCTGGCACTCGTGCAAGCGCACGTCTCGCTGCGCTGGATCTTCGCCATCGCCGTCGTGCCGGGGCTGCTGAGCGTGCTCGCGATCATGCTCTTCGTGCGCGAGCACCGAGAGCAGCCCCAGCGCCGCGCCTTTCGCCTGTCGCTGCCGGCCTCACCGGCCTTCCGCTGGCTGCTGGCCGGCACCCTGCTGTTCGCGGTGGGCAACTCGAGCGACATGTTCATCCTGCTCAAGGCCAAGGATGTCGGCATGGGGACGTCGGCGGTCATCCTCCTCTACGTGCTCTACAACGTCGTGTACTCAGCCGGGTCGCTGCCGCTTGGCGGCCTCAGCGACCGCGTCGGTCAGTACCCGCTGGTGATCGCCGGTTACTGCGTGTTCGCGGTCGTCTACCTCGGGTTCGCCGGCGCCGGGTCGGGCCTGGCGCTGGCCGGCCTCTTCGCCACGTACGGCCTCTACATCGCCGCCACCGAGGGCACGAGCAAAGCGTTGATCGGGCGCGCCATCCCCACCGGCGAGCGCGCTTCGGCGCTCGGCCTGTACTACACGGCCACCGGTCTCGCGAGCTTCGCCGCCAGTACGGTCGGGGGGGCGCTCTGGGGCTCCGTGGGGCCGTGGGCGACCTTCGCGTTCGGGGCGGCGGCGGCCCTGGCCGCCGCCTCACTGATGCTGCTCGGCCGCGGCAAGGTGCGCCGGGCGCTCGCGGCGTAGCCGAGCCCGGCGCGCCGACCGTCATCGTGAGCCGCGGTCATGTGAAATAGCGGACAAGGCTTGCCCGGATTCCCTGGCGGCTTTACACTACCTGCGAGAGTACAATCACCTTGCAACCTCGGACAGGGCATCGACGGGCGACCGTAGCGTCGCCCGTCCGCAGCAGAAGGGCAGGTAGCCGACCCGCATGAGCGCTCCGTCTCGTACCCTCGCCACCGACATCCTCGAGGCCACCGGCATCAACCCCGCGACGTGCTATCAGTGCGGCAAGTGCTCCGCCGGCTGCCCGATGGCGTCCGAGTCCGACCTGCGCCCGCACAACGTGATGCGCCTGGTCGTGCAGGATCGCCGGGAAGCCGCCCTGTCCGAACAGTCCATCTGGCTCTGCCTCACCTGCGAGACCTGCTCGGCTCGCTGCCCCAATGCCTGCGACCCGGCCCGTGTCATCGACGCGGTTCGCGAGATGAGCATCGAGGCCGAGGTCGCCGACATGCCGCGCAACGTCGCCGCCTTCCATCGCGCTTTTCTTGAGCAGATCCGCACCAACGGCCGGCTGCACGAGATGGGCATGGTGATGGAGTACAAGCTGCGCAGCGGCGACCTCATGAAGGACGTCATCAACGCGCCGGGCATGCTCAGCCGCGGGAAGCTGAGCTTCCGCGCGGAGCGCATCGAGGGCGTCGCCGAGATCAAGCGGATCTTCGAGAAGTGCGGCGTGACCCCGTGACCGAGACTGCCGCGACGTCGCGAGCCGCGATGACCGATGTCGCCTACTATCCCGGCTGCTCGCTGCACGGCACCTCCCGTGAATTCGACGAGAGCCTCCGCGCCGTGGCCGCCGAGCTGGGCATCGGCCTCACCGAGATCGCCGACTGGTCATGCTGTGGCGCCAGCAGCGGCCACACCACCGACCACCTGCTCGGCGTAGCGCTGCCGGCGCGCAACCTCGCGCTGGCTGAAGCGCAGGGCTTCGACACCGTGCTCGCGCCCTGCGCCGCCTGCTACAACCGCCTCTCGGCGGCCCGCCTGGCGATCGCCACCGAGGACGGCCTCGCCGAACAGATGCCCGACATCCTCGGCCACCCGTTCGCCAACAGCGTGGACGTGCACAACGCCGTCGAGCTGCTCCGCGACGCGTCCGTGACCATCGAGGAGAAGGTGGCCGCGACCCTCGCGCCCAATCCTCTCGAGGGCGTCAAGCTGGCGGCCTACTACGGCTGCCTGCTGGTGCGCCCGTTTGAGGTGTGCGGCTACGACGACCCCGAGCAGCCCACCTCGATGGACGAGGTCATAGACGCCTGCGGCGCCGACGACGTGGATTGGGACATGAAGGTCGAGTGCTGCGGCGGCGCCTTCAGCGTGAGCCGCACCGCGTCGGTGCTGCGGCTTGGGCGCGCCATCATCGACAACGCCCGTTCCCACGGCGCGGAGGCCATCATCGTGGCCTGCCCGCTGTGCCACTCCAACCTCGACCTCCGTCAGAAGGCCATGGCCCAGCGCGGCGAGGAGCCCATGCCGATCCTGTTCGTCACGCAGATGGTCGGCCTCGCCCTCGGGCTGGCGCCCGTGGACCTCGGCCTGGGCCGTCACTTCGTCGACACCGAGCCGCTCATCGCGCGCCTTGTGCAGCAGGCGGCGAAGCGCGTCGCGGCAGAGAAGCTCGCCAAAGAGGAGGCCGCCGCCAAGGCCGCGGCCCGCGCCGAGAAGCAGAAGGTCGGAGTCGCTGCCGGTACCTCCGGCGCCGAAGGCGGTGAGGCTCAGTGAGCCGCATCGGCGTCTTCATCTGCCACTGCGGCGAGAACATCGGCCGCACCGTCGACTGCGAGGCGGTCACCGAGGCCCTCAAGGACCACCCGGGCGTCGCCTTCACCGAGGACTACAAGTACATGTGCTCCGACCCCGGCCAGCAGCTCGTCAAGAAGGCCATCGAGGACAACGACCTCACCGGCGTGGTCGTGGCCGCCTGCTCGCCGCACATGCACGAGAAGACCTTCCGCCGCGCCTGCGACCAGGCCGGCCTCAACAAGTACATGTGCGAGATGGCCAACATCCGCGAGCACTGCAGCTGGATCCACGAGGACCGCGGCGAGGCCACCGAAAAGGCCGTCGACATCACCCGCACCATCGTCGAGAAGGTCAAGCACAACCAGCCGCTGGAGAGTATCCACATCCCCGTCACCAAGCGCGCCCTCGTGATCGGCGGCGGCATCGCCGGCATCCAGGCGGCGCTCGACATCGCGGACGGCGGCCACGAGGTTGTGCTCGTCGAGAAAGAAGCCTCGATCGGCGGCCACATGAGCCAGCTCAGCGAGACGTTCCCGACGCTGGATTGCTCGCAGTGCATCCTCACGCCACGCATGGTCGAGGCGTACCAGCACCCCAACATCAAGCTCCACACCTGGAGCGAGGTCGAGAAGGTCGACGGCTACATCGGCAACTTCACCGTGAAGATCCGCAAGAAGGCGCGCTCGGTGAACGAGGACCTCTGCAACGGCTGCGGCGACTGCCAGGAAGCCTGCCCGGCGAAACGCATCCCCAGCGAGTTCGAGGCCGGGCTCGGCAACCGCACGGCGATCTACGTGCCGTTCCCGCAGGCGGTGCCCAACATCCCGGTGCTCGACCGCCAGAACTGCACCCTCTTCAAGGGCCGCCGCAAGGGCCTGGCCAAGGACGCCTGCGGCAAGTGCAAGGAGGCGTGCCTCAAGGACGCCATCGACTACGACGCCGAGGACACCTTCATCGAGGAGGAGATCGGCGCCATCGTGGTGGCCACGGGATTCCAGCTGTACAGCATCGGCCGCGAGCAGCCCGAGGGCCTCAAGGGCTACGGCGAGTACGGCTACGGCGAGGTGCCGGACGTCATCGACGGCCTGCAGTTCGAGCGCCTGGCGTCGGCCTCGGGGCCGACCGCAGGCGCCATCCTCAGGCCGTCCGACGGCAAGGAGCCCAAGACGGTGGTCTTCGTCCACTGCGTGGGCTCCCGCGACTCCGAGAAGGGCATATCGTACTGCAGCAAGATCTGCTGCATGTACAACGCCAAGCACGCCATGCTCTACAAGCACAAGGTGCACGACGGCCGCGCCGTGGCCTTCTACATGGACATCCGCGCCGCCGGTAAGGGCTACGACGAGTTCAGCCGGCGGGCCATCGAGGAAGACGGCGCCGAGTACATCCGCGGGCGCGTCAGCCGCATCTTCCGCGACGGCGACGTCGTGAAGGTGTGGGGTTACGACACGCTGAGCCAGGAGCAGGTGGTGATCGACGCCGACATGGTGGTGCTGGCCACGGCCATGCGACCCCAGGACGGCGTCCGCGAACTCGCGCAGAAGCTCAGCGTGAGCACCGACGAGCACGGCTTCATCAATGAGGCGCACCCCAAGCTGCGCCCGGTGGAGACGAACACCGCCGGGGTCTTCGTGGCCGGCGCCTGCCAGGCGCCGCGCGACATCCCCGACGCGGTCGCGATGGCCAGCGCCACCGGCGCCAAAGTGCTGAGCCTGTTCAGCGCCGACGAGCTCGAGCGCGAGCCGGCGGTGGCGATCGTCAACGAGAACACCTGCATCGGCTGCATGAACTGCGCCAAGGTGTGTGCCTACGGCGCCATCGAGCAGCGCGAGATCTGCACCGTCGACGGTCACGTCTGCGGCCACGTCGCCTACGTGAACCCCGGCGTGTGCCAGGGTTGTGGCACGTGCCAGGCGGTCTGCCTCAGCAAGAGCGTCGAGCTGCAGACGTTCACCGACGAGCAGATCTTCAGCGAGATCAACGCTCTCTGCTACTGGGAGTGACGTGAGCGACGCAGTCGACACGAGCGGCGCGGCTGCCGACGGCTTCGAGCCGCGCATCACCGCCTTCGTCTGCAACTGGTGCACGTACACCGGCGCCGACCTTGCGGGCACGAGCCGCTTGCACATGGCCAGCAACGTGCGCATCATCCGCCTGCCCTGCACCGGCCGCATCGACCCGCTGTTCATCGTCAAGTCCTTCGAGCGCGGCGCCGATGGCGTGATCGTCAGCGGCTGCCACCCGGCCGACTGCCACTACACCTCGGGCAACTACCATGCCCGCCGGCGCTTCGCCGTGTTCCACGACCTCATGGAGTTCGTCGGCGTCGACCCGCGACGCATGACCTTCTCTTGGGTCTCCGCGAGCGAGGGCGCCAAGTGGCGCGACGTGGTTGACGAAGCCGTAGCCAACGTGCGGGCCCTGGGGCCGTTCGAGGCGTACCGCGCACTGGCGCCGGAGGATGCCGGCGTGGCTGCGCCGGCCGGCGCGAGGGTCGAAGCCGAGGCCTCATGAGCGAGGTGCGCGAGGTCGCCCGAAAGCTTCTCACCGACGGCACGGTGCGCGTGATCGTCGGCTGGGAGGATGCCCGCCGCGGCGCGCGGCCGGTCTTCGTCACCGACCCGGCCGATACGGAACGGCTCATCTTCGACACGCGCTGCGTGCACAATCTCGTCACCTATCTGAACCCGCGCCGCGACAACGTCGCCGAGCTCGGCAAGATCGGCCTCGTGGTCAAGGGCTGCGACGCCAAGGCGGTCGCGGGCCTGCTGCGTGAGGCGCAGCTCACGCGCGACGACGTCGTGCTCATCGGCGTCCGCTGTGGCGGCGTGCTGGAGGAAGCGGAGCTTCCCAAGGCCGCGTCACTGAGCCCGGAGAACGTCGCCCCGCGCTGCTACGGCTGCGACAACCGCGAGCCGGAGCTCGTCGACCACCTGCTCGGCGAGTCGCAGCCCGAACCGCCGCGGCCGGTCATGACCATCGACGAGCGCGTCGCCGCGCTCGACGCGCAGCCGCTCGAGGAACGCTGGGCCTTCTGGACCGAGCAGTTCTCCAAGTGTGTGCGCTGCTACGCGTGCCGCCAGGTGTGCCCGCTGTGCGTCTGCGAGCGGTGCGTGGCCGAGAAGAGCCGGCCACAGTGGATCGAGGCGCCGCCACACCCGCGCGGCAACCTGAGCTGGAACATCACCCGTGCCCTGCATCTCGCCGGCCGCTGCGTGGACTGCGGCGAGTGCGAGCGCTTCTGCCCCGTCGGTATCCCGCTCAGCCTCGTGAACCGCAAGCTGCAGCACATCGTGGCGGAGCGGTACGGCTACACCGTCAGCGATGATCCCGAGAGTCCCGCGCCCATCGGCGACTACCGGCTCGACGACAAGCAGGAGTTCATCAAGTGACGGACGCGACGCGCGAGACGTACTTCATCAGCGACGACGATCTGCGCGCGCTGGCCGGGGATCTGCTGAGCGCGGGCACGGAAGTGATCGCGCCGGTGGCGGTGGACGTCTGCGCCTCGCCGTCGGCGATCGCCTCGTCGGCCTGCCTGCGTCCCGGGGTCGCGCCGGTCGACATCGAGTACCGCGCGCTCGCCGACGCCGCCGAGCTCGACCTGAGCCGGGGCCTGCCGGTGCTGTCGCTCAAGCAGTACTTCCTGCCCGGACACGAGGCCCTGTGCTGCTGGCGTCAGCACGGCACCGAGGTCGAGATCGAAGCGGTGCCCACGACGTTCGCGCCGCGCGTCGTGCTGGCGGCGAAGTCCTGCGACAGCGCTGCCTTGGCCATCGTCGACAAGGTCATGAACTGGGACTACCAGGACGAGCTGTGGAACGGCCGCCGCGAGGCCACGACGATCGTCAACCTCGCCTGCCCCGTCGTCGACGAGAGTTGCTTCTGCACGGCTGTCGGCACGGCGCCAGACGACGTCAAGGGCGCCGACGCTCTGCTCACGCCTGTCGAGGGCGGCTATTTGATGGAGGCGACCACCGACAAGGGGCGCGTCCTGATGGAGGCCCACGGGGCGCGCTTCAAGGCGGAGACCGACACCCACGGCGCGAAGCACCGCGGCCGCCAGGCCGCGGAGGAACGCGCCGCCGCCCGCGCCCGCGTCGCCGCCAACCTCGAGATCGACGCCGAGTCGGTGCGCGAGTGGATCGACGCGCACTTCGAGGACCCGCTGCTCGCCGCACTCGGCGTGCGCTGCAACGGCTGCGGCGCCTGTTCGAGCGTCTGCCCCACCTGCCACTGCTTCGACATCGTCGACGAGGAAGAGGGCATCGGCAAAGGCACCCGGCGGCGGTGCTGGGACACCTGTCAGGCGCCGACCTTCACGCTGCATGCCAGCGGCCACAATCCGCGCGACGACCAGCACTCGCGCTACCGGCAGCGCATCAATCACAAGTTCGCCATCTACCCGCTCAAGTTCGGCGAGGTGCTGTGCACGGGGTGCGGCCGCTGCACACGAGCCTGCCACGCCGGCCAGGACCTCGTCGAGATCCTCCAGGCCATCGACATCGCCGCGCGGCGGCCCGACGCAGCCGCGGCCGCCGTCGCCGGGGCGGAGCCGGCCGGCTCGTGAACATCTATCAGCCTCAGCTCGCCCTCGTGACGGCACTCACCGACGAGACGCACGACACGCGCACCCTACGCTTGGAGTTCGAGGATGAGGCCCTGCGCGACTCGTTCGACTTTCACGCCGGGCAGTTCGGCGAGTACAGCGTGTTCGGCGCCGGCGAGAGCACCTTCTGCATCGCCAGCGCGCCGACCCGCAAAGGCTTCATCGAGTGCAGCTTCAAGGCCGTAGGCAAGGTGACGTCCGCGCTCCGCGAAGTGAACGTCGGCGACACCGTGGGCTTTCGCGGCCCGTACGGCAACTGGTTCCCGGTGGACGAATGGAAAGGCAAGGACGTGGTCTTCATCGCCGGCGGCATCGGCCTGGCGCCGGTGCGCTGCGTGATCTGGAACGTGCTCGACCGCCGCGAGGAGTTCGGTGACGTGACCATCGTGTACGGCGCGCGCTCGGTGGACGACTTGGTGTACAAGCGCGAGCTGGAAGAATGGGCCTCGCGCTCGGACGTCAAGATCGTGACCACCGTCGACCCCGGGGGTGAAACGAAGGACTGGACCGGCGAGGTCGGTTACGTCACGCCGGTCGTCGAGGCGACGGCGCCCATGGCGCAGAACGCCGTCGCCGTGCTCTGCGGACCGCCCATCGTGGTCAAGCTCACGCTGCCCGTGCTCGACAAGCTCGGCTTCGCCGACGAGGCCATCTTCACCACGCTAGAGAACCGCATGAAGTGCGGGCTCGGCAAGTGCGGCCGCTGCAACATCGGGCCCGTGTACGTCTGCAAGGACGGGCCCGTCTTCACCGCCGCCCAGCTGAAGGAGCTCCCGGCGGAGTTCTAGGCGGCGGCTCCTGGTGGAGTTGTGGCGCCGCCCGCGAGCACCTCTTGTGCTCGCCTTAGATTTTTCGCTGCGACCCTGACCTCGCATGGGCCGTCCGTGGCAAGGTGTCGCGGGAAGAGGTCGGCGAGACGGCGAAGCCCGGCTCGCCGCACGGCGACCACCTCGGCATCAATGCCGCGCTGCGCGAGACGAGAGACCGTCGGCAGAGCGTCTTCATACCGATCCACCGTGGCCACGGGAACTGTAGGGGATGCCGGCGGCGTCCAGGGCCTCGCGATGCGCTTCAGGAGAGCCTCTTGTGACACTTCTCCAGCCGTTCCAGATAGATTGCGCTGCAGCTCGGCCTCATCGGCCTCGGGGAAGCGCTGCCTCACGCCGACGCCGAGAAGCTCGCGCGTCAGCTCGGTGAGCTCGAAGGCCTTTAGGAGGCGCTGCTCCGGCGTCAGCCGGCGGAGCGCCTCGAGGTAGAGCTGGTGGTTCGGCCGCGGCTTCGGGTCCGTCGGGGAAGGATAGCACCGTGAAGGGCTGTGGCCGCTGCCGGGTGCCCGAAGGCGCTGCGCAGGCGTCTACGCACTGCCCCAGAAACCCCACGGGCTCTTGGCTGGACCCAGGATGGCGTACCATCACTGCAGACGTTGGCCGGACTCGGCCTGGGGGAGGTTGCAGCGTGGAGGACAAGCGGATGGAGATGACACCGGATGCCGGCGAAAGAACCATGACGACGCATGCGGCAGGCGCAACCCGGGCGCAGGTCGCGGCGGTCGTGGGCGCCCCAGACTTCGTGCTGCCCTGGCTCGACCGTTTCTACGACGGCGACGCCGTCGAGCTCCTGCTGGCCTTCGCCACGCTGAGCGAAATTGATGACGAGCCGACCGCACTCGACGACGTCGATCCGGCGCGCCTCGAGCGCGCCGTGCGCCGCGCCGTCCTGGACCGCGACGAGGCCGGCGCGTACGCGCCGGCCTCCTTCCGCGACCGTCTCGAGATCTGGGCCATGCTCGAAGGCTGGAAGGACATCCCGTCGGCCCTACACCGGGAGCTCGCCGACTGGGAGGTCGGGAACTACGCGGAGTCGATCCGCGAGGGGCTCGAAGCCCTGAAGGACGGCCGCTCGGCCGACTCCGATCAGGCCGGCTACACCTATCTGCTGCTTGCTGAGGGCGAGGACGTCATCGCCGCTGAGGAACACGTCTACTTGTGGCCGTGCGACTGCCGCGCCATCGTAGGCCGCTGCCGCAAGCCGGCCAACGTCTGCCTGCGCTTCGAAAACGACCGCGGTCTCGGCTGGGAGATCTCGAAGGAGCGCGCCGTGGAAACCCTGCGCGCGGCCGACAGAGCCGGCCTCACGCACACCGGCCACCCCAGGGGGAGTGAGCCCGCTCCAGGCGCCATCTGCAACTGCTGCACAGACTGCTGTTTCCCCCACCTGGCCACGGAGCGACTGGGGACCAGCGACGTGTGGCCGGTGCGTCGCCACGTCGCCGTCATCGACGAGGACGCGTGCAGGCCCTGCGGCCGCTGCGCCCGCCGCTGCCCGTTCGCCGCCATCACCGCCGACTCCGTCGGGAGCCCGCGGCTCGAGCCTGCGGCCTGCCGCGGCTGCGGCCTGTGCTCCACGACCTGCCCCACCGAGGCCATCGCCATGCGGCCTCTCGTCGCTCCGGCTTGAGCCGCTCCGCGCTTCAGGCCGAAGCCCTCGGCGTTCTCACCGGGCCGCGCAGCGCGGATGCGACGATGGGCTCATCGGTCGCGACTGAGCAGTTCCTTGTTCCGCTCGTCAATGCACGCCGAATTCTTCCTCTGCAGACCTGATTATCGACTTGAGTTTCGCCGCTACCTCTGGGGGCAGAGGCTCGGGCTCGTGCGTCTCGAGGATCCTGCGGGCCTCCACGAGGGCGCGGTCGTAGAGGCTCGTCGACCCGGATGCGGCCCAGTCCTCCCGGACCCTCCGGTCGATGAGCGTCGAACGCGACTGCCCGCGCATGCCCTTGTAGGTGTCGTCGTGCGAGAGGAAGTCGCTAAACGGACCCACCTCGGCGATGACGTCGACCGAGAGCGTCTCGTCGGTGACCGGGATCCCCGGCACGCAGAACTTGACCATGCGCGCGAACTCGGCGTCCATGACGAGCTGCGCGTAGTCGATGGTGACGCCCGATTCCAGCATCCCCAGCCCGTAGATCAGGTTGGCCCCTGCCAACGCCGGCAGCAGGCTGGTGAGCGTCTTCTCGTGACCGGATTGGGCGTCCGCCACTTTGGAGTCGCCCTACGCACCGGCGACCCAGCTGGGCAGCAGGTAGAAGCGCGCCAGACAGGCGACGCCGGCGCCGATCATCGCGCACTCGGGGCTGCCCACCGAGGCGCTGGCGAAGCGCAAGTCCATGGCGGTCGTCGACGACCCGTAGATCACGGGCGCGCCCTTCACCGTGAGCTGCGCCAGCGTGATGCCGGCGAGGACTTCCGCGTTGTGCGTCACGAGCGTGCCGGCGAGACTGACTGGCGAGGAGCCTCCGGCCATCGCCATGGAGAGCACGTTGACCGGCACGCCGGCGCGCACGCCTTCGATGATGATGCGGCAGGCATCGGCGACCAGCTTGAGCGGGCTCACCGGGCAGGTCAGGAACGAGACGATCGGCCGCTTGCGGAGCTGGTCGCGGCCGCCGACGATAGCGGCCGCCATGTCGATCATCTTGCGGGCACAGAAGCCCGAGAGAGGGCCGATGGTGGCGTGCTTCGTCGTGTTCGAGAAGATCGCCTCAGCGTTGTGCAGGGCGGCGGTGTCGGGCGGCACGTCGTGCGCCCCGAGCGGCCGCTCGACGACATCGATCTCGGGGAGCGCGTCGATGATCCTCGTGCAGTCGGCGACGTCCTGCTTGCGCGACTCGTGCAACTCGCCGGTGTACGGATCGACGACCTGGATGCCCTCGCCGAAGTTGGTGAATCCGACGCGGCCGTCTTCGAGCACGACGTCGTTGGCGGGGTCGCGTCCGCACATGACCACCTTGGGCGGAGCGGAGCGGATGGCGTCTTCGACGACATGCGCAGGCAGGCACGCCACCCGGCGCGCGCGATCGATGTCCGCCCCGGCATCCGCGAAGATCTGAAGGGCCTCGTCGTCTTCGACGAAGACGCCGGTCTGCGACAGCACTTCGAGCGTCGCAAGATGGATCTCGTTGAGCTCGTCGTCGGTGAACACTTCGAGCCTGAAACCGCCGCTCTTGCGCGCGCCCGCGCGCGGGTTCCGTCTCATTTCGCGCCTCCGGTCGGCGTCGTGCGCTCCTTGAACTTCTCGACGCAGTTGATGGGCACGTCCAGCACGCGGGCGATGTTGAACTTCGCCTCGATCTGGTTCGCCTGCCAGGGCTGGCTGATGGCGTAGCTGTGGATGCGGCCGAAGCCGTGTTCGTTGCGGACGTCGGTCATGACCACCGGGTCCGAGAGGTCGAAGGGGGTCACGCCGAGCTTGCCGGCCACGTAGTCCTTTGCTTCCTTGAGACGCATGCCGCGGGTCATTTGCATTCGAGCCACCAGGTCTCCGGCTGCTCGCATACCGCCCATGCCCGCTGCCTGCGCGTGAGCGTTGTGCATCCCGTGAGGGTCGCCCGAGCCCACCTACAAGCCATCGACGTGCAGGAGGTCGACGCACGACTTGGCCGCCCGGCTCACGGCGTCGGCCGGCGCGTGCACGAACATCGGCACGGCGCCGACGCCCATGCCGGCGTTCATGTGCACGGGAATGGTCGCGACCTCCATGCACGGCTTCACCAGGGCGATCGCACGGGCGATGTTCCAAGCGCAGCTCTTGCCGGTGTTGACGTTGACGACCGGTCCGAACATGGTGGCGCCGGCCTGCTGCGCAAGGAGCAATTGCTCCTTGGGCCACAGGCCGGCGAGGCGCACGCCCTCCCACTCGAGCTGACCGTGCATGCCGAGCACGAACTCGCCGGCCATGCCCAGCTGGACGCCGAGATCGGGGTACTTCTCACGGATGATCGCGGTCGCCCTCAGGGCGGCGAGGAACTCCGGGTCGCCGGAGGCGCCGGTGGTGTCCCAGTCGATCGCATCGGCGCCGGCCTCGTACTGCGAATCGGCGAGGCGGACCATGTCGAGGACGGCCATCTCGACGGCTTCTTCTTGAGCGGCCCGCGCCTCGGCGATCTTGCCGAGCGGCAGGAGCTCGTTCCAGTTGTCGCAGGGGCCGTCCGGCTTCGAGTAAAGCCCGAGATTGGGCATCACGCCGTACTGCAGCGGCGCGACCGTGCAGAGCAGGGCGTCGTGCATGTACTGCGCCTCGTAGGAGAGGATCGTGCGCACGACCTTGAGTGAGTAGTCGCCGACGCACAGTTCCAGCAGGTCGGCGCCCATCCACTGCTCGTAGGACTGCAGGTCCTGGATGCGCGAGGCGTGAGTCTTCATGCCGGTGCCGTCGCAACTCAGGATGATCTCGTCGCCGACGTCGACGCCGGTGAAGCGCGCCGCCGAAGCGTAGATGTCGAGCAGATGATCCAGCTCTACGTCGGTGAGAGGCGGCACTTTGGCTCTCTTGACTGCCGCCTCCGACCCCGCCACGAGATCCGCTCTGATCTCGCTGCGCGTCAGGCGCGCGAAGGTGCCGTCCCCCATGCGGGTCGGCACCCGGGCTTCGTTCGTCATCCTGTCCCTCCTCGTTCCACAGGCTCGTCTCCTCAGTGCGTCGTCCGACGATCTCGTCACTGGCCCGTCACAGCGGCAAACGGACGCCCGCCCCGCGCTCGAGAGCCCGCTCGTACAGCACCATGGCCGTGACCATGTCGTCGACGGCGATGCCCATGTTCATCGAAAAGACGCGCTCGCTCTCGCTCTCGCGTCCGGGCTTGAGGCCCGCGGCCAGCTCGCCGAGATCGGCGCTGATGGCCGCGGGGATCCCGCCGAAGTAGACGCCGTGCTCCTTGGTCGCGAGCAGCTGGGCCACGTCGTCCGAACAGAATTTGTCGCACTCGGTCATGGCTGCGCTGGTCCAGGCGGTGTCGTAGTCGAGCGAGACGCCCAAGCCTCCTTCCTTGAGCATGCCGGCGTCGAGATCGGGTTCGGGCTTCACCACGATCGGTATGGCAGTGACCACGACGTCGGCGGGCCGCACCGCGTCGGGGGCAGAAGCGCAGGTCACGAAGCGCAGCGCCGGGAACCGCGTCGCCATGTCGGCGATGAAGCGCTGGGTCGCTTCCGGGAAGATGTCGTAGCAGCGCACTTCGCTCAGGGCCGGCAGCTCCTCGACCAACGCCATGAGGCTGGTGCGCGCCTGCACGCCGCAGCCGACCATGGCGGCGGTGTCGCTGCCCGAGCGGGCCAGGTACCTGGCCGAGATGCCGGCGCTCGCCCCTGTGCGCATGGCGGTGATCCAGGCGCAATCCATCACCGCCAGCGGCACGCCGGTCTCGCAGTCGTTGAGGATCAGCAGACCGCTGATGTACGGCAGGCCCTTGGCAGAGTTGGGCGGATAGCCGGAGACCCATTTGAGGCCGGCCACCTCGAGCTCCTGCACGTACGCCGGCATGGCGTGGATGAAACAGTCGGGCCGCGTGTGGATGCCGGGCTTGGGCGGCATCTCCGTGTTGCCGCGGCCCTTGGCGGCGAAGCCGCGGTCGAGCGCGTCGAGCACTTCTCTCATGGACATGCCGAGGCCCTCGATGTCGGCCTGGCTCAAGTAGACAAGTTCCACCTCACGCCTCCTGCTTGATCGTCTCGCGTCATGGAGGGGGTACACACGGCACTCCCGTGACAATACAGAGACCCGCTTCCAACGCAACATCTCGCGGCACGAGCCTCGAAAGTGGGCTGGCGCGGCGCCCAGGGGCGCGCGCCGGCGCCGCCAGAGGACGAGCTAGCGAGTCTTCACGACGCCATGGAACGAGTCGCGGAGCCCGACGAAGCGTTCCACGTCTCGGCGTCGAAGAGCACGGCCAGGCGCACGGCCGCGGGCAGATCCACTCTTTCGCCCGGCAGGTCCGTGTGCCGCACCCGGTTCACAGGCGCAAACAGCTCCAGCCTCCGCGCGCGATCCGCAATCGCCTCGAACGACGCCCCGACGACGTTCTCGGGCGTAGGGATGTCGAGATCTCAGGGATGGAGCGCGTAGACTGTCCGGCCTTGGGCGGCCAAGGCGCCTGCCTCCACGGCGACCTCGAACACCAGCTCGGTGCCCGGGCGATCGACGCGCTCCGCGGCGAAGAAGCCCGGCGCGACTGAGCGCATGCTCATCGGTCCTCCTTGGCCCAGGCGGCGAACTTCTCCTGCTCGCCGTCGAGCATGTGATAGCAGTGCTCGTCTGCGGGGAAGGTCGCGGCGCGCACGTCCTTGACGTACTCGCCAAGCGCCGCCGTGGACACGGCGGCGAGGTCGGCGTACTTCTTCACGAACTTCGGCGTGAAGGCTTGGAAGGTACCGAGCACGTCGTCGACGATGAGCACTTGGCCGTCCACGTCTCCCCCCGCGCCGATGCCGAGCACCGGGATGGGCAGCTCGTCGCGGATGAAGGCGGCGACCTCGGGGGGCACGGCTTCGACGAGCAGGAGCTGGACGCCCGCCGCATGCAGGGCCCGGGCGTCCTCGACCACGAGCTTTGCCGACGCAAGCGTGCGGCCCTGCGCCTTGTGGCCGCCGAGCTGTCCCGAGCTCTGCGGCGTGAGGCCGATGTGGCCGCAGACGACGATGCCGGCGTCGAGGATCGCCTTGACGCGTGTGATCACGGAGACGCCGCCCTCGAGCTTAATGGCGTCCACGGCGGCTTCCTTCAGAAAGCGGCCGGCATTGCGCACGGCTTCTTCGTCAGAGATCTGATAGCTCATGAACGGCATGTCGCCGACGACGAAGGTCCCCGGGGCCCCGCGGCGCACGGCCTCGCAGTGCACGATGCACTGGTCCATGGTCACCGGCACCGTGCCCGGGTAGCCGTACACGCACATGCCGAGCGAGTCGCCGACGAGGATCATGTCGATGCCGGCGGCCTCCTCGAAGGTGGCCGTGGGATAGTCGTAGGCGGTGAGCCAGGCGATCTTCTGGCCGGCACGCTTCATCTCGTGAAGTTCGAGAACGCCTTTTTTCGCGGGCATGGTGTGCCTCCTCGGGCGGTGAGGGTCAGACGGCCCGCGACAGTGGCGCCGACGGGCTTCTACGCTTCGAGGACGTTCGGCCAGCCTTCGTCGGCGACCGATTCCTCCATGATCAACATGGTCTCCAGATTCATGACGCCGGGGATCCGCGCGATCTCGACCCTGATCAGCTGGCCGAGGTGGTCGAGATCGCGCAGGGCAAGTTCCACGACCATGTCGAACTGGCCGGTCACGTGATAGCAGGCGCGCACGCCGGACACGTTCTGGATGCCCTTCTCGAACTCCATGATGGAGCGCTCGCTGTGCTCAGTGAGCCGGGCGACGACGAAAGCGCGGACGGTGATGCCGAGCACCGCGGGATCGATGACGGCGCGATAGCCGCGGATGGCGCCGCTGCGCTCCAAGCGTCGTACACGCCCCAGCATCGCCGAGGGCGACAGGTCCAGCGAGCGCGCCAGCGCGAGATTCGACTTGCGTCCAGCGGCCTGCAGGGCCAGCAAGATGTGACGGTCGAGGGAGTCCATGGCTTCCTTCCATCGACGAGGTCGAACCGGGCGAGTATTCAGCGACATGTTCGACCAGTCAAGACGAATGGAGAACATTCTGCCGTCACGGCGGTGTCGGCCGCGCCAGAGTGTCAACGATTGGCCTACCAACGCGCAGCCGCTTACCACAGCATGGCGACCGAGAAGAGCGCTCAGCCCCAGGCGGGCTCGCAGCGATCGCACAACCCCAAGGCGTTCCAGGCGTCGTAAGCGAGCCCGAGCACCGCGTGTTGCTTGTAGGGCAGCGAGTATCGGCCGGGGATCGCGCGCCGCACGGCGTCCATGCAGCCCTCGGCGAACAGACGGGCCGACTCCTCGTCCGCGGGTCGGCCCTCCAGAAGCTCTTCGAGACGTGCGTCGCGAAACGCGGCCTCGCCGACCGCGCCAAGCGCGACTTTGGCCCCTGATACCGTGCCTTCGCCGGCGTCGAGCTTGACGACGAGCGCCATGCTCAGCCTTGCGACCGTGACTGTCGAGCGCGATCCGATCTTGGCGAACGTCGCCCTGTGATCCGCGTCGAGCGCCGCGAAGCTGACCTCGGTGATGGCCTCGTCATGGGCGAGGCTGGTGCGGCCCGGGCCCACGAAGATCTGCTCGAGCGACCGCGTCGCGCCGCGGCCGCCGCCGTCGATCGTCCGCACCTCGGCGCCGAGGGCGACGAGCGCCGTGACGCTGTCTGCGCACGGCGACGCGTTGGCGACGTTGCCGCCCACGGTGGCGACGTTGCGGATCTGGGCCGAGCCCACCTGGGCGGCGGCCTCGCCCAGACAGCACGCGTGGCGCCGAACCAGCGGATCGGCCTGCAGTTGGGCGAACGTCGTCAGCGCGCCGACGCGCAGCGTGCCGTCCTCGAGGCGCACGTAGCCCAGCTCGCGCACACCCGAGAGGTCGATGAGGAGGTCCGGCTCCCAGTGATCCCGGTGCATGCTCCGTATCAGGTCCGTGCCGCCGGCCAGAAGCCGGCTGCTCGGGGTCGCACGCCGCAGGGCGGCCGTCAGCTCCTGGAGGCCGCCCGGCATCAGCAGTTCGGCGTTCGGCATCAGACGACACTCCCCCCGCTGCCGAGCGCCAGCGGCGTCGCCACAGACTCCGCCGCCTGCTCGCTCGCCGCCCGGACCGCGGCAACGATGGTCGTGTAGCCGGTGCAGCGACACAGGTTGCCGGCCAAGGCATGGCGGATTGCCTCTTCCGTGGGGCGCGGATCGGCCAGCAGGAGCGCTTTGGCTGCCATCAGCATGCCCGGCGTGCAGAAGCCGCATTGCACGGCGCCGTGCTCGATGAACATGCGTTGCAGCGTATCGAGTCCATCATCGCCGGCCAGTCCCTCGACGGTGAGCACCTTCTTGCCCCGCACCTGCCCCGCGAGGACCAGACAGGAGTTCACGGCCTTGCCGTCCACGATGACCGTACAGGCGCCGCACTCGCCCTCCGAGCAGCCTTCCTTGACGCCCGTCAGGCCAAGCTGCAGTCGTAGTACGTCGATCAGGCGCGCCGTGGGCCGCACGTCGAGCTCGTGCTCCATCCCGTTCACGTGGAGCGAGAGTCTCATCAGACCTCCGCCTCCCCCGGATAGAGGGCGGCCAGGATCTTCTCCGGCGTAGCCGGCAGATCCGAGAGCGACGTGCCCAAGGCGTGGTTGACCGCGTTGATCACGGCCGCCGCGGTCGGCACCGTGGCGACCTCGCCGACGCTCTTGGCTCCAAACGGTCCGTCGTCGCCCGGGTGCTCGACGAGCAGCACGCGGATGTCCGGCATGTCGGGAGCGTTGACGATGTGGTAATTCTTGAACCCGTCGACGCCACTACGTCCGGCCTCGTCCACGTCCATGTGCTCGTATAGGGCGTAGCCGATGCCCATCTGCGCGGCGCCCTGGAACTGTGAGTGGACCATGCCCTTGTTGATCGCCTGGCCGACGTCGCCCACGGCGAGGAAGTCGGTCACCGCGGTCAGCCCGGTGGCGCAGTCGACCTCGACCTCGGCGAACTGCACCGAATAGGACGCCGGGTTAGAGGTCGCGTAGTAGGTGGTCGCCGCCGTGATGGCGGGCGAATGGCGCATGTGGCTCAGCCGGGCGATATCCTTGAACGCAACGCCGCGCTGCCCGTCGTCCTGGACGTGGACCTCGCCGCCCTCCACGGTGAGCCTCTCTCTGGGCTCGTGAAGAAGGTCCGCGGCAGCCGTGATGATCTCCTCTTTGAGCTTCTCGGCCGTGGCCTTGGCGCAGGCGCCGACGACGTAGGTCACCCGGCTGCCGAAGGTTCCGTAGTCGAACGGCGTGGACGAAGTGTCGGCCTCGCCGGCGGCCACGAGGTCGGGGCTGACGCCGAGCACTTCGGCGACGATGATCTTCATCACGGTGACGATGCCGCAGCCTGGGTCGTGCAGGCTCGCGCCGAGCTCGAACGTGCCGTCCTCGTTCATCTTGAGCGTCATATTGCTGGCCTCGGCGAACTTGCCGAACATGCCGTTCTTGTGGGCGCCGCAGGCCACGCCCACGCCGCGGCGGTAGCGTCCACGTCCGGGTTCTCGCCCGCGCCTGGCGCTCCAGTAGAACGCGGCGGCGCCGCGTTCGAGACATTCGCGCACGCGGGCGTCGCCGAGCGACATCCCGGTGACCGGGTCCACTTCGAAAGGATGCATAAGGTTTAGGAGGCGCAGGTCGACCGGGTCGAGGCCGAGCTCGCGGGCAACCCGGTCCATGTGGATCTCCAGGGCGCTCACGATCTCCGGCGCTCCCCAGCCTCGCGCCGCCCCGGCCACCGGCGTGTTCGTGTACACCGCCTGAGAGCGGTGGTGGTAGTGAGGCAGGCGGTAGAGCTTGGTGATCTTCTGGCACACGTGGACGGCGTAGTCGGACGTGCTCGATGCGTACGCCCCAGCATCGAGCACGGTCGCGACCTCCATGTCCTCCAACTGGCCCTGCGGGCTGCAGGTCGTGCGGATGGTCGACGCCGTCGCCGGTCTGACCATGGTCGCGATCATGCACTCCTCGCGGTCGAGCAGGAGCTTGACCGGCCGCCGCGTCTTCTGGGCCATGTAGGCTGTGACCGGCTCGAGGATGTACTCCGTCTTGCTGCCGAACGAGCCGCCCATGGGCGCCTTGATCACCCTGACGCGGTGATAGTCCAAGCCCAGGAGATCGGCCACGACCGTGCGGGCGCCGTAGACGCCCTGGCTCGTGCTCCAGACGGTCAGACCCCCCGTGCTGTAGGGCTGCACCACGCAGACGTGAGGCTCGAGCGCGGCGTGGTGGATCCGCGGAGTGCGCGTCATGCTGCTGACCACCACGGCGTCCGGTGACTGGACTCTGCGACCGCACTCCTCCTCGTGCTCGAAGAACACGTTGCCGCCCGGGTGGATGGGCAGGTCGTCGCGCAGCTGCGCCTCCTCCGGAGCGAAGAGCGCCGGCAGTTCCCGGTACTCGACGTCGATGAGGGCGACGGCGGCCTCGGCGATGGCTTGGCTGGTCGCCACGACCGCAGCCACACGGTCGCCAACGAAACGTACGTGTTCGCTGAAGAGCGTTTCGTCCCGCGGGCAGAGCTCCTGCTCCGGCGTGAGCCGGGCGCGGCAATACACGTCGGGCGGAGTGTTGAGATGCGAGAAGACCTTGACGACTCCCGGCAGCGCCTCGGCGGCGCGGGAGTCGATGCTCGTGACCATGCCGTGTGGGATGGGGCTGAGCAGAAGCTTGGCGTAGAGCATGCCGTGAAGCTCGATGTCGCTGCCGTACACCAGCTCGCCGGTGACTTTCTGCGATGCGTCGTGTACGGGATACGTCTGCCCCACGTACTGCAGGTCTTCCGTCAATCCTTCTCCTTGTACTCGAGAGCGTTTCTGAGTGTACCAACTCTCCTTACCGACCGTCGGCCCGGCCTCGCCGCCCTGCGGCCGCTCAAATCAGACTCGCTGGTGGTCGCTCTTCGGGCTTGCTCTCCGCAAACCACCGCTCGAAGTCTACGCGGCAGTCTTGCACCGCCGGAGCCGCACAGGCGCCGCCGACGGACGTGCACAGCAACTCCGGCGGCAGGCTCCGGCCGACGCCGTCGGCCACGTCGATAGCTTCGTGCAGCGGCAGCACGGCCTCGTGACCGGCCAACGCCAGGTCGGCAAATACGTGCGCCATGCACGTGGCCGCGAGGATGCGGCTGCGGCACGGCTGGCAGATGCCCCCCGGCATGGGGTCGCACGGCATGCCGGTGAAGGCCTGCATCGCCAGTGAGGCCGCGTTCTCGGCCTGCTCGGGCGAGCCGCCGGCCATCTCGACGATGGCGGCGGCGGCCATGGCGCCGCACGTGCCGGCCTCACCCGTGCAACCGGTCACCTCGCCGGTCGGCGCCGAGCGCGTGTACGAGATAGCACCGATGCCGGCGGCGACGAAGAGCCCGCGCAACAGATCGTCCTCGCTTAGACCGCGGGCGTCCTGCACGGCGCTCATGGCAGCGTAGATGTAGCCGGCGCCGCCGCCCATGGGACCCGGTACCACGATGACACCGGGGATGCCGGAGCCGGCGCCGTACGCCCACTTGATCGTCTGCGCCGTGACTCCATCGGCCACGGTCCGACCCGACGCGGCGTGCTCGGCCCAGCGGCCGGCGAAATCGGGCTTGAAGGGGCTCGTGGGGACGACGACGTCCTCCTCGTACACGGCGCGCGTCTGCCGGCGCATGAGGCCGGCCAGCATGCGCATGCGGTCGATGATCCAGGCGCGCGGCCACCCGGAAGCGTCCCTCTCGTACTGGACGGCGACCTCCCACAGCGGCAAGTCCTCGTGCGCGGCGATCTCGCGCCAGCGGGTCATCGTGTCGAAGAGCTGGGGCTTGCGGTCGAGCTGGGAGATCACGGGCAGCAAGGGCTTGAGGACGGCGACGTTGACTCCCGGCAGCCCGGCTGTGAGCAGACCGTTCAGGGCGGCGAGATCCGGCTCGACCGCCAGCATGTAGGCACGCATCACGCCAAGGCCGTCGACGCCGACCTCGTGGCTGCCAACCAGCTGAGGCAGCTCGGGCACGAGCGCCGCGAGCTGCTCCTCGCCGATCGGTTTCTGGGCGCCGAAGACCAGAAGTACGTAGGTGTCGCCGATGGTCCGCAGGGGGAAGCCGTTGACCGCGACCGTCTCCACCATGCCGCCGCCGGTGGAGTTACCGACGAGCTTCGCCTCGCGGCCGCTGCGGCCCGTCAAGACGAACTTGACGGCGTTAGGATGCCGGCTCTCCGTGATCTCGGTGAACTCAAACACGACCTCGACGACGGCCTCCTCGGCAAGCTCGAGGGCGCGGAACAGACGCTCGTCGTCGGGCTCAAAGCCGAGGACGCCGCCGACCATGGCCCGGTCCTCGGCCATGATCCCGAAGGTCCCGGCGAACGAGCCGCGCTCGTCGAGGAGGATCCGTATCCGGGACGGCGGCTCGCCGAGAAGCTGCCCGGCCAGAACGCCGAGCCGGCAAGGCCCGGCGAAGTGCGAGCTCGAGCCCGGCTGCATGACCGGGCCGAAGACGTCGTTGAAGAACTCCGGGTAGGGGGCGACCGTCATCGCTTCAGCCCTCCACGGCGCTGCCGAAATGCTGGCCGCCGATCTCGACCCAGGTGCCCAGCTCGCGCTCCTTGGCCTTCGTGTACACGTGGTGCGCGGCCGCGAGGTCTTCGATGGCGATGCCGAGCGACTTGAACAGCGTGATCTGATCGGGTGACGTCCGCCCAGGCGCTTTGCCGGTGAGCACCTCGCCGATCTCACCGACGATGTGGGCGTCGCCGATCAGCCCTTCGCCCTTGGGGATGAGGAACTCGCCGGATTCGCTGAGCAGAGATTCACGCCGGTCCGCGTACAGGCGGGCGCCGGCGACGAGCTCGGAATCGAGCTCCCTCGTCGCCGGCGTGTACGCTCCGACGGCGTTGATGTGGGCGCCGGGGCTGACCCAGGCGCCGAGGACGACCGGCTCGGTGGCCGTGGTCGTCGTGCAGATGAGGTCGGCGCCGGTGACGGCCTCCTCGGCGGTGGCGGCGACCTGAACGGTGAGACCCGTGAGCCGCGACTCGCGCGCCGCGAACGCCTCGGCGCTCTCGGCCGGCACGCTGTACACGCGCACGCGCCGCAGCGGCCGCACGGCGCGCATCGCCTGGAGGTGCGTGTGCGCCTGCGTCCCGGCGCCGATGATCGCGAGGTCGCCGGCATCCGGACGCGCGAGCAAGTCGGTGACGAGACCGCTCACGGCGGCGGTCCGGATCGCCGTGATCGACGTGGCGTCGACGATGGCGCGCAGCAGGCCACGTTCGCTGTCGAAGAACAGGACGACGCCCTGGTGCGTGTCGTACCCAGTGCCGAAGTTGGCGGGGAAGGCGGCGACCACCTTGACGCCGAACGCCTCCAGGCCGCCCAGGTACGATGGCATCAGGCCCATGACCCGGTCGCCGCCGGGCATGACCAGCATCTGGCGCAGCGGCATGACGACGTCGCCCTCGGCGAGCATCGTGAGGGCCCGGCGCATCACGTCGATGGCCTCTTCCATCGGGAGAAGCTCGGTGACCAGCCGCTGGTCCGCGATCAGCGCCTTCATGGGCCGACCTTCTTCAGTCGCGTCGATCCGCGCCGGTAGAGCTCCGCCGCGCGATGTACCGCATCACGGTCGAGCTCGATACCCAAGCCGGGCCTGTCGAGCAACCCGATCTTGCCCTGGACGGGCGTGAGATCGGGCGCCGTGACAAGGTCCTCGACGAGCAGCTGGTGCATGATCTGGTTGCCTTCGGTCAGATTGGCGGTACGCAGGCCCAGGTGATGCTGAGCGGCGTCGGTGATGCCGGAGACGCCCTGGCCGTGCAGGCAGATCGGCACGCCGGCGGCTTCGGCGATGGCGGCGGCCTTGCCGAAGGCGAGCAGGCCGCCGGCTTCGTGCGGCGAGAGGACGATGACGTCGGCGGCGCGCTGCCGGCAGATCTCGTACACGTCGGCCGGCGTGAACACCGCCTGGTCGGCGGCGATGGGCACCCTCACGGCCTCCTTCACCTGGCGCAGGGCAGCGATGCTCGAGAGCGGCGTGGGCTGCTCGATCCACTCCGGCTCGAACTTGCGCAGTTTGCCGATCATGTGAATGGCCTCGGGGACGCTCCACGCGCAGTTCGGGTCGAGCCGCAGACGGCGGCCGCCGATCGCTTCGCGCACGGCCGCCGTGTTGCGCAGGTCGGCGTCCTCGCCGCGCCCGACTTTCAGGTAGATCACCGCGTAGCCCGCCTCTGCGAGGTCGCGAGCGTCTTCGGTGAGCTCCTCGGTCGTGTCTCCCTGGACGAAGCCGAAATAGTCGACCTCGTCGCGCACGGCGCCGCCGAGGAGCCGGTAGATCGGCCAGCCGACAGCCTTCCCCAGGATGTCCCAGAGCGCCATCTCCAAGCCGCCGAGGACGAAGTTCGCGTGCCACGGGGTGTGATTGAAGCTCCCCAGATGCCGCGCCCCGGTGATCAGGCGCTCGACGTCGAAGACCGGTTGGTCTTCAAAGAGAGGCGCAACGCCCTGCAGCGCGGCGACGGTGCCCTCCGCCGGGAAGCCCGCCACGGATTCGCCGATGCCGACGAGGCCGTCGTCGGTCTCGACTTCAACGAGGACCACGGCCGCCGCGTGATCCACGCGGCCGGCCCAGTGATAGGGCTCGTTGAAAGCCAGGGCGAGCGGCGTGGTCTGGATGCGGGCGATCTTCACGACAGACTCCGCTGCCCTCTCACGACCCCGGTGATGGGCTCACGCGACGCACCACGGCGGCGAACTGGCCGTCTGCGACGGCCCGCGCCGCCGCCTCGATCTCCGGCGCCAGGTAGCGGTCGCGACCGAGCGTCGGCGCGAAGCGCCTGACGAGGTCGCGCCCGGCCTTGGTGCCCACGCCGGCCTGGAGCGGCGCCAGCAAGTCGATCGCCTGCGCCGCGCAAAGCGCCTCGATGCCCAGCACGGTCTGGGCGTTGCGCATGACGTCCTCGAGCTTGAGTGCTGCCGTCATGCCCATGCTCACGTGGTCTTCCTGGTCGCCTGAGCTCGGAATGGAGTCGACGCTCGCCGGGTGGCAAAGGATCTTGTTCTCGGAGACCAGCGCGGCCGCCGTGTACTGGGCGATCATGTAGCCGTTGTTGAGGCCGCTGTCGGTGGTCAGGAACGGCGGCAGCTCCGAGAGCGAGCTGGTCAGCATGCGGAAGATGCGGCGCTCGCTGATGTTGGCGATCTCGCTGGTCGCCATTGCCGCAAGATCGAGGGCGAGGGCGAGCGGCTCGCCGTGGAAGTTGCCGGCCGAGATGATCTCGCCGCTGTCGGGGAACACGAGCGGGTTGTCGGTGACGGAGTCCACCTCGACGGTGATCACCTCACGCAACCAGCGCAGCCCGTCGCGACAGGCGCCGTGGACCTGAGGGATGCAGCGGAGCGAGTAGGCGTCCTGCACCTTGTCGCAGTTGAGGTGGCTCAGCATGATCTCGCTGCCTGCGGTGGCGGCGCGCACGTGCCGCGCCGTGTGGAGCTGGCCGGGGATGGGCCGCAGGAGCTGAATGCGCTCCTGGAACGGGCCGACCGAGGCGCGCAGGCCCTCAAGGCTCATGGCGCCGATCAGATCGGCGGAGTCGAGCAGCGCTTCGCCGTCGGCCACCGCGAGGCAGCCGATGGCGGCCATGAACTGGGTGCCGTTAAGAAGGCTGAGGCCTTCTTTGGCTTCGAGCGTGACGGGCGCGAGCCCCGCGGCCCGCAGAGCGGGCCGGGCCGGCTCGCGTCCGCCTTCCAGGCCGAGCACCTCGCCCTCGCCCATCATCGCCAGGACGAGATGTGCTGAAGGGGCGAGATCGCCGGAGGCGCCCAGCGAGCCTCGGGAAGGGACCCATGGCACGAGGTCGGCATTGAGCATCGCGGCTACGAGCTCCGCGACTGAGGCGCGCACCCCGGAATGGCCGCGCGCCATGGTGTTGAGGCGGATGGTCATGCCCGCGCGCACGACCTCGCGGGGGAGCGGCACGCCGACGCCGACCGCGTGGCTGCGCACCAGGTTCTGCTGCAGCTCCTCGACCTTGTCGGTGGGGATGTGCGTCGTGGCGAGCAGGCCGAAGCCGGTGGTGACCCCGTAGGCCACCTGCTCTTCGGCGACGACGCGCGCGATGATGTCGTGGGCAGCGTCGATGCGCTCGCGCGCGGCCCGACCGAGAGAGACCTCGACCCCGCCACGAGCCACTGCCAGGACGTCTTCGATGCTCAGCGGAGCGTCACCGATGACGATCTGCGTCATGATGACCGCCTCGTTTCGAGCTGCGCCTGAAGCAGCGGGACGACGTCCGCCGGGGCGGACGCGACGGGAATGCCGGCAGCCTCCAGGGCCGCCTTCTTCTCGGCAGCAGTGCCCGACGAGCCCTCGACGATGGCGCCGGCGTGGCCCATACGTTTGCCGGGCGGCGCGCCGAAGCCCGCTATGTAGGCGACCACGGGCCTCGAGACATGCTCGCGAACATACTCCGCGGCACGCTCCTCGTCGTTGCCCCCGATCTCACCGATGAGCACGACGGCCTCGGTCTCGTCGTCGGCCTCGAAAAGCTCGAGACACTCGAGGAAACCGACGCCGTGGATGGGGTCGCCGCCCATGCCGACGACCGTCGACTGTCCGATGCCGGCCTGGGTGAGCTCGTGGACGACCTCGTAGGTGAGGGTTCCCGAGCGGGAGATCAGGCCCACGGCTCCGGGAGCGAACACGTCGGCCGGCATGATGCCGGCGCTGCAACGCCGCGGGGTGATCAGCCCTGGCCCGTTGGGGCCGACGAGAGCGCAGCCACGGCGCGAGAGATGCGCCGTGACCTCGGCCATGTCGCGCACGGGGATCCCTTCGGTGACGCATACCACGAGGCGGATGCCGGCGTCTGCGGCTTCGAGCATCGCGTCGCGCGCGAACCGCGCGGGGACGAAGAGCACGGCCACGTCGGCGCCGGTCGCGGCGACCGCGGGTGCGACGGCATCGAACACGGGCGCGCCCTCAACGGTCTGGCCGCCCTTTCCGGGCGAGACGCCGGCCACGAGGTCCGTGCCCGCGGCGCGCATGCGCGCCGCGTGCAAGGCGCCCTCGCGCCCGGTGATGCCCTGCACCAGGACGCGGCTGTGTTCGTCGATCAGAATGGCCATCAGTCCTCCCGGCGGGTGTCGGGGCCGGCCGGCGAAGCCGCGGCGGCGACGGCCAGGCGCACCGCCTCTGCGGCGCTCGCGGCAACGGTCAGACCGGGAAGCCGCGCCTCCGCGAGCACGGCGCGCCCCTCAAAGGCAGCGTTGCCGTCCAGCCTCACGACCACCGGCACGTCCACACTCGATTGACCGAGCACCTGGACGAGGCCGCGGGCGACCTCGTCGCAGCGGGTGATGCCGCCGAAGATGCTGACCAGCAGTGCAGAAACGGTGCCGGTGGAGAGGATCACGTCGAGCGCCGCCGCCACGACTTCGGCGCGGGCGCCCCCGCCGAGGTCGCAGAAGTCGGCGGCGGACCCGCCCGCGGCGGCGATCTGGTCGATGATGCTCATCACAAGACCGGCGCCGTTGCCGAGCACGCCGATGTCGCCATCGAGCGCGACGAAGGCGAGGCCGGCCTTGCGGGCCCTCGCCTCGCGGTCCTCCGCGCCGGCGTCAGACTCGGCCTTCAGCTCGGCGTGCCGATAGAGCGCGTTGTCGTCGATGGTCACCTTGCTGTCGAGGCACACGACCTCGCCGAACGTGGTGATCACCAGCGGGTTGATCTCGCAAAGCGTCGCGTCGCTGTCGCGATACAGGCGCCACAGCGAACGGACGACGCCGCCCAGCGACTGCTTCGCCGGCGTTCCGTCCGGGCCGGCAAGCTCGGGGTCGAGAGCCGCCGCGGCCACGACGTCGCGCACCTGGTAGTCGCAGAGGCCGAGCAAGGGGTCGACCGGGGTGCGCACGAGAGCGGCCGGGTGGCGGCGCGCGACCTCCTCGATGTCGACGCCACCTTCGGCCGAGAAGATCAGCAGCGGCCCGCGTTGGGCGCGCGAGGATGAGATCGCAAGGTAGAGCTCGCGCGCGATCTCGACCGCCTCTTCCACGAGCACGCACGAGACGCCGTGCCCGCGGATGGTCATGGCCAGGATGTCCGCGGTCGCTGACGCGACCTCGACCTCGGTGGCGCAGACGCGGATGCCGCCGGCCTTACCGCGGCCGCCGGTCTTCGCCTGCGCCTTCACGACGACGGGCAGGCCGAGTTCGCCGGCCGCCGCCTGCGCCTCCTCCGGCGACAGCGCCAGGCGGGAGGCCAGGACGGGCAGACCGGCGCCGGCGAACAGGCTCTTGCCCCTGTGCTCGAGCAGATCCACCGGCCTACGCCTCGGAGGCGAGGCGACGGCCGAGACGGAAGGCCTCGACGTTGAGCTCGCGAAAGCGCTCGGGCACGCGGCTGACCACCGCTGCCTCGGCCGCTTCGGCCGGCACCATACCCGTGATCTCCACCAGCGCGCCGACGGCGACGATGTTGGCGACCACGGTCTTCTTGAGGTGCTCGGCCGCGGCCTGCGTGAACGGAATGCCGTGAAGCTCGCGGCCCCGCAGTCTGTCGTCGGGCTCGACGAGCCCGGAGTCGTACACGAGCAGGCCGCCGGGGCGCGTGTCTCTGGCGTACTTCTCGTAGGCTTCCTGCGAGAGACACAGGCTCACGTCGGGGGTATCTATCTCCGGGTAGTCGATCTCGTCGTCGGCGAGGATGGCCTCCGCCTTTGAAGCGCCGCCGCGCGCTGCAGGCCCATAGCTCTGCGTCTGCACGACGTTCTTGCCCAGAGCGGTGGCGGCCTCGGCGACGATCGCCGCCGCCAGCAGGATGCCCTGACCTCCTGAGCCGGAGAAGCGGATCTCGACGCGGGACGCGTTGCCGTTGGTCTCAGCCATGGTGGGCCTCCTGTGCCTGCTCCCGCACTCGAGCGAGCGAGGCGACGAACTCGGCGCGCTCGCTGTGATGCAGCAGGCCCACGGGGTACTGGTCGCGCAGGCGCGATTCGCCCTCTTCGAACTTGCTGGCCGGTACGGCGTGCTCCTTCTGGCCCTTCAGGAACTCCGCGGGGTCGGCGGTCAGGTTGAAGCGCCCGTAGTACACGGGGCACGCGGCCATCGCCTCGACTGAGGCGAACCCATTGTGGGCGATGCCGCCGGCGATGACGTCGACGAGCTGCCGGTAGGCCCAGGCGGTGCCGCGGGCGACATAGGTCGCCCCCGCGGCATGCGCCAGTTCGGAGAGGTCGAAGGCGGCCTCCACGTTGCCGCGAATGCTTGTCGTGGACTTGTCGCCGGTGTGCGTGGTGGGGCTCATCTGTCCGCCGGTCATACCGTAGATCGAGTTGTTGAAGATCAGCGCGGTGAGGTCGATGTTGCGCCGCGCCGCGTGGATGAAGTGGTTGCCGCCGATCGCCGAGCAGTCACCGTCGCCCATGGCGACGATGACATCGAGCGAGGGGTCGGCGACCTTGACTCCCGTCGCCACGGCGAGGGCGCGACCGTGAGCCGCGTGGACGGTGGAGTACTCGAGGTACGAGGCGATGCGTCCGCTGCAGCCGATGCCGGCCACGATCACGACCTTCTCCGGGTCGAGCTCGAGGCCGAGGATCGCGTCGATGAGGGCGCGGGTGATGGTCCCGTTGGAGCACCCCGGGCACCAGATCGTCTTCGGGGTGCGCAGCCAGGGGACGATCTCGCTGGTCATATGCGGCTTGATCCGCGGCAGCTTGTAGTCGCCTTCGGGCGGGCTCTCGAGCTTCTGTTCGTCGACAAGGGCGCTCATGGCTTCTCCCAATCGTGGTAGTAGAACTCGGGCTTCACCAGCTCCTCGATCTGCGGCGGCGTGATCAGCTTGCCGTCCACGCGTCCGAAGTCGACGACTTTGGCGCGCCCGGCCACCGCGGCCTGCACTTCCCAGCTCATCTGCTTGATGTTCATCTCGGGCACGATGACGGTACGCACCCGTTCGGCCATGCGGTCGACGGCCAGCGTCGGGAAGGGCCAGAGGGTGATGGGCCGCACGAGGCCCACGGGCACTCCCCTGGCGCGCGCCCACTTGACGACGGCCTTGGCCGAGCGCGCCACGGAGCCGTAGGCAAAGATGGCCACCTCGGCGTCCTTCATCTCGTACTCCTCGACGCGCGCGATGGCGTCGCGGTGGTGGTAGATCTTCTCGCGCAGGTAGCGCCCCAGATCGCTGGCGACCTCCGGGTCGCCGGTCTCGGGGGCGCCGCTCCTGCGGTTGTAGACGAGGCCCGTGACGTGCACGCGGAAAGGCGAGCCCAGCGGCGGCCGCGGGAGGATGTTGTCGAGGTCGCTCATCACGGTGTCGTACTCTTCGGGGGCGCAGTCTGGAGTGCCGCGCTCGGCGATGCGCAGGCTCCCCGGCTCGGGCAGCGTTACGGCCTCCCGCATGTGGCCGAGGAGCGCGTCGCTGAGCACGATCACCGGGGTGCGGTACTGCTCGGCAAGGTTGAAGGCCTCGATGGTGAGCGTGTAACACTCATACACGCTGCTCGGCACGAGGGCGATCACCGAGTGCTCGCCGTGCGTGCCCCACCTGGCCTGCATCACGTCGCCCTGGCTGGGCTCGGTCGGCAGGCCCGTGGACGGCCCGCCGCGCATCACATCGACGATCACGCACGGGACCTGCGCCATCTCGGCGAAGCCGATCATCTCCTGCATGAGGCTGAAGCCGGGACCGGAGGTCGCGGTGAGCGCCTTCAGCCCGGCGAGCGAGGCACCGCAGACCGCGGCGATGCTGGCGATCTCGTCCTCCATCTGCATGAACGAGCCGCCGACCTCGGGCATGCGGCGGGCCAGCGTCTCCGCGATCTCCGTGGAGGGCGTGATGGGATAGCCGGCGAAGAAGCGCGCGCCGGCGGCGATGGCACCCTCGGCGACGGCCTCGTTGCCCTGCATAAGAATCGGTGATGCCGGCATGTCAGTCCTCCCCTCCGCCGTGGACGCCGCACTCGCTGCCCGACACGGGCCGTTCGTCGTCGTCGTCCGGGCGACCGGCGACGGCCGCGATCACCCTGTCGCTCTCCGCCTCGGCGATCTCCTCCGGCGTCGCCGGCGCGCCCTTCGCCGGCTTCTTGCGGGCCCGGCGCTGCACCTCGATGGCGAAGTCCGGGCAGTGCAGCTCGCAGAGCAGGCAGGACGTGCAGTCCTCCGCGCGCGCGACGACCGGGTACCCTAGCTCGTCGCGGTCGTACACGTCCTCAGGACATAGGTCGATGCAGATGCCGCAGGCTTTGCAGAGCTCAAGGTCCAGCGCGACCTGGGAAGCGGGAGCTTGGCCCGCCGCGGTCTTCTCGTCTGCAGTTTTCACCATCATCGTCACCCTCCCACCATCGGCAGGTCGATACCAGTTTCGCGGGCCTTCTCGATGGCCTCCGGGTAGCCGGCGTCGGCGTGGCGCATCACGCCGGTTCCCGGGTCGCTCGTAAGCACGCGTTGCAGGCGTGCGGCCATCATGTCGGTGCCGTCGGCGACCACGACCATGCCGGCGTGCAGGCTCTTGCCGATGCCCACCCCGCCACCGTGGTGGAAACTCACCCATGACGCTCCCGCCGCTGTGTTGATGAGGGCGTTGAGGATGGGCCAGTCGGCGATCGCATCGCTGCCGTCGCGCATGCTCTCGGTCTCGCGATACGGACTCGCGACCGAGCCGGAGTCCAGGTGGTCGCGGCCGATGACGAGCGGCGCCTTGACCTTGCCGCTGCGCACCAGCTCGTTGAAGATCTGCCCCGCCTTGGCGCGCTCGCCGTACTCCAGCCAGCAGATGCGGCAGGGCAGACCCTGGAAGTGGACTTTCTCAGCGGCCATCTTGAGCCAGCGTGTGACCATCTCGTTGTCCGGAAAAGCCTCGAGCAGGGCGGCGTCGGTGACCGCGATGTCGGCGGGGTCGCCGCTGAGCGCCGCCCAGCGGAAGGGGCCGTTACCGCGGCAGAAGAGGGGGCGCAAATACAGAGGCACGAAGCCCTCGAAGGCGAACGCGTCGTCGCAGCCGGCCTCCTTCGCCACCCCGCGGATGTTGTTGCCGTAGTCGAACACGTGGGCACCGGCCTTCTGCAGGGCGACCATCGCCTCGACATGCGTGACGATGCTCGCGACGGCGCGGCGTACGTACTCTCCCGGGTCGGCGCGCCGCAGAGCGACGGCCTCGTCGAGGCTCATGCCGTTGGGGACGTAGCCGTTGAGCGTGTCGTGCGCAGACGTCTGATCGGTGACGAGATCGGGTGTGAAGCCGCGGCGCACCAGCTCCGGGTAGACGTCGGCGGCGTTGCCGAGGAGCGCGATGGAGAGCGGCTTGCGCGCCCTCACGGCCTCATCCGCGAGGCGAAGCGCCTCGTCGAGCGAATCTGTGGAGACGTCCACGTAGGCGGTCTCGAGGCGGCGTTCGATGCGCGTGGGGTCGACCTCCACGCAGAGCGCCACGCCGCCGGCCATGGTGACGGCGAGCGGCTGGGCGCCGCCCATGCCGCCGAGGCCGGCCGTCAGGACGAGCCTGCCGGCCAGATCGGACCCGTAATGCGTCTGGCCGGCGGCCGCGAACGTCTGGTAGGTGCCCTGCAGGATGCCCTGCGTGCCGATGTAGATCCAGCTCCCTGCGGTCATCTGCCCGTACATCGTCAGGCCCAGGGCGTCCAGCCGCCGGAACTCGTCCCAGTTGGCCCAGTCGGGCACCAGGTTGGCGTTGGCGATGAGCACCCGGGGGGCCATCTCGTGGGTCTCGAAGACGCCTACGGGCTTGCCGCTCTGCACAAGCAGCGTTTCGTCGTCCTTCAGGCGGCGCAGAGTGGCGACGATGGCGTCGAAGCTCGCCCAGTCGCGCGCCGCCTTGCCGGCGCCGCCGTAGACAATGAGCTCTTCCGGCACCTCGGCGACCTCGGGGTCGAGGTTGTTCATGAGCATGCGCAGGGCGGCTTCCTGCTGCCAGCCCCTGCAACTGATGTCCGTGCCGCGAGGAGCGCGCACCGGACGCGGGCCCGCCGGTTTCGTGGATCCTGTGGTGTTCACGTGCCGCCTCGTTTCGCGGATAGATGATCGTGACCGGAGTCGCCTGCGGTGATAGCCACGATCAACCCTGACGCGAGGCAGTACCTACTTCAAGAGGCCGGCGACGCTGTCCAGACAGCTGTACTCGTTTTGAAGGCGGAATGCACCGGCGGCCGTCCTTCTGGATTTCGGCGGCCGCGCCGGCGGACGGGCACCGGGTGGACCGGCCGCTCTACTGGTACCTGATGCGCGGGTTGAGCACCGCGTACAGGATGTCGGCGACCAGGTTGGCAACCACATAGATGATCACGATCAGCAGCGCCGTCGCCTGGATCAGCTGCAGGTCGCGCCGCTGGATGGCGAAGAGAAGAAGCCGTCCGATGCCCGGGTAGTCGTAGACCGACTCGGTGACGATCAGACCGCCGATGAGCCACCCGATGCCGATCGCCACGACGGTGATGGTCGGCAGCAGCGAGTTGCGCAGCACGTGCGTGAACAGCACGCGGCGTGGCGTCAGGCCCTTGAGGTTGGCGGTACGCACGTAGTCCATCTGCAGGACGTCGACGGTACTCGAGCGCGTCATGCGCACCACGTAGGCGAGGCTAGTGAGCGCCACTGTGATGGCCGGCAGGATGAGATACGGGAACGCCTGCACGAAGGTCGACTGCGGATCGATAGCGGATTGTGACGGTAGCCACTTCAGCTCGACCGCGAAGATCGTGATGAGGATCACGCCGCTGACGAACTCGGGCAGGCCGATGAAGGCCAGCGATCCGACGGAGATGGAGTTGTCCAACCAGGTGTTGCGCTTCAACGCGGCAACAAGCCCTAAGAGGATGCCGAGCGGCACGTAGAGGGCGAAGGCGACGATCGCCAGCATGAACGAGTTGCGCAGCCGCTGGAACACGACCGGGCGCACTGCCGTATCGGTGCTCACCGACTTGCCCCAGTCGCCGCGCGCGTACTTGCCGAGCCAGGTCGAGTACTGCACGGCGATCGGCTTGTCGAGGCCGAGCTCGGTGCGCAGTTTGGCCTTGGCCTGCGGGGTCGCGAAGCGTCCGAGCACCATGGTGGCGACATCGCCCGGGAGGACCGTCGTCGCCCAGAAGATGATGATCGAGGCCAGGATGACGGTGAGCACCATGAAGCCGAGGCGCCTGAGGATGAAGCGCAGCATCAGGCGCCCGCCTCCGCGCCGGCCAGCACCAGCGTCTCCGCCTGCAGGCGGGTGAGCTCGTCCAGCGGGATGTGGCAGTAGATGCGGTGGTCGCCCTCGCCCTCGCGCCAGGGCGGCTCCTGCTCCACGCAGATGTCGCCGAGGAAGCGCGGGCAGCGCGGGTGGAAGCGGCAGCCCGACGGCACGTCCATGGCGCTGGGCACCGAGCCGCCCAGCCTGATCGGCTTCTGCACTATGTCGGGGTCGGCGAGCGGCACGGCCGAGAGCAGCGCCTCCGTGTACGGATGGAACGGAGGCGTGAGCACGCGGGTGGCGTCGCCGATCTCCATGACGTGGCCGAGGTAGACCACGGCGATGGCGTCGGAGAGGTGCTGCACCGCCGACAGGTCGTGCGAGATGAACACGTACGAGGTCTGCTTCTCGACCTGAAGCTTCATGAGCAGGTTCATGAGCGAGCCCTGCACCGATACGTCCAGCGACGAGATGGGCTCATCGCAGAGGATCAGCTCGGGCTCGGCGGCGAAGGCGCGCGCGATCGCGACGCGCTGTTTCTCGCCGCCGCTCAGCTCGTGCGGCAGGCGCTCGAAGTAGCTCACCGGCAGGCTGACCGCCCGCAGGAGATCCTTGGACTGCTTCCTCGCTTCCTGGCGGCTCAGCCCGCCCAGCAGCGTGAGCGGCCGCATGATCGCGTCGCCGACGCTGCGCGTGGGGTTCAGCGAGGCGTCGGGGTTCTGGAACACCATCTGGATCTCCCGGAGCGTCGCCCGTGGCCGCTTGCCGGTGGACGGCGGCAGCGGCTTGCCGTGGAGCGTGATCTCGCCGCCGGTCGCCGGCGTGAGCCCGATGATCGCCCGCGCGACCGTCGTCTTGCCGCTGCCGCTCTCGCCGACCACGCCGAGCGTCTGCCCGACGCGGACCTCGAGGTCGACGCCATCGACGGCGCGGATGGGACGGGCCGCGCGGCCGCGGATGAGCCTTCTGGTCGACTTGAAGTGGACCCGGGTCCGATCGGCCGCGACCAGGACGTCGGGGCGGGTCCCCTCGACATCGGTGCGCACCGCTTCGGTCGCCTCGCGCAGGTACTGGGCCGGCGGCGGGACGTCCGCCCAGCGTCGGCAGGCCGAGAGGTGGTCGGCCGCGACCTCCGCCAGCGGCGGCCGCGCGGCCTTGCATGCCTCCTCGACGAAGCCGCAGCGCGGCCCGAAGATGCAGCCGTGCGGCAGCTCGTCGACGCGCGGGATCGCGCCCGGGATCGTGACCAGCGAGCGTTTCTGCGGCGTGGGGTCGAAGCGTGGCACACAGCCTAGAAGGTCGAGCGTGTACGGGTGCCGCGGACGCTTGAACAGCTCGTACAGGTCGGCCTGCTCCATGAACTCGCCCGCGTACATCACGCCGACGCGGTCGCAGATCTTGGTGATCACCCCAAGGTCGTGGGTGATGTAGAGGATTGCCGAGTCGGACTCGCGCTTGAGGTCGGCGACGAGGTCGAGCACCACGGCCTGCGTGGTCACGTCGAGCGCCGTTGTGGGCTCGTCCATGATCAGCAGCGAGGGGTCGGTCATCAGCGCCATGGCGATCACGCAGCGCTGCAGCATCCCGCCCGAGAGCTGATGCGGGTAGCGCTTCATGACCGCCTCCGGGTCGGGCATCGCGACCTTGGTCAGCATCTCGGTCACGCGTCCGACCGCCGCAGCGCGGTCCATGCCCAGGTGCTGCTGCGCTACCTCGGCCAGCTGCTTGCCGATCACGATCGACGGGTTCAGGGCGCTCAGCGGGCTCTGGTAGACCACGCCGATGCGCGACCCCCACAGCTCGCGGAGCTCCTTGCCCGAGAGGCTGAGCAAGTCGACGCCGTTCAGGCGCACGCTGCCCTCGGTCACCCTGCCGTTGGAAGCGAGGTAGCGGATGGCGCCCATGGCGAGCGTGGACTTGCCAGAGCCCGACTCGCCGACGAGCCCGAAGCTCTCGTGCTCGCGCACGGCGAGCGAGACGTCGCGCACCGCGTGGAGCACGCCCAGCTCGGTGGCGTAGTCGATGTGCAGACCCTCGATCTCGAAGACGGGGCGCCGCGCCTCCACTTCAGTTCCTCCCGCCGCCGGGCAGCATCACCTGGCGGAGCCCGTCCGACATCAGGTTGGTCGAGACCACCAGCACGGCGATCGTGCAGGCGGGGAAGAGCAGCAGCCACGGCGCGATGGGCAGGAAGTTGCGCGCGTCGTTGATTTGCAGGCCCCAGTCGGGCGAGGGCGGCTGCACGCCGAGCCCCAGGTACCCCAACGAGGCGACCAGGAAGATCGAGTACGAGAAGCGCATCGAGGCCTCGACCAGCAGCGGCGGCAGCGAGTTGGGCAGGATCTCGCGGAAAAGGATGTAGCTACGCTTCTCGCCGCGCACCCGGGCGGCCTCGACGAACTCCTTGTTCTTCAGATCGAGCACCATGCTGCGCACCACGCGCGCCACCATCGGGATGTAGAGGATGGCGACAACCAGCACGAGGTTGAAGTTGGATGGGCCCACGGTGCTCAGCAGCACGAGGGCGAGCAGCAGCGAGGGGAAGGAGAGGAGCACGTCGAGTAAGCGCATCACCACTTCGTCACTGGTGCCCCCCACGTAGCCCGAGGCGAGCCCGATGGCGGTGCCGATGACGACCGCCACCAGGGTGCCGAAGCCGCCGATGAGGAAGATGTTGCGCGTGCCCACGATGATGCGACTGAAGATGTCGCGGCCGAACTGATCGGCGCCGAAGGGATGCGCCACGCTGGGAGCGTCGAGGCGCACCTTCACGTTCTGGGTCTGGTAGTCGTACGGCGCGACCCAAGGTCCGAACACGGCCAGGAAGAGGAACACGCAGAAGATGATCGTGCCGACCAGCGCCGCCGGCCGCTTCTTGAGGCGGCGCCAGTAGAGGCGCCACGAGCTGGGACGAGGGTTGCCGTTCCCGGGAGCAAGCAGTTCCGCGGCGACTCCCTCGTCCATGATGGCGGCGTCGAGAAGCTCGTCGTTCAGGTTCGGTTCGACCACGGCTCCGTCCTCAGTGTCTCCGCCGGCTCTTACGACCTGGGGAGCGATCGACCGCCGTCACCGGCAGTCAGGCTCTCGCGTAGTGCGGCCGCGGGAGAGGGGGCCGCGCGGCCCCCTCTCCCCGTGCCCGCCGCCCGCCGTCAGGCAAGGCGGCGATGATCGTGCGCTTGCGTCACTGCGTATAGTGCGCGTCGCGGAAGAGCGACTGCGCGTAGTCGGGAGCCAGGAAGACGCCGTCGATGTTGGCGCTCTGGCCGGCGACCGCGGTGTTGACCAGGAAGTTCATCATCGGCACCTGGTCCTGCAGGATGGCCTGCGCCTGCTGATACAACTTGGCGCGCTTGGCCGGGTCGAGCTCTGTCGAGATCTGCTTGGTCAGCGCGTCGAACTGCGGGTTGCTCCACCGGGAGTAGTTGTATGCGCCGCCAGTGACCAGCGCTTGCTGGAAGTAGTTGTTGGGCACCGCGCGTGTGCCGTAGTCGACGACAGAGAAGGCGGCCTGGTACCAGTTGTCCTGCCCCTTGTCGGCGTAGAACACGTCGACCGGCACCTGCTGGATCGAGACGTCGACACCGATCTGCTTCATCTGCGCCTGCCACGCGGTGGCGACGGCCGGCACGGGGTCTGTGGTCTGCGCGACAAGCTTGATCTTGACGCCGCTCGAGTAGCCGGCGTCGGCCAGGAGCTGCTTGGCCTTGGCCTGGTCGTACGGCACCGACGTGGTCAGGTAGTCGGCCTTGTACGCGGGGCCGACCAGCGTGCCGTTGCCGGGCACGGCGACACCCGGTGCGGCCAGGCCGACGATCGCCTGGCGATCGGTGCCGGCCATGAGCGCCTGGCGGAACTTGAGGTCGCTGCCGGGCTTCTGGTCGGTCCGGATCTGCAGCTCAAAGCAGTAGTTCGTATTGGTGGTGACAGCCTTCAGGCTGGAGCTGCCTTCGACCGCCTGCTTCTGTTCGGCCGAAAGGCCGCCGACCCAGTTGAGCGAGCCGCCCTGCAGGCCGGCGACTTGGCCGGCGATGTCGGGCGAGTAGATGAAGTCGACCTCATCGAGGTACGGAAGCTGGTTGCCCTGGGCGTCCTTGCCCCAGTAGGTCGGATTCTTCATGAGGATGGCGCGGTCCTCAGCGGAGATGGACTTGAGCGTGAATGGGCCGGTGCCGACCGCTACCTTCGCGGGGTTCTTGACCGACTTGCAGAGCATCAAGGTGTGGTAGTCGGTCAGTGAAGCCGGGAACTCGGAGTCGACCGACGCGAGGGTGAAGACGACGGTCGTCGGGTCGGGCGCAGTGACGCTCTTGATGTTGGCGTACACATCGGCCATCGCAGAGCCAAGCTTCTTGCTGCGCAAGCGATCCATCGTGTACACCACGTCGGCGGACGTGAACGGCTGACCGTTGCTGAAGGTGATGCCGTCGCGCAGGGTGAAGGTCCAGACCTTGCCGTCCGGCGAATCCCACTTTGTCGCGAGCGTGGGCTGGACGCTGAGGTCCTGGCCCAGCGTGACGAGCTTCTCGTAGATCTGCTGCTGCAGAAGGATGTCGGGCACGGCGCCGGCAAACAGGGCCGGGTCGAAGTTGATGTTGCCGGGCTGGGAGCCGATCTTGAGGACGCCGCCCATCTTGATGGCGCCGGCGTTCGGGCTGGCGCTACTGCTGCTGCCGGAGCTGCCGCACGCGACCACCACGGCGAGCAGCGCCACGACGAGTAGCAGGACGGCCGCGATAGCCACCGTACGCGCAAGTCTCTCGCGTGAGACTCCTGAAAGGAACAGGGATCGAGTGTTCATGTGCGTAAGAACCCCCTTTGGTGGATACTCCCGAGTACACTTTGCCACGGGGTGGAGCGCGATTCCCGGCATTACAGGGAACCCCCGCGCCTCACCGGGGACAGATCGTCGTCCATACGAACCCCCGGTGCCGCAGAATGTTCGGACGCGTCGGTCACGCGTCCCTTAGCCGCGAGACTAGCGATTGCGGAGACGGTGTCAAGGATTCTGTCACTGCGTCCAGTCAGCGAGACACCTTGCGCGCGTCGCCACGCTCGAACCCCGGCGGCGGCGAGCGCTGGACCGGCGAAAGCATACTATGAGCATAGCACTCGTCCGTTGGCGAATGAAATGCCTAAGACGCGAGGCGCCAGCGGGCAGCGCCTGGCCGACTTGCGACGCGCTGGTCAGACCAGGCAGAGCTTGTCAAGCTGGCGGCGGACGAGAGGATCGAGATCGTCCGGAGGTGTGAAGGCTTCCAGGCGGCGCGCCACTTCGCCGGCCGCCGCCCGGCGAGCGTCCACGCCACCCCCGTCCGTCCATTTCTCGAGTGCGTCGCGCGCCAGGAAGGTGGACCGGTCATGGTCGCGGGCGTGTGCCCGGGTATGACCGGCCGACAGGTAGCTGCCGGCGGGACCGATCTCCGCGATGACGTCCTCGGCGAGGTCCTCGCGATTAGTCCGGACCGGCCGTTCGAGCGCACTCTGTCCGGCGAGCATCTCGTCGTCGAGCACGAACTTCTCGAGAGAGACGACGTTGAAAGCGCTCAGGATGCCGGCGGCTTGGAAGACGAAGTCGGCGCCGGCGCGGACCGCGCTGGCAAGGCCCCGAAGTGATTCAGCGGCCGCCTGTGCGTCGGGCACGTGCGCGTCGGTGACGGCGGCGCCTGCGCGCACCGGCAAGCCGCAGTGATGTGCGAGTCGCACGGATGCCACAGCCATGCGCGCGAACTCCGGCGTGCCGAAGAGCGCGGCGCCGGTGCGCAACGACGCCATCGTCGAGAGGCCGCCGTAGATGAAGGGGGAGCCCGCGCCAGCGGCCTGGGATAGCACCAACGCGGCCAGCACCTCCGCGTGCTGTACTACGAGGACGCCGGCCGGCGTAGCAGGGCCAGTGGTGCCGCCCATCACGCAGGAGGTGATGCAGGTGGGCTGGCCGAGACGCGCCCAGCGGACGAGGAGCCGCGCCGTCTCCGAGGTGATCTGCAGCGGCGAGCTGGTGTTCAGGATGATCAGCCCGCGCGGGACCTCGTTCCACGCCGCCCCGAAGAGGATCTCGTGAGCGGCCACGGCCACATCGAGGTCGTCGTCAGTCGTCGCGACCCACTCGCTCGCCTTGTCGCTGAGCACCAGCCGTGCGTGAGTTCCACGCAGCGTCCGCCGCTCCTCCGGGAGGTCGAGCAGCTCGACGCTGTCGCCGTGGTACTCGATCGAGGACGAGACGTGCCCCAGCTTGATCGTGGCCTCGAGGTCGCCCAGGGTCCCCGGCCGCGCACGGTCGCCATCGAGCACATAGGCGGGACCCGAGCATGAGCCGAAGACGGCGTGGCCGTCCCCGAAGCGCACGTCGCGGGCTGGCGATCGGCCGATGAGGGTGAAGGACGAGGGCGCGACGGCAAGCGCCGCCCGCACCGCGCCCTCCCCGATGAACACCCGCCGACCGTCGGCGCGTGCGCCGTGGGCGCGCAGAAGTGCGACGGCGGCGGTGTCGTGCACAAGCACGCCGGTGCGCTCGAGCACCCGCAGAGCCGCCTCGTGGACGGCCACGACATCGGCCTGCTCGATCACCGCCTACGCGCCTGGCACGAAGCCGGCCACGAGCGCGTCGATGCGCGTCGCGACATCCGCGGCGAGCGGCTGCGGCTGGTGGGTCTCGAGGAGCCTCAGGGCCTTGCGGCGGGCTCTCTCACGGAGGTCAAGCCCGCCCTCTTCCTGCCAGCGCACGTAACCCTGACGGTTGATGATCGTCGGCCGCCACTGCGCCGTGCGCACGTGCTTGGCGGTGTGCTTGCTGCTCAGGAAGTCGCCGCCCGGGCCGACCTGGCGGATCGTGTCGACGGCCAGAGTCTCGGGCGTGACCTCGACGCCGGCGAAGATGCGGCGGTTCAGCGACAGATACTCGTCCATGATGACGATCAGCTCGAGCGACGCCGTCATGCCATAGTCGATGTAGCCGATGTCGTGGTTGAGGTTGGAGCCGGCGGCGAGGCTCAAGAACGTGAGCTCGGCCGCCTCCATACCCGCCTGCGCGTCGATCACCTGCGCATCGGTCGTGCCCGCGTACCCCCAGTTCGGCAGGTCCAGCCAGCGCGCCATCTCCACGGCGCAGACGTAGCCCATCAGATACTCGGGCGCGTTGTAGGAAGACTGAGACGTCGCCATGTCGAGAACCCCCGGGCCGATCCCGAAGAGGAATGGCGCGCCCGGCTTGCGCAGCTGGTGGATGACGAGGCCGAACAGCGACTCGGCGACGCCCTGCGCCGTGTGGCCGGCCACCGTGATCGGCGCCGTGCCGCCCGCCAGCGGCGCCGGCGAGTAGATGGCCGGGATGCCCCAGTCGGCGCAGAAGAGCAGCTTCTCGATGCTCTCCACGGGGTGCGAGAGCGGGCTCACGGGCTCCAGGTACATGGTGAAGTACGGCTTGGCGCGCAGCTCCTCGGCGCCGCCGCGCAGCTCGCAGGCGATCTCCCACAACACCTTGAGATCGCCGGCGTTCTCGGAGGTCATCACCATCGGCTTGGTGGTGCTCGTGACCATGGCGCGGAAGCTCTCGAGGTACGAGCGGTGCGGCGCGATGTCGTTGGGGTGGGCACACGACATGGCGAAGTCGATATTGGGCAGCGCGTCGCAGAGCCGTGCCGCCCGCGAGACGTCGGACAGGGCGCTGGGCCGGTGCTCGCCCGTCTCGAGGTCGTAAGTACTCATGAGGTCGGATCCGGTGCCGAAGTAGCTGTTGCGCCCGCCGAGGGACATCGCCGGCGCGCCGGTGCGGTCGTAGACCTCGATCATGTTCGGGGCCGTGGCCCGCGCCCGCTTCACGAGCGTGCGCGGGATGCGCACGAGGTCGGCGTCGGTCACAGTGCAGCCCGCGTCACCCAGCAGCTCTCGGGCTTCCTCGTGGAGCACGCGCATGCCTATGCCGGCGATGATATCCAGGGCGGCATCGTAGATCGCCTGCTTGTCGGCTCCGCTGAGATAGGTCAGCCGGCCTGTGCCGGGCCGAGGCGGCGGATCATGATCGGGCACCGAAGGACTCCTTCCGAAAGAGACGTTGCGACATGCGGAACAACCCTGACGCGAGACCGCAGGCGCATCAAGGGGCTGACCCGGCAGTCCAAGCAGCTGTACTCGTTTTCGTTGCCGCATGCCGTCGCGGCCGCTATGCTGGATTGACGCTCGGCGAAGAGATTGGTAGGTACCGTGCCGCAGGGCCGACTGCCAGAAGAGCAAGGCACTACTTGGGGTGCCGCCCGGGTGCTCGACGTGCTCGAGTTCCTGGGGCGCAGAAACAGCCCCGCTCCGGCCAGTATCATCGCCTCGTCGTGCAACATCCCCAGGTCGAGCACGTACGGCCTGCTCAACCTGTTGAAGTCGCGACGCTTTGTCGCCTATCGCGCAAACGAGCGCGCCTGGACGCTGGGCAGCGCCGCCTTCGAGCTGAGCGCCGATGCTCCCCTGTTCGCGCACGGACTCGCAGTGCTCAGGGCGTTCGCGACGGTGTCTCGCGGCCTGACGCCACGGCAGATCGCGAGCGGAGCGGGGATGTCGCGGGGAGCGGTCGCGCGCATTCTTCCCTACCTCGTGGAGAGCGACCTGCTGCACGCCGATACGGACGGCACGTACTCCCTGGGACTGGAGCTGGTGAGCCTGGCCTCCAGAGTCGGCTGGGTCGACCGGTTGCGCATCGCGGCCCGCGCCCACCTGATGCGCCTCAGAGACGCCACGCAGGAGACGGCCAACCTGATCGTGCTGGACGGAGACCACGCCATCTATGTCGACCAAGTGGAGAGCCCGTACGCCCTGCGGCACACTGGGTGGGTCGGTCGGCGCGTACCGCTCGCGGGCACGGCGACCGGCGCCGCCTTCGAAGGCCCCGGCGCGGCACACACGATGGCCGACGCGGTCGAGACCGGCGTCACGGCCATCGCCTGTACGATCGACATTCCTGACTTCGACGCGGCGGTCAGCATCACGGCGCCCAGCTGGCGGATCGAGGAGTTCGGCGTGCCGCGGGCCGAGCACATGGTCGAAGCGGTCTCGCACGAGATCGCCCTCCGCCTGCGTGCGTAGCTCCGCGCCGGTGATTTGCGTCCGTAATCCCGGAAATCCGGCGAGCTTGCTGTGAAACCAGCGCGGGTTCCCCTAGAGTCCTGCCTGCCAGACGCGTCGTTTCGGCAGTTGGCGTACGCCCCGGCCCCGCCGGCGCTCGATTCATCTTGGAAGGAGACGTCGTGACCATCATCCTGGACGGCGGGTCGCTGACCGTCGAGAAGCTCGTGCGCATCGCCCGCGAGGGCGAGAAGGTCGAGCTCGACCCGGCGGCCGTGGAACGCATCCGGGTCTGTCGCGCCATGCTCGAAGACAAGATCAAGGCGCGCGAGATCATGTACGGCACCAACACCGGCATCGGCGAGTTCTCCGAGATGGTGCTCGACGACGCGCAGGTCACGCAGTTCCAGCGCTACCTCGTGTACAACCACTCGGCCGGCTTCGGCCAGCCCGCGTCCCCCGAGGTCGTGCGCGCCGCCATGGCGGGGCGCATCAACGTGCACGCGCACGGCAACTCGGGCAATCGGCCCGAGATCACGTTGGCCCTGGTCGAGATGCTCAACCGCGGCGTGACGCCGGTGGTCTGCGAAAAGGGCTCCGTGGGCGCCTCCGGCGACCTCGCCCCCATGGCTCAGCTCGCCCTCCTCCTGATGGGCGAGGGCGAGGCCTTCTACGAAGGCGAACGCCTACCCGGTAAGGTGGCCATGGAGCGCGCCGGCATCCCCGTCCCGGGGCTGGAAGCGCGCGACGGCCTCGCCGCGATCAACGGCTCAAACGTCCTCACCGCCATGAGCGCGCTACTCTGCTACGACGCCGACCGCTGGCTGCGCCAGGCCGAGATCGCCTGCGCCATGTCGCTCGAAGCACTGCTCGCCAACCTCAAGCCGTACAACGCCAAGCTGCACGAGCTGCGCGGCTTCGCCGGAGCCATCCGCAGCGCCGCCTCCATCAAGAAGTGCATCGAGAACAGCGACCTGGCGACCGGCAAGATCAAGACCAAAGTGCAGGACGCTTACTCCATGCGCTCCTCGCCGCAGGTGATCGGCGCCGCGCACGACGCGCTGGCGTGGGCGAAGTCCCAGGTCGAGATCGAGCTGAATGGCGTCGGCGACAACCCGATCTTCGTGCCCGAAGACAAGCTCACGCTTACCGGCGCCAACTTCCAGGGCACGCCGGTCAGCCTGCCGATGGAGATTGTCGGGCAAGCGATCACCATGGTCAGCGTGCTCTCCGAGCGCCGTCTCAACCGCCTCGAGAACCCGGCGCTCAGTCAGGGACTGCCCGATTTCCTCACGCCGAACCCCGGCTTCTACTCCGGGCTCATGCTGAGCCAGTACGCCGCCGACACGCTTATCACCGAGCAGCGGATCCTGGCGGCTCCGGCCTCCACGATGAGCATCCCTGCGGCGGCCGACCAGGAAGACTTCGTCTCGATGGGCATGAACACGGCCCTCAAGAACCGCCAGATCCTCGAGAACGCCTACGGCGTGCTGGGCATCGAGTTCATGGGGGCGGCGCAGGCCCTCGACTTCCGCGAGTTCA